>JAJQCO010000055.1:680-13336 GCA_021202655.1 Clostridiales bacterium | reverse complement strand
CCCGGACTGCTGCTCCGCGCCGACGGGTATGAAACCATGTTTTACAGGAAAGATTAGAAAAGAGAGAGGCATCAAAGTTCATTAATTTGAATCTTTGATGCCTCTTCGTCTATATCACTTATTTACTGTGATAATTTGCCTTATGGTTAGCCAGCGTTTTTCCAGCTTTACCAACTTTTCCGCCATGATGTACCGCCATAATATTTCCTCCTTTCGCAAACTTTCTCTTGCCGAAGAAAAAATACTTTGTTATCATAATGGTGCGAACACTATGTCATTGTATTTCTTTGACAAGGGATTACCGGGGCTTTGGGCTCCGGTTTTCTATGCTGAAGCATTTCTGCTGCCACATATTCAAGCTATAGCCTGGCGCATGTAACTAATATATTTAATCAGCCCATCTTCTGAATCAATCTTATATCTTTCATTTACTTCCTTATAGTACTCCTGAATACTGTTTTTTGAAATAATTTCGTGTGATGGGATCGTATCTGAATATCCTTTCCTGGCCTCCTTCCATGGCTTTTCATTATGAGTTATTCTTTCAAGCACTTTTCCCCCATACAATCCAAATGTTCTTACTACGAGATCTATCACCCTTTTTTCATCATCCGTCAATGATTCGGTGTTCCCATCAAACATGGCAAATCTGGCGTCCTCAATTGGATTATATTTAAAATCTCTGAACAAGTCATAAACGTCTGCAAAAACCGGGCCATGAACCCATGCTTCACAATCCTCTGTAAATATTGCTCTGTCATATAATGCCAGATGTAATCCCTGAACAAAATACAGAAGTTTTTGAAGCATCAACGGCGTAACTTCTTCAAGACTTTCAAATATATAGGAAATCACTCTTAACATCTTTTGAGACACACAGAAAAGACCCTCCAGCTGTAATACTGCCTCCATTGCTTTTTTGTATGCGGCATCTGCAATCTTATTCTTATTCTGAATCAGGCATCTTTTCATATATGCAGGTGAAGACAAAGCCTTCCTCATTACATCTGAATATTCCTTCGAAGGAATCTGGCCTGAAAGATATCTGGAAATTGTAACTTCTCCAAATCCCAGCGCAAGCGAAAGAGGAGCTTTTCCAATCTTATAAACCTTCATCAGCTTCTTAATATCATCTTCCGTCACAATACTCTCTGCAGCCCGGTACTGTTCATCCATTTCCTGAATATTTTTATCAATAAGCCCTGGCAGACTCATTTCCTCTCCGCACTCAGAGCAAACTGCAACAGTAATACTGAAAAGATAACTCTTTCCTTTTACAATTTTGGGAATATCCTTTTTCTTCAGGAGATATTCCGTATTTTTTCTGCATTCAATGCAGAACTCTGTTTTTTTTCTTTCCTCCATTTTGATATCCTCCATTTTTTATAATAGCGCTATTTAAAATAATAGCTGAGTGGAAACCTTTGCTCATGAAATGAAATCACCACAACATAGCGGTTTTCCAGCTTGTTAAACTTTATATAAAGAGAAACTGTCTTTTCTTCATCGCCTGTTCTCTCCAAAAGTTTCACATCCTTGCCAAATACATACAGCAATTCATGCTCAAAGCCTTTATGCTCATTATGTAATATTTCAGAAAAATCCATCGCCGTCAGATTAAGCAGAATGTCTTTTGCTCCGTTCTCATCTATTACATAATCCAGAAACAAATCTATATTAGCCTGTCGATTTTTATTTCTGTCAATTCTATAGCGGTTATTTTTAACCGCTTCCTTTACCTCTGACAGGTATTTCTCAATTTCTTCGATCGTAATACTCAGTATATTGTCCCCTATATGAAATGATTGGTTTTTCGCTTTTTTCTATCACCAGTATATCCATATGATCGGTTTTTGTCAATACCCTATCATTATTCTTTTCGGCGCACTCAAAAAAGGAGCACCTCCGCGCCTAAGGCGCCCTTTCCTTCTTAGACTATTGAATATCAGAACTCCAGGCTCTCCTCATTCAAAAGAAAATATTTCATTCCCATTTTTTGTGCATCTGCACACTTTTAAGTAACGTGAAAGGCCTGCTTCTGTTAAATCGAGGATTTTACCTTGTGCCACAATATAACAGATAAAATTACGGTGGCGCAATCGGTAATACTTTGACCATAGATTACGCCCTTCAGGCCTAAAATAGAATTAAGCAAATATAAAAGCGGGATTAACAGGATCCCCTGCCGAAGCAGCGAGAGAATCGTAGCCGGGAATGCGTGTCCTACTGACTGCATCCCATTCATATTAACAAACAGAAGTCCTATAAATGGCCCGGAAATCATGTAGGCCGTCAGCATCTGCACCCCGTATCTCACAACCTCATCGTCATTGATAAAAAGCCGGATAATCTGTTCACGAAATACGCAAAAGAAGAGTACGGAAAGAGTTCCTGTAACGATACAGCAAATCTTGGTGAACCGCTCTATATCGAAAAAACGGTTCATATTGTACGCTCCATAATTATAGCCCAGAAGCGGCTGGACTCCATTCGCAATTCCCATCTGCAAAAAGGTTATAAACATATTCGCCTTGAATACAATGCCAATAGCTGCCACAGCTGAATTTCCATATGCCACAAGGATCTGATTTAAAATAATCGTGGAAACGCTCATCAACGCTGAAAAAATTGCTGACGGCAATCCAACCGTACATACTTTACTCATCACCTGACTTTTACAGTTGAAATATTTTGGACTGATTGAAAGCAGCTTTGTTTTCTTCAGGTAATACCAGAGATAGTATACACATGCAAGCGCGTTTCCGATGGTAGTTGCCATCGCTGCGCCTGCTGCTCCCATGCCAAACACAGAAATAAAAATCGGATCAAGAATAATGTTTGTAACTGTCCCTGTCATATTTCCGATCATAGCTTCCTTGCTGGCGCCTTCCACCCTGAGAAGCATTCCAGAGACAGCGGACCAGATGATGAGCGGCGCGCCGTAGGATATATGAATGGTATAGCCACGTGCAAAGGCATATGTATCCGCATCCGCACCGAACAGCGTCAATATTGGATTCATAAAAATCAGCAGGATCAACGTGATTGTGATTCCTATTACCAGCGAAGCATAAAACACAAAGGACGATACATTTTTGGCGCGGGTATCTTCTTTTCTTCCAAGCGCAATCGACGCTACCGCGCTGCCACCCATACCGAGCATATTCGCCGCGGCCATCAAAAGAATGAAAATGGGATTCGTCAGGCTGACAGCCGCAACCTGAAGCGGATCTCCGGTCTGACCCACGAAAAAGGTGTCAGCCATATTATAAATTACGGTAACCAGACTGCTGATTACACTTGGAACAGCCATTTTAAAGACTGCGCGGGAAACCTTCATGTGTCCCATTAATTCATTGTTGTATGATTCCACAATTCAACCCTTCTTTTTTTACTTTCCCTTTTTCTCTGAAAGTTGTGGCATGGTGTATCCTGGGTCTTCGGAAAGAAGTAACAGTAAAGCGCGCTCGTTATCAGTTACCGGATCAGTCACCCTATCAGTCACCCTGGCAGAACGAATAACCCTGTCCTCCGGCGCGGTAAATTCAATCATAATATCGCTGGGATTGATTGTGTAAACGGGCTGCGGCACACCATCATTTTTACAGGCGGAACAAATCCTTCAATTAAACATTATACTCAAAAGTGTTCGTCACACAAGCCATAATGGATTTGTTTTTTTAAGTCCTGCTCATTCGCCTTCGCCTTCATTAAATAAAATACCCAGCGAAAATCAATAATAAGCAGATAAATGAGAAAATATCTCCAAATCCTGTTGATTTTATATGGAAATTTGCATATAATAGTTGATGAAGGAGGATGGAAGACATGTTAATTCAATTCAGATTCAAAAACTATAAATCATTCCGTGACGATACGATCCTGGATCTTTCTGCGACCTCGATTTCTGAACATTCGGATAGAGTAATTTCTGCCGGGTATGAGAAGCTATTACCGGTAGCGGCTATATTTGGAGCAAATGCGAGTGGAAAATCTAATATTATAGAAGCATTCCGCTTTATGATGACTTATGTATTAGAGTCATTTTCCTATGGCGGTGATTTAGATGATAAAAAAGCAAAAAAACGGAAGATCAGGAAGACACCATTTCTGTTTGATACGTCCAGTAAAGATGAAGAATCGTTATTTGAAGTTTATTATATGGATACCGAGGAACACGGATACAGGAGTTATAATTACGGATTTACCCTTGGTAAAGACGGTGTGGTAGAGGAATGGTTGAATTATAAGGCAAAATCTGCAAGAAAGTATAAACAGATATTTTACCGCAGCGCAGAGGAGTTAGATCTTTCCGGCATTCCGGAAAAAAGCCGGGAAAATTTGAAGATTGCGCTGGAGAAAGAAACTCTGCTGGTTTCATTGGGTGCAAAGTTAAAAGTGGCAAAACTGAAGGTCGTAAGAGATTGGTTTTACAGTGCAAATATTGCTGACTTTGGAAATCCTTATGAGAATGCGTTCTTGTCTTCTGTTATCCCAGACGGATTTGCAGATGATAAGGCGGTACAAGACAATATTATCACATATTTTGCATCTTTTGATCCATCGATTATTGGTTTCCAGGTGGAAAAGAGCAAAGGGGAAGGTGAAGAAGGAAAATATGTAAAAATCAATGCGGTGCATCGTGCGAAGGGCGGAGGAACTGCATCGATACCGTTGGAAGAAGAATCCAATGGAACGCTAAAGATGTTTGCCCTGTATCCGGTCGTGCAGGATACATTGGAAGGAGGAGGCGTTCTGTTTGTTGATGAGCTAAATGCAAGGCTTCATCCTCTGCTGGTCAGAACATTCCTGATCACGTTTTTGAATCCGGAAATCAATAAGAACCATGCCCAGCTGGTCTTTACAACACATGACTCCTGGCAGCTTTCAACAAATTTGCTACGGCGTGATGAAATCTGGTTTACAGAGAAAGATACGGATGGGGTCACAACGCTGTATTCTCTGGCTGATTTTGTGGATGCTGATGGGGTGAAAATTCGAAAAGATGAGAGCTATGAGAAGAATTATCTGCTGGGAAAATATGGTGCCATACCGACTTTGAAATGTTTTGATATGTTCGGGGAGGTAAAAAATGGCTAGAGCAGAGCGAAATGGCCAGCGAAAGAAGCGGGAGAATTTTCGTAAAAGAGTTCCTGATCTGGGATATTACTTTATAGTGACGGACACAGATGCGACAGAGGGAAACTATATCCGTGGACTCAGGGACTCTTTACCCAATGAAATGCAGGGACGTATTGTGATTAAAGTTACAAAGGCAAAAACAGAAAAACTGGTTGATGCCTGCATGGAGCAGGCGTCACTGGAACCGCAATATGGAGAACCTTGGATCATTTTTGACCGAGATGAAGTGGTAAATTTCAATAAGATCATAGAAGACGCAAAAACACAGGGAGTGAATGCCGGATGGTCTAATCCCTGCATTGAGATTTGGTTTGATGCATATTTTGGCAGAATGCATGGTTATCAGGATTCTGTTCAGTGTTGTAGAGGATTTGCTGCAATTTATGAAAAAAAGACTGGGAACGAATATCGGAAGGCAAACAAAAATATTTACGCTATCCTAAATCAGTATGGCAACGAAGCATCTGCCATTACGATTGCGGAAAACAGGCTACAGGAACATGTCAGAAATGGCGTCAATATACCATCAGAAATGTGTCCATGTACAACAGTGTATAAACTGGTGGAAGAGATCAGGAAAAAAACTGAAACGGCAATAGATGAAAAAATCTGATAAAAGGCGGAACTTTTTGTCAAATAAATGATACATCTGAAAGGGAGAAGCACACTGATGATATATGACAGACATCTGGAAATGTAAAGTAAGTGGAACAAGGCATTTTGGGGCGAGCAATAACAATGGTTTTTTGGAGGGCTAAAATTAAACCACCAGTTGAACTGGTGGTTGCTAACTTTTTCTCGCCGTATGGCGTCTGGCATCATGCCAATGTTCGCTTCAAGAGTTCCTCCGCGCTTTCGTCCTCCGGATGATTCGTTCCAAGTTCTCCGCGGAAGGCTTTGGCGAGGATGGATTTTTTCATGGCGTCGATGGATTTCAGGGCGGCCTCTGCCTGGGCTTTGGCCTCAGCTTCTTTGTCGAAAAAAGCATCTAAAAGTCGAACGATTTCAAATTGCTCATCCTTTGTTGGAAGTGAAATAGGCATCAACTTTATATCTCCTAAACTGATATTTGCCCGAGCTACTTCTACCTTCTTATCAGAATAAAAATATTGAGCAAATGGCGAATTAAGAAAATATGAAATAAAACGGTTTTCAATGCCATCTTTTAATCTGATAATACAAACAGCTAGATTTGTGTTTGCAAGTTGATGCCTGTCAAATATTGCAGATCTTCCAATTGATGCGCCAACGATGTTTAACAAAACATCTCCATAGCAAAGGACCGAACGTGCCTGTATTTCGTTAATCTTATTATCGAGATATTTTTCTTTTTCTAAATCAAGGTAACCTTCCCGGACATTCTCGCTTGTAATAAACAATGTCTGAGATTTGTCGGTTGTGTATGAAACTCCTTGCCATTTTGGGGAAGCTCCTTTTGTTATTAGCACAGAAATGTTCCCAATAGTAGTTTTATCCCAAGTAGAAATTGATATACCATTATTATGACGCCAATTTTCTGTAAGATGACCGTTAAATGCACTTTGCAGTACCGCTGCTTTCCGTGTTTCAAAACTGCCCAATGCCGCCTGTACCTTCTCCTTTGCCTCATCCAGCTTGGCAAACAGACTCTCAATGCGGTCAACAATGCGTTTCTGTTCGGGGAGCGGAGCTATTGGAAACGGCAATTGAGCTGCCTTTTTCCCGGACAATTCGAGAAATGTCGTCCCGCTCGCTTTTGATTCTAAAAGTTCTTTGTTTCCTTTTAAATACCAGTAGAGATATTGCGGAAGATAACATTTTGATGGTAAGAAACTTTTAAATCCCTGATTTGTCGATAGCTGATTTTTGGCAATTGCGACATAACCTATCGGGGCACGCGACGAAAGGCAAACTGTACCTGTTGGCAGCATTTTTGCAGATGATTTTTCAAGGCCAAGTTCCGTAATCATCTTCTTTCCCCTCGAAATGTAAACTTCATTATAATCTGATAAATCTGCTGGTGTAATCCATGGAATTGTTCCACCCTCATAGTATGTAGCCATACCGGACGGTGGCGTTCCTCCGCCAATAATATCTGTTATTTTACCTATAATTACCCAGCACCAATTCTCCGGCACCTGGTACGGCTGTTCCTCCACCGGCACAAACGGAGATGCCTTTTCGACCGTTTTCTTCGCCATCACTCCGCCTCCGTTTCCAGAGATTTCAGCTCATTCACAACGCTCCTCAGCAAATCCATCGCTTCTTCCAGGTTGGCAATACATTCTTCTGCGCTTTCAACAGGGTCGGGGAGGTCATTATAATCTACCAGAGAATCATAACGGATAAGTCCCAGGTCTAAGCTGTTTCCCTTCGCCTCGATTTCTTCTCTGGTAAATCTGTTCCATCTCTCGTCTGTCACAGCGCTGCGGTCTTCCGCGCGATAGGCGGCTTCAAATCCGGCAAAATGTTCCTTTTTGAGAGGCGTGGTCTTGCCGAAGGAGGGCATATTGGTTCTCAGGTCATAGAACCAGACTTCCCTGGTATTCCCTTTATCCGTCTTGCCTCGGGTAAAGAACAGCACATTTGTTTTGACGCCCTGTGCGTAAAAGATGCCGGTGGGCAGACGCAGAACCGTGTGCAGATTACATTTATCCATAAGGTCGCAACGGATTCGTTCGCCATCGCCGTCCTGGAACAGAACATTATCCGGCAGGACAACGGCGGCACGGGCTTTTCCGTCTGCTTTCAGACTGCGGTAGATGTGCTGGAGGAAGTTCAGCTGCTTGTTGCTGGTCGGGAACGTGAAGTCGTCACGGGTCGCGCGTTCGCCGCCTTTCTTCGTGCCGAAGGGGGGATTTGTCAACACCAGGTCGTAGCCCTTCATGGCTTTGCCGACATTGGAGAGTGTGTCGCCCAGGATAATTTCTCCATCCATGTCATGGAGCATGGCGTTCATCAAGGCCAGGCGATGGGTATCATGAACCAGCTCGCAGCCGGTAAAGGCTTCTTCCCGCTCGAATTTTGCAGTGTCGGCATCAAGCTCAAAAAAGTCATCCGTATGATCCTTCACGTACTGGCTTGCCGCAATCATAAACCCGAAGGTGCCACACGCGGGATCATTGCAGCGCTCGCCGGGCTGTGGCTTCATCATGCGCACCATGACGTCAATCAGAACGCGAGGGGTGAAATACTGACCTGCACCGGATTTTTTCTCGTTTGCATTCTTCTCCAGGAGTCCTTCATAAAGATTTCCGAGCCCTTCCTCGCGGGCGGAGAACCAGTCGAGTCCGTCGATGGTAGTGATGATCTTTTCCAGGTTCTTGGGTTCGTCGATATTGGTGGCGGATCCCTGATATATTTCCCGAACACGTCCGGTGCAGTTCTCACCCAGCCAGGTAAGCAGCTCCTTGTAAAACTTCTTTAATTCCACGCCGCTTTTCGCGGTGAGCTTGTCCCAGCGGTAGCTTTCGGGGATCTGGCTTTCCGCGCCGGTCTCTTTTGCCATTTTCAGAAACAGAATATATGTCAATTCCGTAACGTACTGGTGGTATGTAATGCCGTCATCTCTGAGTACGTTACAGAGATTCCATAGTTTTGAAACGATTTCCTGTGTTGTCATACTGCCTGTCCTCCATCGTCATAAAGGTACTCGTTTAATTCAAGTACAATATTTTCCAGATGATTGCCGAAAACCTTGTTGATCTTCGGAAATCCTCCATGCGCTTTGAACCGGCTGTCCTCATCAAACACCTGCACATTCAGCACAGATTCATTCATAAGATAATCCTCCATGCGGCGTATCCAGTTTAATTCCTGCTTGGAAAAATTGTGAGCCTTGCGCAGCTTATCCACAGCCCGTCTGATCCTTGCTTCATGGCTGATCAGAACCGAGCCGATGGCGTAACGTCTGATCAGGCTGATAATGTCTGCCGCCATTTCTTCATTGGTCAGCTGAGAGATGGCCGTGTTCAGCTGCTGCGTTGTGTAGCCTTCGCGGTCCAGCGTCAGCATCAGAGACTTTAGGGCTTCACGGGTCAAATCCCGCGGTCTTGTACATATGACGTTCAGCGCGGCAATTTTGTTAAGGTTACCCTTGATATATGCCGAAAATTCGTCCAGGTAATCCTCCGGCCTTGCCTCGGAATTTCCGTAGCCGCGGGTATGCGAAATCAGCTCATCTTCCTTATCTGAAATAACGACCGGATTTCCGCTGCCGGAAGAGGAGTTCTGCAGCATTTCAAACATATCATAGTGAGCAAGCAGACGGGTTCTGGCGACGCCGGGACTGCATGTCTCAATGTCTGCAATAAACTGGTCCGGGTTCATTCCGCCGGTCATGTCAACAAAATGATCGGTTGTCTTTTTGTCCATGCGCCGTTTCCTGCGTTGCAGTCTGGCAATAATCTGATTGATCTGATTTTTCACCTGCTCGTCGTTTTCCATCTCGCCAAGCCCGTCAAGCAGCTGTGTGAAAGTAGTGGCAGGGCTTGTGACGACAGGCTTCATCGTATTGACCGCTTCCAGGGAATCATAAACGCCTACCGGATCGTAAATCTCAAAATGCGTCTTATGGATTTCCGGGCAAAGTCTCGTGGCGCGCCCCATCATTTGCTCAAACAGGATACGGGATTTCACGCGGCGCATAAAGACCAGCGTCGTAATCGAAGGCACGTCAATGCCTGTGGTCAGTAAATCGACCGTGACCACGACAGAAGGGTAGTCCTCGTTTTTAAAACGCTTGATCGCTTCCCGGATCTTTTTTTTATTGCCGCCGGCAACGCTGCCGGTTATTTTCATAATAGCGCTGGTATCGACACTATACTCAGAGTAAATATCTTTCAGTATCGAAACAATCAGATCAGCGTGATCGTCGTTGACCGCATAGATAAGAGTTTTGCCGGTTTCTCTTGGACTTTCGGGGTCTATGTTGCGGGCGATCTCTTCGAGGACGGCCCGGTTGAATGGCTCTGTGATCACCTGTCGATTGAAATTCTCCACATCAAAATCAAGCTCATCGTCCAGAAGCTCACTGTTTGTGATTTCTCCCGTAACCGGGTCATAAATGGTAACCGTGTCCCCGGAGTGATAATGAATGCCTTCCGTGCTGAGCCTGGTTTTCAGTGAGTGTGGGGCATCGTGATCGACCAGATAGCCTTCGATGACGGCTTCACGGTAGGTATACTGAAACACCGGCTGGCCGAATATTTTCGTAGTCTGGAGTGCCGGAGTTGCAGTAAGAGCGACCTTTACTGCGTTGAAATATTCGATCACGCTGCGATATTTACTCTGGTAATCGCGCTGATCCCGGTAGAGGATTTCCTCATCGCTCATTTCCCTGTCGAGAATGTATCCTCTATGCGCCTCGTCAACGATAACCAGATCATAGTCTGATATCGCAGGCATGGTTTCGCCATCATTGTAGAGGATGCGCTTGATCATGCCCTGAACGGTTGACACATGAATTCGCGTTTCCTTATCAATGGATTTATCCTCCAGACCCTTGATGGTATAGATGTCATCCAGCGTCAGAAGGTCTTCCAGCTTCACTTCTTTAAACACGTCCAGCGCCTGATCGCCGAGGGCATTCCGGTCTACAAGGAAAAGAACTCTGCGAAAACGACCGGTTTTTAAGAAGCGATAAATCATGCCGAGGATGGTTCTGGTCTTGCCCGTACCGGTAGCCATTGCCAGAAGGACGGTCTTCTGGCCGTCTACAATGGCTGTTTCAGCGGCTTTTATGGCATTCAGCTGGTAAGGGCGCAGATTTAATCCGTCCTTATCTGTTAACATGTCATACGGCATGGCGGAGAGGTCCTTGTTCCTGCTTTCGATATCGGCAGCCAGCAATTCTTCGATGCCGTCCGGGCTCATCCATCCGCGCAGCGCACGGGATGTATTGTCAGGCTTTCTCCAATCATGGAACCATATTCCTGATTTCTGATGGTATTGCTCCAGATACGGCCTGCCGTTTGTCGCAAACGTAAACGGAACCTTAAACTCGCCCCATGTGCCGACGAGATATTGAGAGTCCTCATCTCGAATATATCTGGAGTAATCCTTGCACTGATAATCAATAACAGAAGAAACATCTGTATCGTATTTCTTTGCTTCGACCGTAGCCACAAGCCGGAGACCAATAAAAAGCGCATAGTCAACGTATCCTTTTGTCGCGACGGTCGAATCGGTCGGATATTCGGCGATCGCCAGATTGCGCCCTTTTGTGGGGCGCGTTCCCTTTGAATAGCGTATATGTTCCGTATCTGCTTCCCAACCGACCATACGGAGCTGTTCGTCAATAAGAAAGCGTGTCTCGGCTTCTGTTTTGGGCCTTTGCGTGGCAGCCTTTCCAGCCTGTTTTTTGCGCTCTGAATACGAAACCGTGGGAGCCGCCGCAGCGGTTGTCTGCGCTTCTTTGGCGAGCTTTTCTTCCTTTGCCTTCTCCTGTTCTTTATCCGACGGCTGCGCTTGCGGCGCTTCTTCCGGCATGACAAATTCATGATGCTGGTAATCCCAGTCGCCATAGGTTTGCATGAACCATTCGCATAAGCTGTGAGCCATCGGAAGAAAAGACTTACTCTCTGCCACAGAAGAATAATTTTCATGCACGGCTTTGTTGCGGATTTTTCGCAGGCCGTGCAGAATCGTCGCCAGATCGCTGGTGAGCAATCCGTCCCGTAGAAGAGTATCAATCCTTGATACGGCGGTATTATCACGGGGCAGGGGTATCCTGTCATAGGTGAACATCAGATTTACAATCGTTTCTCCAATCATCCCAAGCTTCATCAGGCACGAATTGGAGTCGCTGTAGCAGTATTTCTCTGCAAGCTCTCCGAAATTTCCCAGCACAGGGAAACGCTCATTAAGAAATTCAAAATTCGATTGCATAGCTTTTGCCTTTCTACGATATCTAACAATCAGGTCCATTCTTCGGCCAGCAGGAAGTCGCGAATGTTGCGGTGTTTGATTCCGTCACGGCTCATATCAAATTCATCCAGGGTAACAACATACTTGGGGAAGTTATCACGGACGCCGGAAAAGACGCCGAACTCCCGCTGAATGGTATCCTTTGAAGCCAGCAGGTAGGAAACCTGGACATACAGCTTGTTTCCCTGGTCCTCACACACGAAGTCGATCTCCTTGCCAGAAACCTTTCCGACCGTGACTGTATATCCTCGGCGCAGCAGTTCCATGTAAACGATGTTTTCCAGGACAAGATTGATATCCTTCATATTCCCGCCGAATACTGCCTCCCGGACGCCATGATCTGCCACATAGTATTTTTCGTTGACAGTCAGAATCTTCTTTCCCTGAAGATCCTGGCGCTTTACCTGGTAGAACAGGAACGCATCCGTGCAGGCCTTGATATAGTTGAGTACTGTTTCTGCCGACACCGAGCGGCCTTCACTTTTCAGATACCTGGAGATTGCCGTAGAGGAAAAGGTGGAGCCAATGTTGGCGGTGACATAGGAAATGATCCGTTCCAACATATCCACATCCCGGATGTTGTTTCGTTTGACGATATCTTTCAATTC
>JAJQCO010000055.1:0-670 GCA_021202655.1 Clostridiales bacterium | reverse complement strand
ATTCTACGGAGTTGAACAGATCTTTCAAATATTGACGACTTGCAGCTTCATCGTAACGGAGATTGCTCAGGTACGGCATACCGCCCAAAGTCAGATATTTGGTAAAGCACTGCCGGGTGTCCGTGTCCGGGTAAACGGTACGGTACAGATCAATAAATTCCCCGAAGGAAAAGGGATAGATCACAAATTCCACATATCGACCGGCCAGATAGGTGACAAGCTCCCCGGAAAGCAGCCTGGCGTTGGAACCGGTGATGTAGATATCGCAGTCCAGTTCTACCCGGAAGGAATTGATACATTTTTCCCATGAGGCGACTTCCTGTATCTCGTCGAAGAACAGATACACCTTCCCGCCGATTTCCTTTGCCCTGCGAATGATCTCATCATGCAGAGCCGTGACAGTGCAAAGATGTGCGTTGCTCATATTTTCAAAGTTCAGAGAAATGAATTGCCCGCGATCCACACCGCTCTCGGCAAGTTCATCCTGAATCAAATCCAGCATGACAGACTTGCCGCTGCGTCGGATACCAGTCAAGACCTTAATCAGTTCGTTTCCAATGAAAGGACGGATACGGCTCATATAAGTTTCTCGTTTAATCATATTAATCAGCTTCCCTTCTGAAACTGTTTATATGATAGCACAGGTATATCAGATCTTCAAGCGATTTAA
>JAJQCO010000163.1 GCA_021202655.1 Clostridiales bacterium | reverse complement strand
CGTTCTGTAAGGCTTCCGATTCCTTTTGCGTTTTTTTTTTTTATGATTTTTGTTCTTCCTTGATCTACAAGTAAGGAGTGGTCGGCAGCGTCGAGATCCGCTCGATGGCCTCGTTCAGTCTGGTGATGTAGGACTGGGCTTCTTCGTATTCTTCGACCAGAGACAGCTTGTCAATGGCGTCATCCACCAGGGCGTCGGCGTCAGGAGACTGGTATTCCAGAGCTTCCACGTCCTGAAGGGCGGAGAGAAAGGTATTCTTCCGGGTCTGGATTTCAAGATTCTCCCGCTGGCTGACCGCGTCCTCCTCGGCTTTTTTCTGTGCGGCAGCCTGTTCCTTGGCTTTCTGCGCTTCGTAGAGCACGATGGTATCATGCATCTCAGTGATGATGCGGCTGAATGTCTCGTATTTTGTGACGGTGCGTTCCAGAAGATCCGCGCGGAGCGTACCTTCATCCATCTGATTCAGTCCGGACAGGATGTCTCTGTACTGATTCTGTACCCAGTAGGTGTCCTCAACGGTCTCGATGATCTTGGTTTCGAATGCCTCGACCGAATCGGTCAGGCTGGTTTCCAGACGCTGCTGTTCCTTGTCGTGGAGACTCTGTTCGGCGCGAAGCTCGGCGGTGATGCTGACCAGATCGGTGATTCCGGTTTCTTCCTCTGTTTTCTCCACTACGGTCTCGGGCTGCTCCCAGTCCCAGGGCTCCAGCTCCGTGTGGAGCTGATCCATGACGTTCTTCCAGATTTTTCCGGCGTATGTGCTTCCGTATATGCCGGGCATGGCTCTGGGCGTATCGTAACCAACCCATACGGCGGTGGTGTAATAGCGGGTATAGCCGCAAAACCAGGTATCCTTGCTGCTGTTCGTGGTACCGGTCTTGCCGGCCGCCGGCATACCGTTTGCAGTCCCAGGCCGTATCCGGTGCCGAAGGGCTCATTCAGAGTCCCCTTCAGAATGTCCGTCAGCATATAGACGGAGTCCTCCTGATAGACCTGTCTGGCATAGTCTGTCCGGTTTTTGGTCAGATCGCCGTCCTGTTCATGCACGATCTGGCGGATGCAGGTCCGGCTGTTGTACACGCCGTTGTTGGCAAGGGCGCTGTATCCCTTTGCCATATCTACCACACGGACGCCGTTCGTAAAGCCACCGATGCTTAGGGAGGGGACGTCGTTGTCAATCCAGGTCAGCTTCTGGAACTGCATCTGGTCAAGATAGTTGAGACCGAAGTTTACGCCGATGTCGGAGAGAATCTGCCAGGCAACCGTGTTCAGGCTTCGGTTCAATGCCTCCCGCACGGTGATATTGCCGTAGTAGCTCCCGCCGCTGTTAGACGGGCCGTCCTCCCATTTGTGGTCGTCGACGATCCGGGCCGGATAATATTCGCCGGTGTCAAAGGCAGGACCGTAATCGAGAAGCGGCTTGATGGTGCTTCCCGGCTGACGGGCGCTTAAGTAGGCCCGGTTGTATACATCGTCTGCCCCGCGTCCGCCGACGATCGCCACGACATAATTCGTCTGGTTGTCTACGATGACGGCCGCGCCCTGCAGAGCATATTTCCCGTTTTCCTGCAGCTCTGTGTAGGAGGAAAGGGTCTGATCCAGCTGCTCCTGAAGCAGCTGCTGGATCTCGTTGTTCAGGGAGGTGTGGATCTGGTAGCCGCCTGCCCGGATGCTGTCATTTTTTTCATTGTAGAGTAGCTGATAGTTTTCCGTATAGGTGTCATAGTCCTCTTTGTCTTCAAACGTATATTGGAATGAAAAGCCGTCCAGTTCCATCAGAGTCAGGGCGGCGCAGTGGATGGCGTAGCTGACCTGATAGGTTTCGTCGGTGCCCTCGCCTTCTTCCTGGACGATGCTTAAGGGCTGGGCAGCGGCGGAGTCATATTCCTCCTGTGTCAGATATCCGACCTCCAGCATGCTATTAAGAACCTCATTGCGCTTTTTCAGGGAAGCATCCGGGTGCTTGATCGGATCATAGGCGGAAGGACTGTTGCTTAAGCCGACAAGGACCGCGGCTTCATAAGGAAGCAGCTCGTCGGCGTCCTTGCCGAAATAGTAGCGGCTGGCGGCCTGGACGCCATAGCAGTGGTTGCCGTAGAAATTCGTGTTGCAGTAGAATTCCATGATATCGGCCTTGGAATAGCTCTTTTCCACCTCCGGAGCCAGGAGGATCTCCACGATCTTCCGGGTGAAGCTCTGCTCCTGGGTCAGATAGGTATTTTTGATGACCTGTTGTGTGATGGTGCTGCCGCCCTGCGTGATCTCGCCCCGGTTCTTGATGAGAGCCAGCCCGGCCCGCAGCGTGGCGATCCAGTCGACACCAGTATGGCTCTTGAAACGGCGATCCTCCTGGGCGATATATGCGTTCTGAATGTTCAGGCTGATGCGATGAATCGGAACGTATTCGTAATGGCCGGCGTTGACAAGGCCGATCAGCTCATCGTGGTCGTCGTATATTTCCGTGTCAGAGAGCATGCTGAAATCCGAGCGCTGCATTTGAGCCAGTTTGTCATAGGCGACGGAACGACAATAGTCCAGATCCGGTTTTACCTTTGCGTATACCAGAAGAGCCGACAATGCGCCGATTACCAGGATACCGGCCAGAAGCTGCATGATCCCGGAAAAAAGCCAGCCAAGGACGCCGAAGATGCTGACAAAAAATCCGGCAAGTCCTTTAAGAATTCTGGAAGCAATGCTGTGTTTTTTCATAGTTGATGTCCTCCATGGGGCATTATAGCATAAATCCGTTTTGATTGCCATAACATGCGGAAAGAGTGTCCGTGGCAGTTTTTACAGCTGCAACTGTAAAATATCCCCGCGGAAAAAGAAAAGCGGCAAGTGAGGGATTGACTTTCCCCCGAAAAAGAAGTAAAAACATAGAGAGAAAATGAGAGAATCTCATACAGGAAGGAAAGGGCAGGGTATGTATCAGATTGATTTCGGGAAGCCGGTTTCCGTTCATTTTATCGGCATTGGCGGCATCAGCATGAGCGGGCTGGCAGAGATTCTGTTAAAGGAAGGCTTTTCGGTCAGCGGTTCGGATTCGCAGAGGTCGGAGCTGACGCGCCGCCTTGCAGACCAGGGAGCGACGATCGCTTATGGCCAGAGGGCGGAGAATGTGACAGATGATGTGGATGTGGTCGTCTATACGGCGGCGGTTCATCCGGATAATCCGGAGTATGCGGAATGCGTGCGGAGAGGAATCCCGATGTTGAGCCGGGCGGAGCTTTTAGGTCAGCTGATGCGCAATTACCGTCAGTCGGTGGCGGTCGCCGGCACGCACGGAAAGACGACGACGACCTCCATGATTTCGGAGATTCTCCTGGCTGCGGACGCAGATCCGACCATCACGGTGGGAGGCATGCTGCGCTCGATCGGCGGAAACATCCGGGTCGGCGGGTCGGAGCTTTTCGTCGCAGAGGCCTGTGAATATACGAACAGCTTCCTTTCGTTTTGTCCGACCATCGAGGTGATTTTGAATGTGGAAGCGGATCATCTGGACTTCTTCCATGACATTGAGGAAATCCGTCATTCCTTCCGTCTTTTTGCCGGGAAGCTTGAGGCAGACGGCGTCCTGATCATAAGCAGTGATATCCGCGATTATGAGGAGATCAGCGGAGGGCTGCCCTGCCGGGTGATCACCGTGGGAAGGGATCCGGCGAGTGATTACAGCGCGGCTGAGATTACCTACGATGCGTATGCGAGGCCGTCCTTTACGGTGATGGAGAAGGGAAAGGCAGGCGGGCGGATTTCCTTAAGTGTTCCCGGAGAACATAATGTATACAATGCGCTCGCGGCGATTGCAGCGGCAAGGACGCTGGGGATTTCCGAAAAGGCGATCGCCGACGGCCTGGCGTCCTTTTGCGGGACAGACCGGCGTTTTGAGAAAAAGGGAGAGATCGGCGGCGTGACGATCATTGATGATTATGCGCATCATCCGCAGGAGATCCGGGCGACCCTGGCGGCGGCGAAGAATTATCCGCATAAGAAGCTCTGGTGTGTGTTCCAGCCCCATACCTATACCCGGACGAAGGCGTTTCTGGATGAATTCGCCGCGGCGCTTTCTGAGGCGGACGAGGTGATTCTGGCCAGGATTTATCCGGCCAGGGAGACGGACAGCCTTGGCGTCAGCTCCGGCGATATCGCGGAGCGGATCGAAAAGCTGGGAACTCCGGTTCACTATTTTGAGACCTTTGATGAGATTGAAACATTTATTTTAGAAAAATGTTCCACCGGCGATTTGTTGATAACTATGGGAGCCGGAGACATTGTAAAAGTTGGAGAAAGGCTGCTCGGCTGCTAGTTATCCACATAATCCACATAGTTTTCCACTTTTTATGTAAAGAAAGCTATGTGGATTTTTTCGTTGACGGAAGAAAAAACTGCAAAATCCGACAAACCCTGTAAAAACCTGCCCTCCGAGAGAAATTTATTCTCCCCAAGCCGTGCCGGATGATAGAATTATCCACGTTATCCACATCGTCCACAAACGGATTGACAGAGGGAGACCGGCTATTTCTTTTTTTGAAAAGATGTGGTAAGCTATGGGATAAAGGGACAAGAGAGAAGGAAGGCAGGCAGCCACATGGATGTGACAAGCAGTTTTGAGCTTAACGCAACTCTGGTTGCGAACGATTTTATCGACCGCTATATGGTCGAGGCGAACGGGGAGTACGTGAAGATTTACCTCTATATTCTGCGCCATCAGTCCGAAAATCTGACGACCCGTCGGATCGCGGACGCGCTGAATAACACAGAGATTGATGTGAGACGGGCAGTGCTTTACTGGGAAAAGCTGGGCGCCCTGAAAAGGAGCGCAGCCGGAGAGACGGATGAGACGGCTTCCGGGCAGAACAGACAGACCGGGACGACGGATGCGGCTGCCTCCGGTCACGCCAGCCGGGCAGAGCAGACGGAGAGACGGCCGAACCGGGAAAAGCTGCAGGGGGACGATGACTTTTCTCAGCTTCTGTACATTGCCCAGCGCTATCTGAACAAAATTTTCACTCAGAGGGATATGGAGGTGTTTGCCCACCTCTATGATGATCTGGGGATGTCCGCGGAGCTTTTGGAGTATCTGGTAGAATACTGTGTGCAGAACGGACATACCAGCATTCGCTACATAGAGACGGTCGGCCTGAGCTGGCACGAGAGAGGGCTGCGGACCGTGGAGGAGGCGAAGGCGGGAGCGGAGGGCTTTACGAAGCATTCCTTTGCGGTGATGCGGGCGTTCGGCCTGACGGATCGCAAGCCCGGCGAGGTGGAGATCGGGATGATCCGAAAATGGTTTGACGAGTGGGGATTTACCCGCGAGCTGGTCGTGGAGGCCTGTAACCGCACGATGGAAGCGATCCATACGCCGAGCTTTTCCTACGCGGACAAGATTCTGGAGGGCTGGAAGAAGGCGGGGGTGAGGAACCTGCGCGATGTCTCGGCCATGGATGAGAAGCGCCGGAGCCGGGAGCGGAAGGGGACGAAGGCGGTGAAGCCGAAGCAGAATCAGTTCCACAATTTTGACCAGAGGAATACGGATTATGATTCGCTCGTCCTGGATCAGGTCAGGGACTGGATCAGCCGTTGACGGACAGGGCATATGGGCGCCGACAGGGAGGAGACAGATGGCATTGACGAATTCCCAGTTTCAGGCAGTGATGCGGGGATATGAAGAGCGACAGTTAAAGGGACGGCATGAGCAGGAGGAACGGCAGCGGGAGGTATATGCCCGCATTCCTCAGATGGAAGCGCTCGACCGTGAGATCGGGATCCGTTCCGCGGCCTGTGCCCGGCGCGTGCTGGACGGAGATACCGCCGCCAGGGATCAGCTGCGGGAGGATATGGCGCAGATCCGGCGTCAGAAGGCAGATCTGATGAGACAGGCCGGATTCCCCGAGGATTATCTGAAGGTGCATTACAGCTGCCCGGACTGTAAGGATACCGGTTATGTGGAAGGAAAGCGGTGCCGGTGCTTCGAGCGTGAGCGAATCCGCATTCTGTACGCGCAGTCCAATATCCAGGAGATTCTGGAGCGTGAGAATTTTGATACGTTTTCCTTTTCCTGGTATGATGACCGCGAACGGATCCCCGGTCTGGGAGTCACGGAGCTTGCCTATATGAGGCGGGTGGAAAGACGCCTGCGGGAGTTTGTGCGGGATTTTCCGGACGGCGGGCAGAATATCCTGTTTACGGGCAGCACGGGTGTGGGCAAGACCTTTTTAAGTAACTGTGTGGCCAGGGCGCTGATGGATCGCGGGATTTCCGTGATCTGTCTTTCCTCGGACGGGCTGTTTGAGCTTCTCTCGCGCAGCAGGTTTGGCCGGGAGGGACAGGAGGAGGCGGAGGAAGCAGGGGAATATATCCTCGACTGTGACATGCTGATCCTCGATGATCTGGGGACGGAGTTAAACAATACTTTTGTCTCTTCTCAGCTGTTTCATGTCATCAATGAGCGGATTGGCCGCAGGCGGGGGACGATCATTTCCACAAATCTGTCCATGGATCTGCTGCGGGACGCCTACTCAGACCGGGTGACCTCGCGGCTTATGAGCTGTTATATGACGATTCCGCTTTACGGCGCGGATATCCGTATGAAGAAAAGATCTGCGGCTCATGCGTCGGCCGGTTGACAGGAAATCTTCTGTGGACCGCGGTCCCGAGATGAAAAGTTTCTGCGATTAGCTTGACTTAACCTGCTTCTGATGATATGATTTGAGCGAAAAAAGAACACGAACAGAAGACGGTTGCACGAATTTCCGATATGCGTGGAGGATGACATGATTTACGAAGAGAAAACCATCGAGAGCATTCCGGTAGGGCCGCTGGGGCTGATCCCGCTTAAGAGCTGCGCCGATCTCGGCGCGAAGGTCGACCGGTGGCTGGTTGAGTGGAGACGGGAACGTGAGAGCGACCATAAATCCACGATCGCGTTTGCCGGTTATCAGAAGGATTCCTATGTGATTGAGGCCAATACCCCGCGTTTTGGGTCCGGGGAAGCGAAGGGGTGCCTGGGAACCTCCGTCCGCGGGGATGATCTCTATCTGATGGTGGACGTGTGCAATTACAGCCTGACCTATTCTCTGTGCGGCATGACGAATCACATGTCGCCGGACGATCATTTTCAGGATCTCAAGCGCATCATCGCGGCGGCGGCAGGCAAGGCCCGCCGGATCAACGTGATCATGCCGTTCCTCTATGAGAGCCGCCAGCACAGGCGCACGTCCAGGGAGTCTCTTGACTGTGCCCTGGCTTTGCAGGAGCTGACGCGGATGGGTGTGGAGAATATCATCACCTTCGACGCGCATGACCCGCGCGTTCAGAATGCGATCCCTCTGCAAGGCTTTGAGACCGTGCAGCCCATCTACCAGTTTGTCAAGTATCTTCTGAAGGAAGAGACGGAGCTTCAGATTGACAGTGACCATATGAGGGTTATCAGCCCGGCCGAGGGCGGCATGAGCCGCGCCGTCTATTTTGCCAATGTGCTGGGACTTGACATGGGCATGTTCTACAAACGCCGGGATTATACCCGCATCGTGAACGGGCGCAATCCGATCGTGGCGCATGAATTTCTCGGAAGCTCGGTCGAGGGCAAGGATGTGCTGATCATTGATGATATGATTTCTTCCGGTGAGAGCATGCAGGATGTGGCGAAGGAGCTGAAGCGCAGGAAGGCGAGGAAGGTTTTTGTCTGCGCGACGTTCGGGCTGTTCACCAACGGCCTGAGCCGGTTTGACGAGTATTATGAGAACGGATATATTGACCGGATTCTGACGACGAATCTGGTGTATCAGACGCCGGAGCTTTTGTCGCGTCCATACTATATCAATGTAGACATGAGCAAGTATATTGCTCTGATTATTGACAATCTGAATCATGACGATTCTCTGAGCGAGCTTTTGAATCCGACGAAGCGCATCAACAAACTGCTCGCCCGGTATCGCGGCGGACAGCAATAAAGATTGGGGTAATTTGCGGATGAGTGAGGAGAAAGGTTGGAAGGGAAGCTCCCTTGAGATGAGCGACGAGGAGCCGGTTCTTATCCTTGATGAGGATGAGTCGGCAGAAGGCGCGGAGCTTTTCGAGGAGACCGCTTTCTTATATAAGGAAAAAGAAAACAGCGGGAAGAATGAGGATTCCGACGGCGAAGAAGCGCCGTCAGACGGTTCGCAGCCTTCGTCAGAGAGCCAGACAGCCGGAGAGCCGAAGGGAGACAGAGGGCGCAGCCGGAAAGAGAAGCAGCCGACCGGTTTCAAGGGAGAGATCCTGGAGTGGATCAAGATTATCGTGACGGCCGCGCTGATTGCGTTTTTCCTCAACAGCTGTATCATTGCCAACAGTGAGGTTCCCAGCGGCTCCATGGAGAATACGATCATGACCGGTGATCGGGTGATCGGCTCTCGTCTGAGCTATCTTTTCTCGGATCCGGAGCGGGGGGATATTGTGATTTTCCACTTCCCGGACAATGAATCGATTTATTATGTCAAGCGTGTGATCGGACTTCCGGGAGAAACCGTAGACATCGTAAACGGAAAGGTGTTTGTGGACGGGGACGAGCTGGAGGAGGATTACATCCGCGAGCCGATGATTCCCGACGTGCCGATGCATTTTGAGGTGCCGGACGGCTGTTATTTCATGCTGGGCGATAACCGCAATTATTCTGCGGACGCCAGAGTATGGAAGAATACCTATGTGAAGAAGGAGAAGATCATCGCCAAAGTTCTGCTCCGCTACTGGCCGAATCCGGGTCTGATTCATTAAATATAAGACGACAAAACGAGATATAAAAAGGGAAGCATATGCCGGGGAATCGACATATGCTTCCCTTTTGTTGTTGCCGCGCATCCGCCTTAGCAGAGAATGTTGATGTTGTATTTCTGGCAGAAGGTGACGATTTTTTCCGACGGCTTCCGGTCGGTGATGAGCGCGCTGATATCGGAGAGCGCACAGTATGTGTGCAGCGCCACCTTTCCGAATTTCGTGTAATCCGCCAGGAGGTAACAGAGGTCGCTGATCTGCACGACGGTCTTCTTGATGCTGTATTCATCGAAGGAGGCGTTGGTCAGTCCGTTCTCGATCGTCACTCCTGTGGCGGCCATGAAAGCCTTGTTGATGTTGTAGACCTTCAGCTTCTCGATCACCTCCATCCCCGTAAAGGACAGGGTCATGCGGTTCAGCGTGCCGGGAAGGATGACAATGTCCAGATTCTCGTATGGCACGGCGTCAAGCGCGGTCTTTAAGCTGTTGGTGATGACCGTGCAGTGGACGCCGTGGATGTAGCGGATCAGGTTCGACGCGGTCGTGCCGGTATCAATATAGATCACATCGCCGTCGGATACCAGCTCTCCTGCCAGCCTGCAGATATGATCCTTTTCTTCCATATGGACGCTGTTGCGCTCCTCGTATCTGGAGAGAGGGGTCTTGGCAGCGGAAGTCTTGTCGGCCTCGGAGGCCTTGGCGCCGCCGTAGACCTTTACGATCGTTCCGCGCTTTGTCAGCTCGTTCAGATCCCGGTGAATGGTATTCTTCGAGGTATGAAAATGCTCGGAAATATCATCAATCGTGACGGATCGATTCCTTAGAATAAATTGTTCCAGTAAATCCAGACGCTGTTCTCTCACTTGCGGTTCCCCCTGCCAGGTTACTTTCATGTATCCATGCGACGACTGGTATCGTATAGATGTGTTCTGCCATCATTCTGTGCCGCACACCGTTTCGCGGTCGGCATGATGATAGTAGTATTTTAACCGATTGTGGAACAAAAATCAAGTGAAAATAACAAAAATAACACAATAAAAGCACCAATAAAACAGGAATAGCTCAATAACAGCCCCAAAAACTTTTGAAATCTCTCCAAAATATAACCAAAATAACACCAAAAGATATTGACAAATCCTTCGAAACATGATACTTTAAGTACATGCAAGACCAACGGCTACAGAAACGGTGCAAAGTCTGCGCCAAAGAGCCTGTGGCTGTGGAAAACGGATAAGGCGACAAAACGACAGGAGGCGGTTTAAAAGGCATGAAGTATCTTGAGGTTGATGAGAACAGGGAGTTCGACCTGATTCTTCTGGGGCGGGTGACGATTGATTTTAACCCGGCGTACAGCGACTTGGTAAAGGAAGAATTCAAGCCGTTAAAAGAGGTTCACTACTTTGAAAAATACGTGGGCGGCTCGCCGGCGAATATCGCATGCGGCGTGACCAGGCACGGGCTGAAGGCGGGGTTCCTGGGAACGGTGTCCGACGATCAGTTTGGTGATTTTGTGGTTGACTATTTCAATGAGAAGGGAATTGACACCTCCCACATCACGCGGGCTAAGCATGGGGAGAAGATCGGGCTGACCTTCACGGAGATGCTCTCGCCCAGCGAAAGCTCCATCCTGATGTATCGCAATATGGCGGCGGATCTGCAGCTTAGCGTCGATGATATTGATGAGGAATACATAAAGAAAGCAAAGATGCTTCTGATTTCCGGCACCTCGCTTTCGGAAAGCCCCTCCCGCGAAGCCGCGATCAAGGCGCTGATGCTGGCCAAGAAGAATGATACGAAAGTCCTCTTTGATGTGGATTACCGCGCGTACAACTGGAAAAATCCGGATGAGATTTCGATTTATTATTCGATTGTCGCAAAGGAAGCGGACATCATCATGGGCTCCAGAGAAGAGTTTGATCTTGTGGAGCGCCTGATCCAGCCCGGTATGACCGACGAAGAGAGCGCGGCCTACTGGATGAGCAGAAACGCGAAGATTGTGGTCATCAAGCACGGGATGCAGGGTTCCACCGCCTATACGATTGACGGACAGAATTTCTCAATCAAGCCGTTCCCGGTGAAGGCAAGGAAGGGCTTTGGCGGCGGAGACGGCTATGGTTCCGCGTTCCTCTATGGCTTGTTTAGCGGCTGGGAGATCAGTGACTGCCTGGAGTTTGGCTCGGCGGAGGCTTCCATGCTGGTGCGCAGCAATAACTGTTCGGTCGATCTTCCCGGCCCGGACGAGGTGAGGGAGTTTATCCGGCAGACGAAGGCGGAATACGGAGAGATGGTCGCGAAGGCCTGAGAACAGGAAAGACAGCGAGTTCTGTATTATGCGGCGGCGCTTAGCGAGAACGAGTCGTAAAGCGATGCTTGAGCTTAGCATAGTTGTTTACAAAAAATAAAAAAACGGCGCGGAAAGGCGTCATTACATGGAAAGGAGCTTATCATGGGCGAAATCAGACGTATGAAATACTGCATTAATGGGGAGTGGCTGGAGTCGACGACAGACAAATATATGCCGATCACGGATTCCAGCACCGGCGAGGTGATTGCGGAGGTTCCGCAGTGTACGCCGGCAGAGTGCGAGGCCGCAATCGCGTCCGCACAGGAGGCATTTCCGGCATGGTCCGCGATGTCGATCTCCAAGAGAGTGCAGTATATGTTCCGGTGGAGAGAGGTGCTTTATGCGCACAAGGAGGAGCTTGCCGTTCTGTGCGCGAAGGAGCTGGGCAAGAATCTGAACGAGGCGCGCGGCGACGTTCAGAAGGCGATCGAGCCGACCGAGGAGGCATGCGCGATTCCGGCGCTGCTGCAGGGTGACGGCGCGATGCAGGTGACGACAAATTATGACACCACTTCCTATCGTTTCCCGCTGGGCGTGGTCGCCGGCATCGTTCCGATGAACTTCCCGGCCATGATTCCGTGGGGCTGGATGGTTCCGCTGGCGATCGCCTGCGGCAATACCATCGTTCTGAAGGCGAACAGCAATACGCCGCTTACCTCCATGCGGATGCTGGAGCTCTTTTATGAGGAGGCGGGATTCCCGAAGGGCGTAGTCAATCTGGTGACCGCCAGCCGCGCCGAGGCTGAGATCTTCCTGACCGATCCGCGGGTAAAGGCAGTGACCTTCGTCGGCACGACAGACGTCGGCAAGCACATCTATTCAGTCGCGGCGGCTCATGGCAAGCGCGTCCAGGCGCAGTGTGAGGCGAAGAACCATGCCCTTCTGCTGGAGGATGCCGATCTGGAGGCGGCGACCAACGCGATTATCAACTCTACCTATGGCTGCGCGGGCATGCGCTGCATGGCGCTGCCGGTGGTATGCGTGCAGGAGAGCATTGCGGATAAGTTCGTAGCTCTGTTAAAGAAGAAGGCACAGGCGATGGTCGTTGGCTGTGCGTATGATGAAAAGACGCAGCTCGGCCCGGTGGTGAGCGCGAAGCATAAGAGAAATGTCTGCAACTGGATTCAGAAGGGTATTGACGAGGGCGCCGAACTGGTGCTTGACGGCAGGGACATCGTGGTTCCCGGATTTGAGAACGGCTTCTTTGTCGGCCCGACCATCCTGGATCATGTGAAGCCGGGCATGAGCGTGGGCGACTGCGAGATCTTCGGACCGGTCACCAGCATCAAGCGTGTGAAGGATTATGAGGAGGGCATCCAGGTCATGAACGCGAACCGTTTTGCGAACGGCTCCTGCATCTTCACGAACAGCGGATATTATGGGCGCAGATTTGTGATGGATACCGACGGCGGCATGGTTGGCGTCAACGTAGGCATCCCGGTTCCGACCGCGTACTTCCCGTTCTCCGGCAACAAGGATTCCTTCTTTGGCGATCTCCATGTCCTTGGAAAGGACGGCGTGCGCTTCTTCACCAGAGCCAAGACGGTCACGACGCACTGGTTTGACGAAGAGGCGGCTGCCAGAGTGGTACGCACCTGGGAAGGCAGCACGGAGCAGTGATCGGTACGATTCTTAAGAAACAGTGAGATTTAATGCGGATTCCACCGCTTTCCACTCAGGCGTGACGTCGGAGTCGGAGGCGTAGGAATGTCCCAGATGAGCTTTTACCGCAAGGATACAGGAACTGGTATCGCGGTCATGCAGGGCGCGGATGATATCCAGGTGGCCGGACAGGTCGCAGAAGGACGCGCCCTGCCGACGGTAGATCTGCAGCTGCATCAGCCGCCCTCTGCGCGTGATCTGTTCCTGTATCTTTGTCAGCTCGTGATTGCCGGACAGCGCGACAAAAAGATTGTGAAATGCAAAATCCAGCCGGATGCGTTCCGGAATATCGTTTTGCTCAGACGCCTTCTGACACGCGATCGTCGTGTCAAGCAGATTCTGAAAATCCCGGTTGCTGCCGTTTAAGATGACAAGCGGCGCGGCCACCGTATCAATGGCCAGCCGTACCATACCGTAGTCCTGGCGTTCCTTTTCCGTAAAGGAGTGGACGATCGCAAAGGTGCCTGGGTTTGCGTCCAGCAGACCGTCGCTGGCCAGCCGCTGGATTGCCTGGCGGACGGGGGTGCGTCCGATGCCGAGGGCCTCGATCAGCTGGGGCTCAATCACCCGGTCGCCGCCTTTC
>JAJQCO010000094.1 GCA_021202655.1 Clostridiales bacterium | reverse complement strand
ATCATGCATTTACGTGCATCAGTAACCAGACGGCATATGTCTGTCATAGGCATATACGGCAAAAAAGGAGGAACAATATGATGAAAAAGAAATGGATTGCACTGACGTTGGCCTGTCTGATGTCGGTCACTGCGCTGTCAGGATGCGGCGGTGGCAGCTCATCATCAGGAAGCACGGAAACTACGGCTTTCAGTAATACGGGCGAGACTACCGCAACAGATACGTCGTCCGCTTCGGCCGAATTTACTTTTGTTATGGGTACGGAGCCGACGACAATGGATGTACATATGTGTACAGACGCGGCGACCTCCAGAATTCTTTTGCAGGTACATGAAACTCTGTATAAGTGGGATGAAACCAGCGAAAACGTCATTCCGTGGCTGGTGGAAAGCTCAGAGGAGGCGGAAGATGGCCTCAGCTGGACCTTTAAGCTTAAAGAAGGAATCAAATTTCACGACGGCACTAACTTTAACGCGGAAGCAGTAAAATACAATTTTGACCGTCTTGTTGCTCCGGAGACAGGCTCATCCAAGGCGTCTGCTCTTTCCGGCGTAGAATCAGTAGAAGCTGTGGACGAATACACGGTAAAGATTAATCTTTCCGGCAGGAATCTGATTTTTGAACAGACGCTAACAAACTACAGCACAGCAATTATGAGCCCGACGGCGTGCGAAACCTACGGGCTGGACGGTTATACAAACCATCCGTCAGGAACCGGACCTCTGAAAATGGAATCCTGGGAACCGGGCGTCCAGATGACTCTTGTAAAAAATGAAGATTACTGGGGAGAGGAACCCACAACGGAGAAACTGATTGTAAAAGCTGTTTCTGAGGATTCCTCCCGTGTCATGATGGCAAAAACCGGCGATGCGGATATTTCATGGGGCATTTCTCCCGCTTTGGTTTCCAGCCTGGAAGGTGACGAAAACGTGGTCGTGAACACGGCAACCGGATACCGCACGATTTATATTGCCATGAATCAGAGCTATGGGCCTTTAGCCGATTCGAGAGTTAGAGCAGCGATCTGCTATGCGATCAACAAAGGGGAAATTGTAAACAATATCCTGTGCGGCGTAGGCGGGACCTATCCAAGCGGCTACGAATCCAGCGCGGTGGCGAATTCTGCAAAGGATCTGGATCCATATGAGCAGGATCTGGAGAAAGCGCGTGAACTTTTGACGGAAGCAGGATATCCGGACGGATTCAATATCAAGCTGAATACTCCGGAGGGACGTTACGCCATGGATCGCCAGACAGCAGAGGCAGTACAGTATATGCTGGCGCAGATCGGAATCAACGCGGAGATCGAAGTGCTTGAATGGGGAACTTATCAGTCTGTCATGAGCGAAAAGAAGGAAACACAACTGTTCCTGCTCGGAAAAGGTAGTTCCACCGGAGATGTAGAATTCGATTTTCTGATGCATGTGCTCAGCACAGGCGGTCAGAACTACTACTGTATCAACAATACGGAAGTAGACGATATTTTAAATAATCTTTCCTCTGCTGCCACACAGGAAGAGCGTGGCGAGATGCTGTACGAAGCGCAGAAGATTGTAAACGACGAATATGATTTTGCAACATTGTATTATGAGAATCAGATCGTCGCAACCCGCGCGGATGTCAGCGGACTGGTTATTTACAGTAACGAAACTGCAGATCTGGCCTGGCTGACAAGATAGCAAACAAAATGATATCGGCTGTCAAAATTTTGGCAGCCGGTATTACATAACACGCAAATCACACAAAGGAGGGCAGTGACGATTATATGATCAAATATATTTTTAAACGAGTAATCAGCGTAATCCCGGTTTTGATCGCTGTTTCCATTCTTGTATTCATGATGGTTCATGTCATGCCCGGCGACCCAGCGGAACTTCTCGCGGGAGATATGGCGACGGAAGAAGATATTGAACGAATCCGGGAAAAATATGGATATGACCAGCCATTATATGTCCAGTATTTCAAATATATGGGCAATCTTATGAAAGGAGATCTCGGAACCTCCACGAAGACGCATCGTCCAGTTGCTGAAGAACTGGCAGTTCGCTTCCCGAACACCTTGCGGCTCGCATTAGCCGCCACAGCGCTTGCCTCCGTACTAGGAGTCGCTTTTGGCCTTATATCTGCACAACTTCGATATTCAATATGGGACAATCTGGCTATGTTTGCCGCGCTGATTGGATTATCCATCCCGCCATTTTATCTGGGGCTCATGCTAATGCTGATATTCTGTGTGAATCTGGGATGGCTTCCAATCTCGTCGAATATATGGTATATTGCCATGATTCTGCCAGTTATCACTGTGGGAGCCAGAAGTATGGCAGTGATCGCCAGAATGACCCGCTCCAGTATGCTGGAAGTATTAAGCCAGGATTACATTTTAAACGCCAAAGCACACGGCTTTTCAGAAATAAAGGTGGTTTTCGGCTGCGCATTGAAAAATGCGATGAACTCTATTATCACCATCATGGGCATTCAATTTGGAACATTACTTGGCGGAGCAGTCGTAACCGAAAAAATCTTTGGATGGGTTGGAATCGGAGATTATCTGGTAACGGCAATCAAGTCAAGAGATTATCAGGTAGTGCAGTCAACGATTCTGGTCACGGCGGTTGCATTCGTGTTTGTCAATCTGATCATTGATATTTTATACGCGTTTATAAACCCCAAGATTAAGCTCAGTTAGTCCAAGAGAGGAGAAAGTATGTATAAAGATTTATATGAAAAATGTATCTATACAGAAGAATTTACAGATGACACAA
>JAJQCO010000131.1:4437-13400 GCA_021202655.1 Clostridiales bacterium | reverse complement strand
GCCTGAGGTCATGGTCTCTACGGCCTCCGCGCTGACGGGGCATGGCGAGATTGCCTATGGCAATGCGGTCGGCTCGGTCATCTGCAATACGGCTCTGATTTCAGCCATCACGATCGCGGCGAAGCCCGGGCCGGTGGAAAGAGCGTCCCTGCGGATGCCGGTCGCCTTTTTCTTCGTCGCGGCGGGATTCTATGCCGGTGTCGCTTATTTCACCGGCTATTTTAGCCGCGCGGCCGGAGTGGTTCTGCTGGCGCTGTTTGTTCTGTATATGTTCCTCACGGTACGGCAGATGAAGAAAAATGCGCGGTCGCAGGAGCAGCCGGAGGAAAGCGAACCGGAGGAGAAGGAGCCGGAGCAGACGTTTGCCGTTTGTCTCGTCCGTCTGGCAGCGGGAGCCGCCCTGATCGCGGTGGGAGCCGAGCTGCTGGTGGACAATGGGACGAAGATCGCTCAGGCGATCGGTGTGCCGGAGTCGGTAATCGCCCTGACCTTTGTGGCGCTCGGAACGTCTCTGCCGGAGCTTGTCACGGCGGTCACGTCTCTGTTAAAGGGACACGGAGCGCTTTCCCTTGGAAATGTCATTGGCGCGAACCTCTTTAATCTGGTGCTTGTCAGCGGCATTTCCGTCACCCTTTCGCCCTTTTGTATTCCTCAAAATGCGGTGCTGTTTGAAAGAAACGCCTCTCTGGTGCTGGATATTCCCGTCATGCTTGCGGTTATGCTGCTGCTGACCGTGCCCGCGCTCTGGCGCGGGAAGCTCAGTCGGGCGCAGGGAATTTTGCTTCTGGTTATTTATGCCGCTTTTTGTGCGATTCAGTTTTCCATGTGAGGCCGGAACAAGTTTTCGACAAATTCCAAAGATTAAGTTTGTAGATTTGAAAGTTCATGATATAATGTAAAGGGCGCGCGGGATTTCCAGGATGGCCCGTGCGACGAATGAAGGAAAGGATGACTTATGAAGAGAACCTATTTGATTGACAGTGAGAATATCAACGACGTCTGGGTTGAGCTTCTGCAGTGTCTCGAGGAGGACGACGGAATCCTGGTATTTTTCACTGACAAGAGTGCCCATATGGGATACGATCGGATCATTCGGATCATGCAGCAGGAAAAGGGAACGCTGCAGTGGATCCGGTGTTTCGAGGGGCAGAATGCGCTGGATTTCCAGCTCGTGACAGAGATGGGACACCAGATTTATCTGGATCCGGAGCGGGAATATGTAATCGTATCCAATGACACCGGGTATGATGCGGCGGTGCGCTACTGGCAGCAGAGAGGTAGCAGCGTCAGCCGTATGAGGGGCGTCGAGATCGAGCGGCTGGTGTCTGATGTGAAGAAAAAGACACACCAGCAGAGACGGACCGGGAGACGGGGCGCGTCGCCGGAGACGAAGGCAGAGGCCGGTTCCGGCGCTGTCCAGGCGGAGTCCGGGGTGCTTCCGGAGCAGAACGCGGTAAGGCCGGAGAAATCGGCGGAGTCAAAGCCGCAGGCAGAGCGCAGGGCGGTATCGGAAAAGAAAGAGGAGTCAGGACGTCCGGCAGAGCCGAAGGCCACAGCGGAGCAGAAGCGCCCGGCAGAGCAGAAAGCTGCCGGGGAAGCGAAACGCCCGACAGATCCGAAGACCGTAGCGGAGCAGAAGGCAGAGCCGAAGACCGTAGCGGAGCAGAAGCGTTCGGCAGAGCCGAAGGCCACAGCGGGATCGAAACGTTCCGCAGCGCAGAAGACAGTCGCCGTAGAGCCGGATATTTTGACGGAAAAGCAGGCTGCGGCGGTCGCCGCAAAGGGATCGAAGCTTTCGGATTCTGCGGACGAAAAGAGATCGTCGGATAAGAAGAAGCGCCGGAAGGAGCAGAAGCTTAAGAAGGAACAGAAGCAGGAAAAAACGCAGGAAGAGACCCGCGCATACCGTTCGACGGCGGTGCTGGAGCCGGTAGAGCATTACTGGTCCGGAGAGAGCCGGGAGCGAAAGATGGATGTGCAGATGGGAACGCTCGGAACAGACAAATGGGAGGTCGCGGCGCAGGCACACAGCGGCCTGGAGCTGGATCTGTACTATGACCAGGCAGACGGGCCTTTCGAGGACGCACGTTTGGACGCGGCAGACGCTTCCGGCGAGGAAGAAGTCCGGAAGGCTGTAGCTGCGGTTGATCCTGTGAAGGAGGCAGACATCCCTGCGGATAGCGAAGCAGAAGAGCTGGATGCCGATGCAGAAGAAGATGTTGACGATCTGGCAGAGAGTGAGCTCTGTGAAGAGGAGGCCGACGAGGATGAGCCGGACGGCTCGGTGGGATCCCTTGGCTGTCGGGAGGCTCTGCTTGCCATCTTTGAGGAAACCGGAAGCCGGACCCCGCGCAGGGATCTGAGGTTTCTGCGGGGCCTTTGCCGGTGCGTCAAGCTCTCGGATATGTCGGGACTGCACAATATCCTGGAGTATCAGTTTGGCCAGGAGACCGGAAATGCCATTTACCGCTACATCAAAAACAACGCGGTCTGCCGCAATGAGCTTTCCGCGGGATACATGAGCAGCAAGAAGCAGCGGGAGCGCCAATATCTGGAGCTGATTCTGGGACGAAACCTGGGGGAAGCCAGGGACGTCGAGGCGATCTGGAAGATTCTCACGTCGATTCCGCGCAGGAATCTGGCTTCGATCCACAGCGCGCTGGTCAAGAAATTCGGCCAGGAGAAGGGCGCAAACTATTACGCGGTGTTGCGCAACCATGTGAAGATTATCCGGGGGCTTTAAAGCCCGCAAAACCGTGCGACAGCAGACGGCGGAAAGCCGTTTCCTGTCGTGAAGAAAGGACAGACATATGAAAAGACAGCTTGCGAGACTGATGGATGCGATGATTGCCTATGACAGGGGAGATGCGCGGCGAATTCAGCATTTTATTAAGGTCCACGACCTGGCCGCTGCGATCGCGCGTCTGGAGAATGTAGAGGAAGAGACAGTTTTCATCCTGGAAACGGCTGCGATTCTCCATGATATCGGGATCCATATCAGCGAGCGCAAGTATGGCTCGGGGAGCGGGAAATATCAGGAGCTGGAAGGCCCGGCGGAGGCGGAAAAGCTGATGCAGACCGTGGGCGGTTACACGGCAGAGCAGATGGAGCGGGTCATGTTTCTGATCGGTCACCATCACACCTACACGGATATAGACGGGTTGGACTATCAGATTCTGGTGGAGGCAGATTTCCTCGTGAATCTGTATGAGGATGGAAACCGCCCGGAGAGTATCCGGCAGGTACGTGAACGGATTTTCCGCACCGGCGCCGGGATCCGGATGCTGAATGATATGTTTGGGCTGGATGGCTGACGCATTGGCGTCATACGCACGGAGATGGAAAAAGGCTCTCGCGGGAGAATGAGAATGGTTCTCCTGCGGGAGCCTTTTTGCCATAGCATACGGAGGGGAGCTGCCGGTGGCAGGTCCTTCCGTTGATCGCAGCGCTTCTTGTGCAGCGCTGGGAAGATTTAGCTGTGATTCTTCTCATAGATGACGAGCAGCCCCTTCAGCAGAAGGGCGTCGTCATACACGATGTGGTGGCGGCAGAGCGGGATGATGAAGCGGGAAAGGCCGCCGGTGGCGACGATGGACGGCTTTTGTCCAAGCTCAGCCTCCATCCGGTCGATGATGCCGTCAATCATTCCGGCGTTGCCGTACATGATGCCGCTTCGCATGCAGTCAATGGTGTTCTTTCCGATGACATTCTTCGGGATGTCCAGGCTGATGGAGGGAAGCTGCGCCGTGCGGCCGCTTAAGGAATCCAGAGAGACGCGCAGGCCGGGCAGAATGACGCCGCCGATGTAGTTGCCGTTCCGGTCCACGACAGACAGCGTGGTCGCGGTGCCCATGTCGATGATAATGATGGGGCAGGGAAACTGCTGAATGGCGGCAACGGCGTCGACGATCATGTCGCTGCCGACGCTCTTCGGATTGTCCATCAGAATATTCATGCCGGTCCGGATGCCGGCCCCTACCAGCATCGGGTGGTAGCCGAGGATCTTCTTGATCGCGGAGGATACGGCGGCGTTTAGCGGAGGCACCACAGAGGACAGGATCGCTCCCTCGATCATGGAAGGGCGGATGTCGTGGATCTCGAGGATGTTCTTGATGTTGATCGCATACTCGGTTCCGGTCCGGTCGCGGGCGGTGGTGAGGCGCTCTACGAAATAAGTCTTATCGTGGTCAATGCAGCCGATGACGATGTTGGTGTTGCCCATGTCGATTGCCAGTATCATGATATGTTGCTCCTTCTTGTGCGGCTCTTTTTTGCGGAATGAATCCCGAAGTCATGAATCATCCTAACACATTTCCTTCGGAAAAACAATGGGAATCCCTTTTATAAGAAGAAAAATTGTGTTATACTGTCATCTTGGTAAACATCCGTGCCCGCCCGGGCGGGCGTCATGAGAAAGGAATGGAGGACCGTGTGATGCTTCAGGGTAAGACGGTGGTGCTGGGAGTCAGCGGGGGGATCGCGGCGTATAAGGCCGCGGCGCTTGTGAGCATGCTGAAAAAACAGCATGCAAATATAGAAGTGATTATGACGGAGCATGCGACAAAATTTATTACTCCGCTGACGTTCGAGACACTGAGCGGAAGGAAATGCGTGGTAGACACATTTGACCGCAATTTCCAGTTTGAGGTGGAGCACATTGCGCTGGCGAAGCGGGCGAATCTGTTTATGATCGCCCCGGCCACGGCCAACGTGATCGCGAAGGTGGCGCACGGGATGGCGGATGATATGCTGACGACGACATTTCTGGCGTGCAGGAAGCCGAAATATATCGTCCCGGCAATGAACACACAGATGTATGAAAATCCGGTCACGCAGGACAATCTTGCGCTCTGTAGACGTTATGGGATGCATGTGATCGATCCGGCGAGCGGATATCTTGCCTGCGGAGACAGCGGCGCGGGGAAGATGCCGGAGCCGTCCGAGCTGTATGAATATATTGTGAGCGAGATCGGATATGAAAAGGATCTTGCCGGGAAACGGATTCTCGTGACGGCGGGGCCGACCTGTGAGGCGATTGATCCGGTCCGTTATATCACGAATCACTCAACCGGGAAGATGGGATATGCGATCGCCAGGGCGGCGCAGAGGCGGGGAGCGGAGGTGACGCTGGTCTCCGGCCCGGTGAGCCTTGCGTCTCCTCACGGCGTGACGCTGGTTCCGGTTCACAGCGCGCGGGAGATGTTTGAGGCGGTGACGTCTGTGAGCGCAAAACAGGATGCGGTGATTAAGGCGGCCGCGGTAGCGGATTACCGGCCAAAGCATGTGGGAGCGGAGAAGACAAAGAAGTCTGACGGCGATATGAACATCGAGCTGGAGCGGACGGACGATATCCTGGCCTGGCTGGGCGCGCACCGGCAGCCGGGGCAGATTCTGTGCGGATTTTCCATGGAGACGAAGGATATGCTCGCGAATTCGCGGGTGAAGCTTGATAAAAAGCACATTGACATGATTGTCGCAAATAACCTGCGGGTGGCGGGCGCGGGCTTCGGCACGGATACCAATGTCGTCACCATCATCACCCGGGATGGCGAGGAGCAGCTGGAGCAGATGCCGAAGGATCAGGTGGCGCATACGCTTCTTACCCGGATCTTCCATCCGGGCAAAACGGAGGGAACGTGCGATGAGGTATGAACAGATTCCGTTGCGTGTGCCGGGGCAGCAGACCGGCCCGGCGGCGCTTAATGCCTATATTCTGGATGCGATCCATGTGGCGCCGCATAAGAGACGTCCGGCGGTGATCGTGGTTCCGGGCGGGGGCTATAATCACTGCTCCGATCGTGAGCGGGAGCCGGTGGCGATGAAATTCCTTGCCATGGGCTGTCACGCGTTTACGCTGGATTACAGCGTAGCGCTGGAGGGCGCCGGGCCCGGGACGGCGGGGGTGAACCGCTTTCCGACTGCGCTTCGCGAGCTGGCGTTAGCGGTGGCGACGGTGCGTGAGCAGGCGGACGAATGGCATGTGGATCCGTCGGGGATTCTGGTATGCGGGTTTTCCGCCGGAGGACATCTGGCGGGAAATCTGGGAACCTCGTGGAAGGATGAGGATATCTGGGGCGCGGTGAAGAAGCGGCCGCAGGAGATCCGTCCCGACGGCCTGATCCTTTGTTATCCGGTTGTGACCGCGGGAAGATACCGCCATGCCGGATCGTTTGAGGCATTGCTTGGGCCGGAGCCCCAAGAGGCGCTGTTAGACCGGGTGTCGTTAGAACGCCATGTCACTCACGATATGCCGCCGGTTTTTCTCTGGCATACGCTGACCGACCAGACGGTGCCGGTGGAGAATTCCCTGCTTTTGCTCAAGGCCCTGAAGGATGCGGGTGTCAGCGTGGAATTTCATCTTTATCCGACCGGGAACCATGGGCTGGCCCTGGCCTCGGAGGAAACCGCGGGAAGAGAAGAGCGGTATCTGGAGCCCGTTTGTCAGAGCTGGATTTCGCTGGCGGGCTCCTGGATTTGCCATAGCATACAGAAGGAGCGGCCTGTGGCAGTTCCTGGCATTACATCAGATTTTTAACAGTTAAGCAGATCATGGGAGGAAGTATGTTGTCAAATATCGAAGAAGAAATCAGAAAACGAAGAACCTTTGCTATTATTTCCCATCCGGACGCCGGCAAGACGACTCTGACGGAGAAGTTTCTGCTGTACGGAGGCGCAATTAACCTGGCCGGAACCGTCAAGGGGCGCAAGGCGGCCAAGCATGCCGTATCGGACTGGATGGAGATCGAAAAGGAGAGGGGAATTTCGGTGACCTCCTCGGTCATGCAGTTTGAATATGACGGCTACTGCATCAATATTCTGGACACGCCGGGACATCAGGATTTCTCAGAGGACACGTACCGGACGCTGATGGCGGCGGACAGCGCAGTCATGGTGATCGACGGCTCCAAGGGCGTGGAGGCGCAGACGATCAAGCTGTTTAAGGTCTGTGTGCTCCGCGGAATCCCGATTTTCACCTTTATCAATAAGCTGGACCGCGAGGCGAGAGATCCGTTTGAGCTGCTTGACGAAATTGAGCATGTCCTTGGGATCCGGACCTGTCCGATTAACTGGCCGATCGGCTGTGGAAAGAATTTCAAGGGAGTGTATGACCGGCATGACCGGACGATCACCACATTTACGGCGGCTCTCGGAGGAGCGAAGGAGGTGGCCTCCCGAACCTTCGCCGTGGATGATGCGGACGCGAAGCAGGTGATCGGTGAGGATTATTACAGCCAGCTGCAGGATGAGATTGAGCTGCTTGACGGGGCGGCGGATGAGTTTGACTTGGAGCGGGTCAGCCGGGGGAATCTGTCTCCGGTCTTTTTCGGTTCGGCGCTGACGAATTTTGGCGTGGAGACGTTTCTCCGGCATTTCCTGACCATGACGACGTCTCCGCTTCCGCGCAAGACGACCACCGGCGTCATTGATCCGTTTAAGGAGGATTTTTCCGCGTTTGTTTTTAAGATTCAGGCGAATATGAACAAGGCGCACCGGGACCGCATCGCCTTCATGCGCGTGGTATCCGGCCGTTTTGAGGCCGGGATGGAGGTCAACCATGTTCAGGGAGGCCGGAAGCTGCGCCTGTCGCAGCCCCAGCAGATGATGGCGCAGGATCGAAAGATTGTGGAGGAAGCGTTTGCGGGCGATATCATCGGCGTGTTTGATCCGGGAATCTTTTCCATCGGCGACACGCTCTGCCTGTCAAATGAGAAGTTTGCCTTTGAGGGCATCCCGACCTTTGCGCCGGAGCATTTTGCCCGCGTGCGTCAGGTGGACACCATGAAGCGGAAGCAGTTTTTAAAGGGGGTCAGCCAGATCGCACAGGAGGGCGCGATTCAGATTTTCCAGGAGTACAACACCGGCATGGAGGAGATCATCGTCGGCGTGGTCGGCGAGCTGCAGTTTGAGGTGCTGACGTATCGTCTGGAAAATGAGTACAATGTGGATGTGAAGCTGGACAGACTGCCGTATGAGTATATCCGCTGGATTGAAAATAAGGATGAGATCGACGTCGAGCGGATCCAGGGAACCTCTGATATGAAGCGCATCCGGGATCTGAAGGGCGATCCGCTGCTCCTTTTTGTGAACAGCTGGAGCGTCGGTATGGTCGAGGAGCGCAATCCCAAGCTGATCCTTTCGGAATTTGGAAGAAGCTGATCGGGAAACGGAAGGACCTGCCAGTGGCAGGTCCTTCCGTATGCTATGGCAAAAGAAAGCCGGGCGCGCAAGGCCCGGCTTTTTGCCCCCCTTTTTTGTTTTATGACTCTTCGTCCGCGCCCAGTAAATGGACCTTCCCGGTTTTGATATCGTAAATCGCGGCGGCAAACTCGACCTTCCCCTGGTGGTAGAGTTCGCTGAGAATTTCACTTTTTCCCAGCTGCTTCATGCTGTGCAGCAGATTCTTTTTTTCCGCCTCGCGCGGATCTGTCTCGTCTCCGATCGCCAGACCGACCTCCTTTAATACCTTGGCCAGCGCGCCGCTCCAGACCTCGTTCATCATCGCGGATGCGACCGCGCCGCAGCTGGTATGGCCCATGACCAGCACCAGCTGGACGTTCAGATGCTCGACGGCATATTCGATGCTGCCCAGATCATAAGTACCCACGACGTTCCCCGCGTTGCGGATCACAAACAGATCGCCCAGGCCCGCATGGAAGATGTGCTCCGCCGGGACGCGCGAGTCGGCGCAGCAGAAGACGACGGCGCAGGGAGTCTGACCAAGCTCTGCCATGTAGTCTCGCCGGTTCTGTGTCATCATGGATGGATTCTGCTCCGCAGTCTGGTAACCCCGGTTCCCCTCGACCAGGCGGTGCAGCATGAACGCCGCTCCCTCGCAGACGGCGCTGTGCTCGCCAAAGACGGCTGCGTTTCCAAACTCCAGAATATCATGATATAGTTTGCGCATAAGCTCCCTCCTTACTTTTATCCGCGCAGATTTTTCTGGGCGGTGGCCAGCATCAGTT
>JAJQCO010000131.1:0-4427 GCA_021202655.1 Clostridiales bacterium | reverse complement strand
TTGATGCGGTTTAACTGGTTGACCTCGCTGGCTCCGGGGTCGTAATCGACGGCAATGATATTGGCGTCAGGATTCGTGCGCCGAAGCTCCTTGATGACGCCCTTGCCGACGATGTGGTTTGGCAGACAGCCGAAGGGCTGGGTGCAGACGATGTTTTTCGTGCCGCTGTGGATGAGCTCAAGCATCTCGCCGGTTAAGAACCATCCTTCGCCGGTCTGGTTACCCAGGGAGACGTAGTGCTTCGCCATATCCGCGAGCTGCGAGATATGGGATGGCGGCGTGAAATGCTCGCTCTTTTGCAGCTCCTTGCGGGAGACCCCGCGGAAATATTCGAGCAGGGCGATTCCCATGTTGCAGAGGCGGGCGGTGGACTTCTTCGCTCCCAGGTTCTCCGCCTTGAAGTTCGTATTGTAGAAGCAATAGAACAGGAAGTCCATCAGATCCGGCATGACGGCTTCGGCTCCCTCCGCTTCCAGCAGATCCACGATGTGGTTGTTGGCAAGCGGGGAAAACTTTACCAGGATTTCCCCGACGATGCCGACCTTGGGCTTCTGGACGGAAAGCCGGGGCAGGCGGTCGAAATCGCGGATGATGCCGCGGACATTCCGGGAAAATTCCATCATGTTCATCGACCGGGTAGAAAGGCTGCGGATGCAGCGCTCCTTCCATTTCTGATGAAGGGCGTTTGCCGAGCCGGGCTCCGCCTCGTAGGGACGGGTCGCGTAGAGGACGCGCATGAATATGTCGCCGTACACAACCGCCTGGATGGCCTTGGTCAGCAGGGCAGGGGAGAAGGTGAAGCCGGGATTTTTCTCCATGCCGTTGGCGTTGACGGAGACGACCGGCACCTGCCCCATGCCTGCTTTTTCCAGGGCGCGCCGGATAAAGCCGACGTAATTGGACGCGCGGCAGCCGCCGCCGGTCTGGCTCATGAGGACGGCGGTGTGATCCAGGTCATACTTGCCCGAGAGAAGGGCGTCCATGATCTGACCGATGACGATCAGGGACGGGTAGCAGGCGTCGTTGTTGACGAACTGCAGGCCGGTGTCGATCGCGCGCCGGTCGTCGTTCTGCAGGACCTCGATCTGGTAGCCAAAGGCCCGAATCGCCGGTTCGAGCAGGTCAAAATGGATCGGCGACATCTGCGGACAGAGAAGCGTGTAATCCTTCTTCATCTCCTTTGTAAAGACCGCGCGGTTGTAGGAGCTGGACACGACCCTGCGCTCGTAATGCTTCTGCTCGCGCACGCGCAGGGCGGCGATCAGGGAGCGGATGCGGATGCGGGCGGCGCCGAGATTATTCACCTCGTCGATCTTTAAGAGGGTGTAAATCTTGCCGGAGCCGGTCAGGATGTCGTGAACCTGGTCGGTCGTCACGGCGTCGAGGCCGCAGCCAAAGGAGTTGAGCTGGATGAGATCCAGGCAGTCGCTGGATTTCACATAGGTCGCGGCGCGGTACAGGCGGGAGTGGTACATCCACTGGTCGGTCGCGATCGTCGGACGGTCGACGTCCGTCAGGTGGCTGATCGAATCCTCTGTCAGGACCGCAAGCCCGTAGGAGGTGATCAGCTCCGGGATGCCGTGGTGGATTTCCGGATCGACGTGATACGGGCGGCCGGCCAGCACGATGCCGTGGCGTCCGTGCTCCTGTAACCACGCGACGGTCTCTTCTCCCTTCTTCTCCATGTCCCGGCGGGACTTAAGAAGCTCTTCCCAGGCGAGGTGGGCGGCCTTCTGGATTTCGATTGAGGAGATCTCATATTCCTTTCCGATTTCCACGATCAGACGCTTCGTCAGCACCTCTTCATTCGTAAAGGCGAGGAACGGATTCATGAAGTGAATGTCCTCTTCGGCCAGCTCCTCGACATTGTTCTTGATGTTTTCCGCATAGGAGGTAACCATCGGACAGTTATAATGGTTTGTCGCGTCCGGCGTCTCATTGCGCTCATAAGGGATACAGGGGTAAAAAATGTCCTTTACCCCCTGCCGGATCAGCCACATGATATGTCCGTGGACGATCTTTGCCGGGTAGCATTCCGATTCGCTGGGGATGGATTCGATGCCCAGCTCGTAGATCTTCCTTGTGGACTGCGGCGAGAGCACGACGCGGAATCCGAGCTCCCGAAAGAAGACAGCCCAGAACGGGAAGTTTTCGTACATGTTCAGCACACGCGGGATGCCGATCGTGCCGCGGGTGGCCACGTCCGGGGTCAGCGGCTCGTAGTCGAACATCCGGTGATACTTGTAATCAAAAAGGTTTGGAACCTCCTTCTTTGCCTTCTCCTTGCCGAGGCCCCGCTCACAGCGGTTGCCGCTGACGAATTGACGTCCGCCGCCGAAACGGTTGATCGTCAGGACGCAGCTGTTGGTGCAGCCCTTGCAGCGCGCCATGGAGGTCGTATATTTCAGATCAATAATTTTATCCAGGGAAAGCATTCCGCTTCCCTTTTTCAGATTGCAGCGCTCACGGGCGATCAGAGCCGCGCCGAAGGCTCCCATGATTCCGGCGATATCGGGGCGCACGGCCTCGCAGCCGGAGATCTTTTCAAAGGAGCGGAGTACCGCGTCATTGTAAAAGGTTCCGCCCTGGACCACGACGTGTTCTCCGAGATCCGACGGGCTGGTCAGCTTGATCACCTTAAACAAAGCGTTCTTGATGACGGAGTAGGCCAGTCCGGCGGAGATATCCGCCACGGTCGCGCCCTCCTTCTGCGCCTGCTTTACATTTGAGTTCATGAAGACGGTGCAGCGGGTGCCCAGATCCGTCGGGTTTTTCGCGAACAGGGCTTCCTTTGCAAAGTCGACGACGCTGTAGTTTAAGGACTTGGCGAAGGTTTCGATAAAGGAACCGCAGCCGGAGGAGCAGGCTTCGTTGAGCAGCACGCTGTCGACGGTATGGTCCTTGATCTTGATGCATTTCATATCCTGGCCGCCGATGTCAAGGATGCAGTCCACGTCCGGTTCAAAGAAGGCCGCGGCGTAGTAGTGGGAGATCGTCTCGACCTCCCCTTCGTCTAACATCAGGGCAGATTTTAAGAGCGCTTCGCCGTAGCCGGTGGAACAGGACCAGGCAATATGCGCCGTGTCCGGGATCTGTTCGCGGATTTCGCGCATGGCGCGGATGGCGGTGGCGATGGTGCTTCCGTTGTTATTGTCATAAAAATGATACAGCAGCGTGCCGTCCTCGCCCACGAGCGCCACCTTTGTCGTGGTGGAGCCGGCGTCAATGCCCAGATAGCAGTTGCCGCTGTATGTAGCGAGATCGCCCTTGCGCACCGTGTGGCAGCTGTGCCGTTTCGTGAAGGCGTCATAATCCTCCTGCGACGCGAAAAGCGGTTCCATGCGCTTGACCTCAAACTCCATCCGGATGCCGTGCCGGAGGCGTTCGATCAGCTCGGTCAGGGAAACCGTATGTTCGCTTCCTGCGTTCATCGCCGCTCCCACTGCCGCAAACAGATGCGAGTGATCCGGCGCGACAACGTGATCGCGGTCCAGATTCAGCGTCCGGATGAAAGCCCGCCGCAGCTCCGGCAGGAAGTGGAGCGGGCCGCCCAGAAAGGCCACGGTACCGCGGATCGGTTTGCCGCAGGCAAGCCCGCTGATGGTCTGGTTCACCACCGCCTGGAAGATGGAGGCCGCCAGGTCTTCCCGGGTCGCGCCTTCGTTGATCAGCGGCTGGATATCTGATTTTGCAAACACGCCGCAGCGGGCTGCGATCGGATAGATCATCTGATAATTTTTGGCGTATTCGTTCAGGCCTGCCGCGTCCGTCTGAAGAAGGGAGGCCATCTGATCGATGAAGGAGCCGGTGCCGCCGGCGCAGATGCCGTTCATCCGCTGGTCGATGCCGCCGGTGAAATAGATGATTTTCGCGTCTTCCCCGCCGAGTTCGATTGCGACGTCGGTCTGCGGCGCGTAGTCCTGGAGCGCGGTGGCGACGGCGACGACCTCCTGGGTGAAGGGAATGTCAAGGTGACGGGAGAGCGTCAGTCCGCCCGAGCCTGTGATGCTGGGGGAGAGCGTCAGCTCGCCGAGCTTTTCCTTTGCCCGCTCAAGAAGCGTGGCAAGCGTTTCCTGGATATTCGCGTAATGTCGCTCGTAGTCAGAAAACAGAATATGATTGGCATGGTCAAGAATCGCGATCTTGACCGTCGTGGAACCGATGTCGATTCCCAGGGAATGTAACATTTCAGGTAATTTCATTCTTGCGGGGGAGTGTACCCTGCCTCCTTTTTGTCTCAGGTATTCCTTCCGGAAAGCATAAGATCCGTCAGGAACGATTTTTCTTCTATAGTACAACTCAGTAGTTTAACATAAACAGAAAAAGAATACAATTTGAAAATCTGTTAAGATTATAGAAAAATGATGGGAAGAGAGGGGCCTGCTGAAAAAAACGGAAAAGGCGGAGGGATAGTTTGACAAAAGAGA
>JAJQCO010000188.1 GCA_021202655.1 Clostridiales bacterium | reverse complement strand
CCTCATCCACACGATAACGCCAGGATGATAACGCTCTATCCGACATCTTTCCTTTCGCCAGGGAAAGCAAAGGAAATGCCTGAAAAGCAAAAAATCTAATTAATCGGATATTCCTATAAAAAGGACAGTCGAGCAGAGGAATCTGCCCGACATCGCTCTGCCCCCCCCCCGAACGATTTTTATGTATTCTCACGTATCGCGAATCGTACGAGGGGGGCTTCTGTATTATCTTTCAAATTGGATGTCTGTATTTTAATACAATTTGACGATTTCGTAAAGCCTAATTTAAACATTTTTTATCATTTTCGTCATTCTTATTCTACCGTCACGCTCTTGGCCAGATTCCGCGGCTTATCGACGTCGAGGCCGCGGGCCACTGAGATATAATAGCCCAGCAGCTGCAGCGGAATCACGGCCAGCGAGGCCGCAAAATGCTCATCCGTCCGCGGGATATAAACGGTGAAGTTCGCACAGTCCTCCACGCTGTAATGCCCGTAGGTGGTCAGTCCCATCAGATACGCGCCGCGGCTCTTCACCTCAACCATATTGCTGATCGTCTTTTCAAACAGGCTGCTCTGCGTCAGGATACCGATCACCAGCGTCCCCTCCTCAATGAGGGATATCGTGCCATGCTTCAGCTCACCGGCCGCATACGCCTCCGAATGGACATAGCTGATCTCCTTCATCTTCAGGCTGCCCTCCATGGAAATCGCGTAATCGACCCCCCGGCCGATGAAAAAGACGTCATGCGCGCCGGCGTATTTGGACGCAAACCACTGCAGGCGCTCCTTATCCTCCAGAATTCTTTTTATCTTCTCGGGAAGCGTCTCCATCTCCGTCAGGAGCCCGGCCTCCTGCTCGGCGTCGATCCTTCCCCGCACGGCGGCAAAATGGATCGCCAGCAGATAACCGGCAATCAGCTGCGTACTGTACGCCTTTGTCGTGGCGACGGCGATCTCAGGCCCGGCAAGCGTATAAAACACATGGTCCGCCTCCCTGGCGATCGAGCTGCCGACCACATTTACAATTGCCAGGGTCCGGATGCCCTGCGCCTTTGCCTCGCGCAGCGCCGCCAGGCTGTCCGCCGTCTCGCCGCTCTGACTGATGACGATCACGAGCCCGTTCGGGTCGAGAAGCAGGCTGCGATAGCGAAACTCCGACGCCAGCTCCACGCGAACCGGAAGCTTTGCCAGATCCTCTATCACATACTGCAGGACCATTCCCACATGATAGGCCGATCCGCAGGCGACAATACTGATCTGACTTAAGGACTGAACGATTTCTTCCGTGAGCCCCACGGACTCCATATCGATCCTGCCTTCCTTGAGAACGGAATGGATCGTGTCCTCCACCGCTCTGGGCTGCTCATGGATCTCCTTCATCATGAAATGCTCAAAGCCGCTCTTCTCCGCCGCCTGCGCATCCCATCCGATTTCGACCGGCTGGCGCTCAACCATGTCTCCGTTTAAGTCGTAAAACTCGACCTTACCGCCCGCAAGCCGCGCCATCTCCATATTGCCGATGTAATAGACCGTCCTGGTATAATTCAGGATCGCGGGCACGTCCGAAGCCAGGTAGGAGGCTCCGTCCGCGACGCCAAGGATCAGAGGACTGTCCTTGCGCGCCACATAAATCTCCCCCGGATAATCCCGGAACATGATCGCCAGCGCATAGGAGCCGCGGATCCTGACCAGGGAATGGTTGATGGCGTCCACCGGCGTCCCGAGATATTTCTTGTAATAATAGTCGATCAGCTTCACCGCCACCTCGGTGTCCGTCTCGGAATAAAAGGTGTAGCCCTTGCGCGTCAGCTTATCCTTAAGCTCCTGGTAATTCTCAATAATCCCGTTATGCACCGCCACTACGTTCCCGTCATCTGACCTGTGCGGATGCGCGTTCGTCTCCGACGGCTCCCCGTGCGTCGCCCAGCGGGTATGCCCGATTCCACAGGTTCCGGGTACCGCCAGTCCGCCGTTCGTCTTCTCAGACAGAATCTTTAAGCGTCCCTTGGCCTTGACAATCTCCGCCTCGGCAGAGCCGTCCCGAACCGCGATGCCCGCCGAATCATATCCACGATATTCCAGCTTCGACAATCCGTCCAGAAGGATCGGCGCCGCCTGTCTGTCTCCGGTAAATCCAACAATTCCACACATAATATCTCATCCTCTCCGATCCGTTTTCCGCATCGTCTTCCTTCATTGTATGCAGCGCGTTTCTGTTCGATGCTCCCCGCACGGTTTTGTCCCGTGCGGCAGCCTTCCGCCGCTTTCCCACACACGGTTTCATTCTAGCAGGCACATGGACAAAATACAAGCTTCTTATTTCTTTTTTCCGTAGGTGTCCAGAAAATGATGCGTCTGGCCATCCTTTTTATATGCAATCACCGTATCGAGGCCGACGTGCTCCACGCTTCGGAAAATATTGCTCTCCACAAACGGATTGATCTCCTTGAGACTGCGAATCAGATTCTTTATCTCCATCCGCTTTGACACGCTCCGCCCGTCCGGCTCGCAGGTCGTGCAGGTATCGGTAAAATGGCAGGCGCACTGGATGAAGCGCAGTCCATTGTAATCCCTCCACCTTTTGATTTCCTCTTCACGGATCAGATACATGGGGCGAATCAGCTCCATCCCCTCAAAATTCGTGCTGTGAAGCTTCGGCATCATGGTCTGTATCTGCCCGCCGTAGAGCATCCCCATCAGGATCGTCTCGATCACATCATCATAATGATGACCCAGGGCGATCTTGTTGCAACCAAGCTCCTGCGCCTTATGGTAC
>JAJQCO010000190.1 GCA_021202655.1 Clostridiales bacterium | reverse complement strand
TGCTTTTGCTTACTACTCCGCCCGGCCGATACTCTCCCGTTGAAATTGCGTTCATCGGCACGGCGTCTCCGGGAGAAGCAATCAGCTCAGGCGGAATGTAGGGTTCTGCTGGTATTTCTTCTGTATTTTCGTATTCTTCCGTTTCCTCCTGTGTCTCCGTTTCGCTCTCTGCCGTATCCTCATCCCCCGGCGTCAATCCCGCTTCGGACTCTGCCTCATCTGACAGTGTCCCGATTTTCTGACCGTCGTCCGGTATTTCGATGATAATTTCGCCCGGATTTTCCTCGACAACCGTCGTCTCAAAATACCGGCTTTCTTCCTCTTCTATCCGTTCATAATCTCGGCTGAATATTCCCATTCCGGCGAAAAACCCCATCATGAAAAAGAGCAGCGCAAACAACAATCCTCTGAATAAACCGCGCATCTTCATTACAGATACTGTTCCTTTAACCTCTTCCGATCAATTTTGCCGTTCGCATTACGCGGCATCTCATCCAGATAAATAAAGCGATTCGGCATCATATACCGGGGAAGCTTTTGCGAAAGCTCCCGCGAAATCGCCTTTTTCTCCATTGCCGTTCCTTCATAAAAAAACAAAATCATCTGCTTTCCCGGATCATAAATACACGCGCAGGAACGAATCCCGTCGATACATCCTGCCGCCGCTTCGATTTCCCCCAGCTCAATCCGATACCCCAGCCGTTTGATCTGATAATCCATCCGGTCATGATAAAGCAGCTCTCCTCGTTCGTTATAACTGACCAGATCGCCGGTCCGATAGATCCGTTCCGGATAGGAGGGATTGAGCGGATTCTGCACAAAACGGGCCGCTGTCTGCTCCGAATTGTTATAATATCCGCACGCCAGTGTGCAGCCACGCACGCACAGCTCTCCCTCTCCGCCGGTCTCCGGAGTCACCAGTCTGTTTTGTTCATCCAGCACCATGATATCTACATTCCCGCACGGGAAACCGATTGGCAGCGTATCATTGTCCGAGAATTCCCGGTCTACATTATAATAAGTACAGACATAGGTTTCCGTCGGGCCATACATATTTGCGTAAAGGGCATCCGGAAGATAGCGACGCCAGTAGTTCAGCTGCTTCATCGGCATGACTTCACCGGCAAAGAAGATATATCTTAAATAATCCGGACGCATATATTCCAGCCCCCGCAGATTTGCCACGACACTGAGGGCAAACGGCACCCAGAAGATTGCCGTGACCTTATGCTCATTTAAGAATGGAATCAGCTTCGCCGGGAATGAAAAATATTCCGGAGGAATCACAACCGTGCTGCATCCGAATTTCAGCGGGCAGTAAACATCATGATCCGACACATCAAAATAAAACGGGACCTGATTTCCTAACACATCCTCCTCAGAAAAGCGGTACTCGGATTCCAGCCACTCCATATTGTTGATCACCACCCGGTGGCTGACCACTACGCCCTTGGGCACGCCGGTCGAGCCGCTCGTAAACAGGATATACAGCGGATCCGAATCCACGCTTCTTTTGCGGATACGGGCAAGCAGACCGGCGTCCTCCGGGCTGTCCTCCATATCCTCAAACACATATACCGGACAAGCCACGTTCAGGCGCTCCGCCAAAGCCAGGCATGACCGCCCCGTAATCACGGAAGCCGGCTGTAAAACGTCAAAAATGGTCCGCATCCGTTCCTCCGGCATCGACACGTCGATCGGGCAGTAACAGCATCCGCCGTATACCGCTCCCAGCATGGCCACGATCATCGACGCACTTTTCTCCATCAGAATCGCGACCGGGCTTCCATGGCTGTTGCTGCCAACCCGGCTTCCGATTGCCCTTGCGATCCGGCTCACTTCTCCAAAGCTGTAGCTTTTGTCCAGGTCGCGGTAAGCGCACCGCCCAGGATCTCTCCGGACGGAGGCCTCCAGATACTCCAACACGCTTCTCATTCTCTGCCTCCTCAGGCTATTCTGTCCGCACCAGATATTCCACCGCGTCCACGACGCCTCCGGTCGTATAAATGACAAGCTCCGTATCCCCTGCCCGATAACGATATACGCCAAATTCCTCTACATAATCGTTGCCATAGCTGTTAATGATGTCCTGCTTTTTCGAACCGATCCGGATGCCCTCCGGCGTCGATACCGTATCATCCAGAAAATACACCGACGCAATGTGATCCTTTCCCTTTACCGGATAGGTGCTGAGTTCAAAGCCCTGATAGGTATAAACCGTATCCTTTCCCTGATAGGCGCAGCTATCCTGCTCGAACGTCTTTTCCGGCGTCCCCAGAGCTTCAATGACAGGAGCGGCTTCCGCTCCCATGGAAATCCTGGTTTCACCCGCTTCAAACACATAAGCGGCTTCTTCGGTATCCGAAGTCTCCGTTTTCGTGGTTTTCCATCCAAAACTAAACGCATATGCGGTGATCGGCATCGCCGCCAAAATCGCCAATGTCCCCGCAGCAAGTAAACATTTCTTCGCTTTTTTCATCTCATATTCCTCCTGTTCCTGCTTGTTTATTCTTCCGAAAACTGTGACAGATAACCTGTCTCAGCAAATTCGTTCTCCTGTTCTGCCTTACAGACGTCATAATAGGAGCATTTTTCTTCCCACACTGCGGCAAGCTCCGGATCCTCTCGCCGGTCTTTGACTCCATAGACGTTCTGTAACATCGGTCCCAGATACCGGGACATCTTTTCCGCCCCATAGACGTTCATATGCATTCCGCCGTCATAGGTATCCTGTGAAAAATCAATTCCAATCTCGTCTACGGCCTGAATGCAGTTGATATAAGCAAGACCATGCTCATCCGCGTAATCCGCAATCTGCCGATCCCATTCGTCATACCAGACCGGATACAGAGACGGCGCCTTCATCAGAATCATGGTAATGCCGTTTTTCTCACACAGGCTCCGCATCTTTTCCAGATATCCCCACGCTCTCTCGTCAAAGGAATAATCTGCCCGCCTGCGTGCCGTGGGAAAATCTCCGGCCGGACGCACGTCGGCTCTCATATAATACCCGTTATGGGAGACCTGTCTCCGGTTCCAGAAATATGTAAAATCATCGTCTTCCAGCTCCTGCCATCTGGAATGGTATCTCAAAATCGGAAACACATATTCCACCATGTGTTCATCCGACACCCTGGTCTCCTCGATCGCCTTCCACTTTGCCGGCGACCACCGCATGCCGTCCAGCGTCATACGGTTATACGATTCGTTTTCCTGATCGTATTGCTGCATTGCCGAAACATTAAATACAACGACATCCGGGACTTCCTCGCGAAGCACATCCTCCAGCAGGTAATAGGACTGAGCAATCAGCTGCTGTGCGCTGCCCCGGATATAACTGGTAATTCCATACTCGCGCCACAAAACCACCGGGGAAATGTTCTCATACACCTCGCAGTCTCCGAGAAAAATCACATCATGCGCGGTATGTTCCTGATAGTACTCGCCAATAAATGCGCCTTCTACGACGCGTCCCATGTATTTCGGTTCCAGTAACCGTTGAGCCGCCCAGAGAATAAGCAGTGACACGGCAACCACCAAAAGCCTGGCTCCAAGCCTTTTCATATTCAGATATCCCCTTTAAAACTGATTATAGATGAACTGACTCGCGTCATAACCATGTCCATAAACCCCCACGATCAGAACCATCATACACATCCCGAATATGAATCCGTAATGCAACAGCCATGGCATTTCCTCAATTGTGCGCCGGACATGTCGGCCTTTTTCCTGCCAGACACTGACCAGAAACATCAGTAAAATTCCCACTCCCGCCGCCAGCAGATCCGCCCGGCCAAGCCCAAGCGCGGACCATCTTCCGTCAAACAGCTGCGAAAATCTGGCTGTGCTTACCATATTCCCAAACATCAAAAATACATTGCCAAACGAATAATATTCAAACATCTCCAGACATGCAAACAGAAAGAATGTCCGGATCATTTCAAAATACCGATATCCCTTCGCATTGGAAAAGGAAAAGCGTTTATGGTATGCCCGATATAATCCGGCGCATTCCTGCGACGCCAGCATAACGATGCAGTTTGCCATGCCCCACGCGACAAAATTCCACGACGCGCCGTGCCAGATTCCTGCCGTCAGCCAGACAACCACACTTCCAAAATATACCGGTATCTTTCTTGCCGCTTCCTTTCCGAAGAAACCGCCTGTCAGTTCCGACAGCTTTTTTGCCGCACGGCTCATCGAAACCGGGTAGAAAATGTACTCGCGCAGCCATGTCATCAAGGAAATATGCCATCGCCGCCAAAACTCGCCGAGATTGCGCGAAAAAAACGGACGTTCAAAATTCTCCGCCAGATGAATCCCAAACATCTCCGCCGCCCCGAGCACGATATCAATTCCTCCGGAAAAATCCGCATACATCCAGACGGTGTATCCGATCATGCCCAGCAACACATAAATCCCATCATATACCTCAGGAGCTGAGATCACCGTCACCACAGCCGGCCCCAACCGGTCTGCCACGACAAGCTTTTTTAAATATCCCCACAGCATTCGTTCAAATCCCAGGCGAAGATTTTCTGAACAAAAAGAATGCTCCGCATACAGTTCTTCGTTCATCTGGTCATACCGGCCGATTGGTCCCGCAGTCAGCTGCGGGAAGAACGATACAAACAAAGCGAAGCGCGCCAGGGATTTTTCCGGTTCATACTTGCGATAATATACGTCAATCAGATATCCCATGGATTGAAAGGTATAATAGGAAATTCCCAGCGGAAGAAGCCACCCAGCCAGAGCAAACTCACCGTCCGCGCCAAAGACACGGAGAAGCCCGTTCACATTCCCAAGGACAAAATTGGTATATTTTAATACCGCAAGAATTCCGAAATTGAATGCCAGGCCAAAGATCATCCATCGCCGCTGTGTTTTCTTCACCTGAAGCTGGTATTCCTTTTTCTGCTGACGGGTCCATTCCTGCTTTCGCATATATTCCTTTGACTGCCTGGTGATCCGGCCAATCCGGCGCGCCAAGAGCCATGTGCTGACCGTCGTCGCCATCGGATACAGGATATAGATTCCTCCCCCGATCAGATAAAACAGGTAACTTGCCGCCAGCAACAGAACCCACTGAAATCTGCCCGGAACAAGGTAATACAACAGGACCAGAGCAGCCAGAAACAGGCCAAAACCATAAGAGATAAGAAGCATGATCAGTTTTCCTCCTCAAGCTCCTCTATCATCTGGTAAATACTTTCCGCCGAGTCAAAAATCTCAGGCACGATTTTTCCGGGCGGAATCCTTACGCCAAATTCCTCACTGATCCTGGTCAGCAGCAAAACCATCTCAAAGGAGGTCAGAATCCCCGACTTTACCAGATGCTTCTCGGTGCGATAGTCCACGTCAGGGTTGATTTCCTCCAGTATCTCTATTAATTCCTCCAACTTTTTCATCCCCCTTATTTTTCTATATCTGATAAATGCCGTTTCACGGCGTAGCCGGATAAAGCGACCGGTCAAACTCGAAGCAGCCTCCGTTTCTCCTGGAATAATCTGCCATCTGCGCATCCGTCCACAGGCAGAAATATCCCCCTGCGCGTCGCGGCGTCGTATCAAAATGCCACCATCCGTCTTCTAATTCCACGAGATTCCAGAAATGATCATTGTCAACCCGAACCACTTCTATGCAACGGATTCCGGCCCTTGTCAGCAGAGCCTGAGAGACCGCAAAATAAGTGTAGCAATCTCCATGCTTGCTGCGGAGCCCCTGATATGCCTCCGTCACCCAGTCCCTGGTTGCCGAGCTTCCCGTATAGCGAAAGCTGCCGCGCACCCAGCCGTAAATCGCCGTCGCCTTCTGCCGCTTGCTCATGCCCTCGTTCACCAGCCCCGCCAGGATCTGATCGCACATCGCATCCACGGTTTTCTCCATATCGGTCTTTTCCTCCTCCGGAGGAATCACGGTCACCGATTTATATGGCCAGTTCGCCGTTCCCGCTCCATTCTCGTCAAACTGATACGACACGCCGTCTACGGTAAGCGTCTCGTTCCGGGCCATCTCGCCATTGCCCTTCAGATAATAAAATACGCCCCCCTGTACCAAAGCGCCTGTCTGCATATAGCCATCCGCATCAAAATAATACCAGCTGCCATTGATCTGTCTCCAGGCGTTTGTTACAAATGATCCTCCGGAAAGGCGGTAATACCACCCGATATCATCCTTCATCCATCCATTGTAGTTGGCGGATAATCGGGTCCCCGCCCCGTTCTCATCGAATCGCCACACGCGACCGTCTATCGTAATCGTGCGGTCAGCCGTCATGGTTCCCGAACCATATCGAAAATAATAGGAAATACCGTCTAAAGTATACCAGCCCTCCCTTGCATAACCGTCGGAGTCAAAATAATACCAGCTGCCGTCTTCATCTTCAAACCATCCGGTCGGCCATGTGCCGTCTCCATTGTCATACCAGACTCCGCCCTCTCCCCGCACAATTCCTCCGGCCGCCGGAAACGTGGCAAGCGCTGATAATACACATGCCAAAATCAGTATTCTTTTTTTCATGACTCATGTTCTCCCCTTAGTCAGTTTTATGACTGATTCACAAGCAAAATACTGATTTCGATTATACCCTCCCCTGTAACATTTTGTCAATATGGCAAACAACGATGCTCATCCTGCCCGAATTCAAATGTTTTCAGAAAATCGTTTTTTCATCAGATCGACCAGTCTCTCCGCGATCGGCGTAAAGACCTGATATTTCTTCCAGATAATATACATCTTCGTCTCCAGCTTTGGCGACAGCGGACGAAAGCACAGTCCGCTCTCCGGGCTGACGTCCGCCAGCCGGTCAAAAATCAGCAGACATCCCAGCCCCTCTTTCACAAAAACGGAGCCGTTATAAAACAGGTTCACCGTTCCGATCATATTTAACTGGTCCACGGCCTCCCCGCACCATCTCGGAAGATCCGCACGGATAGACTGAGGCGAGCTGATCAGCGGAACGCCCTTAAGATCTTCCGGACATATCTCCGTTTTCTGCGCCAATGGATTGTCCGTCCTCATCAGAAGTCCCCAGGTATCCCCTCCCGGCAGGGAAAGGTAATTGTACCTGGAAAGATCGGGCGGCTCCACAATCACCGCAAAATCGGAAAGCCCCTGCTCTAAGTCGCTCACCACTACACGGGTGTCGCCGCTGGTGATGTGAAACCGCAGTCCCGGATATTGAAGACGGAATTCCTTGATGACGTCGGCCAGATAATGAATCAGCCAGGATTCGGCACAGCCGATGCGCACATCCCCGCCGGTCACGTCATTCAGAGACTGAAATTCCTCTATGGTCTTGTCCGTCATATCCAGGATATCCTCCGCGCGCTTGCGAAGCAGGATCCCCTCCTCGGTCAGGCGCACATTGTAATTGCCCCGGACAAACAGCTTACATCCAAGCTCGGCCTCCAGCTCCTTGAGCTGCTTCGACAACGTAGGCTGAGAAATATGCAGCACCCTGGCGGCGCCCGTAATGCTGCCCTCTCTGGCTACCTCTATAAAATATCGCAAAACTCTCAGTTCCATCCTTTGCCCTCCGTTTTCTGGGTCTATCCAGTCTATCAGATCTATCAGGTCTATTATAATGCAGGCAGATATTCTCTTCAAGAATAATCAGAAATAGGAAGAAAGTATTTGCCATCCCCGTTTCCTCCATCTAAAATATAGATATCAAGGGGAGTGGGTAACCATACCGGAAGCAGCAGATATGAGAAAGAAAGTGAGGATCTGATCATGGAAGAACAACTCAACCTGACAATGGAGTGGGACAAGGTGTTCCCTCAGAGTGACAAAGTGAACCACAGAAAGGTGACGTTTCACAATCGCTATGGCATTACCCTGGCCGCCGATCTCTATGAACCGAAGGACGCCAAGGGCCAGCTTCCTGCCATCGCCGTATGCGGCCCCTTTGGAGCAGTGAAGGAGCAGTCCTCCGGCCTGTACGCCCAGACCATGGCGGAGCGGGGCTTTCTGACGATTGCCTTCGACCCTTCCTACACCGGCGAGAGCGGCGGCACGCCCCGCTATATGGCCTCTCCCGATATGAACACAGAGGATTTCATGGCAGCGGTGGATTTCCTGTCCGTGCAGGACAACGTGGACCCGGAAAAAATCGGCATCATCGGGATCTGTGGCTGGGGCGGTATGGCGCTGAATGCGGCGGCATTGGATCCCCGCATCAAGGTTACGGTAGCCTCCACCATGTACGACATGACCCGTGTCAATGCCAACGGCTACTTTGACAGCGAGGATAGCGAAGAGGCACGCTACGAAAAACGCAAGGCACTCTGCGCTCAGCGCATTGTCGATTATAAAAACGGCAGCTATGCCCTGGGCGGCGGCGTGGTCGATCCCCTGCCGGAGGACGCGCCCTTCTTCGTAAAGGATTATTATGATTACTACAAGACCAGACGTGGCTATCATCCCCGCAGCCTGAATTCAAACGGAGGCTGGAACGTGACCGGCTGCCAGTCCTTCCTGAATATGCCGATCCTGCAGTACAGTCAGGAGATTCGCAACGCCGTCCTTATCATTCACGGCGAAAAGGCTCATTCCTGCTATTTCAGCAAAGATGCCTTTGCAAAGCTCACCGGCGATAACAAGGAGCTTCTGATTATCCCCGGAGCCGTTCACACAGATTTGTACGACAGAACAGACATCATTCCCTTTGATAAGATAGAAGCCTTCTTTGAAGCTCATCTGAACTGAGGAAGCACGAAAACACAGGCAACAAAAGACGGAAACCGCCGCTCCGCTGACAGGGAGAAACGATTTCCGTCTTTTCGTTTCTTATCATTTAAACCAACAGGTCCCGTCCCACTTACGCCATGGAGATCGGGCCGCCGCGCAGCCGTCCTGCCGTGCAGATCCGGTTAATTGCCACCATGTACGCGCCCATACGCATGGAGCTGTTCTTCTCCTTTGCCATGGTTTCCACATCGTTGTAAGCCTTCAGCATAATCTTCTCGAGCGTCCGGTTCACTTCATCCAGATCCCATGCCATGCTCTGAATGTTCTGCACCCACTCGAAATAGGATACCACCACGCCGCCGGCGTTTGCCAGAATATCCGGCACGACCGGGATTCCTCTGCGATTCAGGATCTCGTCCGCCTCTACGCTGGTCGGGCCGTTGGCGGCCTCGATGATCACTCTTGCCTGGATACGCTCCGCGTTGTCTTCTGTAATCTGGTTCTCCAGAGCAGCCGGAATCAGCACGTCGCATTTGCAGGTCAGAAGCTCGTCATTCGTGATATGAGAAACGCCGTCTGCCTGATAATCCTTCAGGCAATTCTTTTTGTCTGCCAGATAAGCCGCAATCTCATCAATATTCAGGCCGTCTTCCTTATAAACTGCCCCAGACCAGTCTCCGACCGCAATCACCTTCTTGCCGGACTCATACAGAATCTTCGCTGCGGTTCCGCCCACATTGCCCATGCCCTGAATCGCATAGGTCATCTTGTCCGCATCCAGACCGGCATGCTTCAGATACTCATAGGTCACGATGGTAACGCCACGGCCGGTCGCCTCAGTTCTTCCGATAGAACCGCCGATCTCGATCGGCTTGCCGGTGACAACGCCAGGCACGCTGTGTCCCTTGAACATGCTTTAGTTATCCATGATCCAGCCCATGACCTCGCCGTTCGTATTGACATCCGGCGCCGGGATATCCTGATCCGGTCCGATCAGCGGAAGAATCCGCATCGTGTAGCGTCTGGTCAGACGAATCAGCTCGTCTCTGGAAAGCTCTCTCGGATCAACCTTGATGCAGCCCTTCGCTCCGCCGTAAGGAATATTCACAACCGCACACTTGAAGGACATCCATGCGGCCAGTGCCTTCGCTTCATCCAGGTTGCTGTCCTGATGAAAACGAATCCCGCCCTTGTAAGGTCCTCTGGAGCTGTTGTGCTGCACACGATAGCCCTCAAATACCTTCATTTCTCCGTTATCCATCTTAACCGGAATGGACACGATCAGTTCACGCTCCGGATAGCAAAGGGTTGCATAATCTTCATACTTCAGTCCCAGCATCTCTGCGGACTGTTTCAGTACGGCAAGCATGTTGTCATAAGGATTATATTTCTTCTCGCTCATAAAAAATCACTCCTTTGTTTTGATATACTGAGTATATCATTTTCACAAAAGAGTGATTACGGAAATACCGAAAAGCATCGCGGAAAACCCGTAAAAGCCAGGCGAAAATCCGCTCAACGAACCGTCGCCGCAAGATCCTTTGACACCTGAATCAGAGCCGGAACCGACGGCATGATCCACTCTTTTTTCAGGGTCAGAATCTGCGCACAGGCCTCCCATGGTTCCCCTGTCCAGTTAAGGATTTTCAGGGTTCCGGCCTCTGCATCCTCCCGCACCACGCTATACGGGAGCAGGCTGATTCCATAACCGGAGGAGACGTATTTTTTGATCAGATTTCCACTGTCCAGCTGCAATTTATTGCGCAAAACAACCTGATTGTCCGCCAGCATTTTGTCAAAACGATCATAATAATAACAGTCCTTCTGCGCGAGAATGAACACCTGATGCTGAAAATCCTTTGGCGAGATCGTATCCTTTCGCGCCAGATAATGGTTCGGGGAAACCACAAAGCAAAGCGGCTCCCGAAACAGCACACAGGTCTCGATATCATCCTGCTCCACAGGTCCCATATCGTACAGATACGCCACATCAATCTCATCGTTGCGAAGCCTGTCATAAATCGAATTACAATTCCCGATGTTGATCGACAGAGTGACGTCCGGATATTTTGTCATGAATTTCACGAAAACAGTTGCCATACTGTACAGACCCAGCGATTCCACCGTCATCACACGCAGGTTTCCCTTGATGCCGTTCATCGAAGACATATCCTTACAGGCCGTATTGTAAAGATCCATCATTTTTCTGGCATAAACCAGGAATTTCTCGCCGCCCTTTGTCAATGCGGTGCGCTTTCCCCGGCTCTCCACCAGCTTCACACCCAGCTCATTTTCCAGGGCAAGGATGTGCTCCGACAGCGTCGATGCCGCGTAATTCAGCTTCATCGACGCCCGCAGATAGGATTTTTCCTCCGAAAATGTGATAAACGTAATCAGCTGTTTCGTATCCATGACAACCTCCCGCGCGCATGATCCATCAGCTGTTGTACACGTCCTTATCCAGCATGCCTTCCTTCGCGTTGACAATCACGTTAACCGCCGCATCGCCGATGACGTTCAACGGCAGCAGAGCCATCTCAACCGGACGGTTGATTGCCAGGACCAGCGCATAACCAATCAGGCACAGATCAGACGTCCAGCCCATACCGGAAAGGACGGTAAAGATCATGGTCGTTCCTGCTACCGGAATCGCCGGCGTGCCCATTGCGGCACAGATGGACAGGAAGGCCATGACTGCCATATTTGCCGGCGTCACATTGATCCCGGCCGCGGTCGCGATAAAGGTAACCGCAAACATATGCATGACGGTCGTTCCGTTCATGTTGATGGTCATACCAGTAGGAAGCACAAAGCTCGTAATCTCCTCGGAACATCCGAGTTCATTCAAATTGGTAGAGGTGTTGAGCGGCAGGCAGGCCGCGGAGGAGTTCGTTGAGAATCCGAAGATACCGACCTTCGCAATCTTCTTCAGGAACTTCATCGGATTCAGACCTGTCGTCAGCATAATACCGATCGGGTAAATCGTAACGCACAGAATAAACAGCGTCAGCATGGCCGATACGACATAAGCCGCCACCGGAAGCAGATATTCGACCCCGTAAATAGCAAAGGTTCTCGCGATCAGACAGAAAATACCGAACGGACCCACTTTATTAATCCAGAAATTCAGGAAAAGCTGAATGACTTCATTTCCGCTCTGAAGAACTGCCTTCAGGGCAGCGCCCTTTTCACCCAGCTGGTTCAGACAGAGACCGATGATGATGGACACGACGACGACCGACAGCACACTGTTGTTGGTGCTGCACGCACTCACAATGTTGGACGGAATCGCGTTCAGAATAACCGCGATCGGGTTAAACGCCTCAATGGTTGACGCCTCTGCCAGATCGCTCGGCAGCGTAACGTTAAACAGTCCCGCATTTTTTACCAGCGTCGCCACGACACAGGCAAGGAACGCGCCGCATACATAGAAACCGACGAAGCCGAGAATACTCTTGCCCGCAATGCGTCCCAGCTTCGTTGAATTGGAAATACTGCACATGGCCAGACTCAGCGACACCAGAATCAGCGGAACGACCGCCATCTGGAGTCCCTTCATGAACCCCTGACCGCTGATGTAAAAAACGCCGAGGGCATGCACGCCTGCTGCCACGGTAATATCCTGGAACAGCAGCATATTAATCGTGTTCCAGACGCCTTCGCTCCCGCCGCTGATCAGACTCTCTCTTAAAAACAGGCAGCCGATACCGACCACCAGACCGCCGACCAGCGAGATCATCATCTTCCTGACGATCGTCATTTCTTTCTTTTCTTTCATTTTCCTTCTCCTTCTTCCTGATTTGGTTGCAATTTCTGTTCCGGGCGACAGCCCCCTGTGCCGTCTTCCTCATCCTGCCGTCCGGATCAAATGCCGATCCTGTTACTGGAAATTCCGGATTTCAATGCCTTCCTGCCGGAACGCATCGGTGATCCGCTTCACAAAAGCAAATGCCTTCGGGCCGTCTCCGTGTACACAGAGCGTATCGCCCTTAATTTCCAGTTCTTTTCCGGAAAGTGCTTTTACCTTTCCTTCCTTCACCATGCGGATGCAGCGCTCAATCGCAAAGTCCTCGTCTGTGATCATAGAACCCTCCATCTTCCGCGGGACCAGAGACAGATCATCCATATACGCACGGTCAACAAAAATCTCAGAAGCCGCTTTCAGTCCGATTTTCTCCGCTTCCTCGCCGAGAACCGCGCCCGCACAGTAAAAAATCATGATGGACGGGTCGATCTCATAAACCGCCTCGCAGATCGCACGTGAGGTTTCTCTGTCATACTGGCAGAGGTTGCCAAGCGCTCCATGCGGCGCCACATGCTGCAGCTTCAGTCCCCGGCTCTGCGTAAATCCCATCAGCGCTCCGATCTGATACTTCATGTAGTTCTTTGTCTCCTTCGGATCGAGCGCCATCTTCCTGCGGCCGAATCCCATCAGATCCGGATAGCCCGGATGCGCGCCGACAGCCACACCGCGCTCCGCTGCCATCGTCACAACCTTGTCCATAACCATCGGATCCCCCGCATGGAAGCCGCACGCCACGTTGGTCGACGTCACATACTTGATCAGCTCCTCGTCTCCGCCCAGCTTGTACGCGCCAAAGCTTTCGCCCATATCGCTGTTCAAATCAATCTGGTACATATTCCTTCCTCCTTGCGTGCGTTTTATGCGGCCCAAAGCGGGGATGTATTGATTCACGATTTTTTGCAACGC
>JAJQCO010000049.1 GCA_021202655.1 Clostridiales bacterium | reverse complement strand
TAAGCTTAGTCTGCGCCTGCGGCTTGACTTCGCTAAGCGCCGCTGCATACATGAATCATAGCACAATCGGACGAAAAAAGAAAGTCATGCTATGGCAACTCGAAGCGAAATACGTGTAGTTCATGCAGCGCCCGCGTGGCGCAGATATACTGATACTGCCGGAACAGCGGGTTCTTCTCATCGCCGCCAAGGACAAAGACCTGATCGAATTCGAGTCCTTTGGCCAGATAGAAGGTGGTGACGGTGAGACCCTTACGAAAATGAGAGCTGTCACGGTCGATATAGCTGACGTCGGGGCAGGACTGCCGGATTGCTTCAAAGGCGGCCTTCGCCTCCGCTTCGGTCATCGTGAGGACGGCGGCGGTTTCAAAGGCGTCCGGCTTTATCGCCTGCCGGATTTTCTCATACGCTTCTGCGGCGTCATGGCAGAGGATCTCCTCGACCGGCTTTCCGTGGCGCGCCACATATTCGATATCGGTGACGTCGGTGATCTTTTTCGCGTATTCTGCGATCTCCTCCGTATTGCGGTAGCTCTTGTTCATGGTGATGCAGCGCAGCTGTTTTCCGAATATTCCGGGCAGGAAGGTCAGCACATCCTGCGTCCGCTCGTCGATCGTCTGCGCCTTGTCTCCCAGGATCGTCATGCTGCAGGAAAACAGAAGGGAGAGGATCACGTACTGGAGATAGGAGTAATCCTGCATCTCATCAATGACCAGATGACGGATGTCCGAGCGGGAGGTCCTGGCGTGAAGCCGGTATTTCAGGTAGAGGAGGGGATAGACGTCCTCATACCGGAGAATCCGGTTTTCCGGCCGCGCGTCCGCAAGCTTTGGCAGTCCCTGTTCCTTCAGGAACCAGTTGTAGATCCGACAGAGATCGGTCGTCAGGTACATTTTCCGGAATTTCTGGCGCACCTCTTCTGCCTCCTCCTCCGCCAGATCCTTGCCATACTGGGTTTCCCAGGCGTCAATAAAGTATTCGGCCACAGCGTCCATGCGGGAGAGAAGAGGAGTGTCCGGAAACTTATTGTAGAAAAAATTCCGGACTTCATCGGCGCGCATCTCGAGCTTCTTATAAGAAACATCCTGGAAATCCATCAGCCGGTCTTCCAGCTCCAGGAGGAAGACCTCCATCTCGTCCACAAAGGCCTTTGACTGTTTAAAACGATAGCGCGCTTCCTGTTTCGGTCGGATCCCGGCAATCTGTCGTTCGATCTGGCTGCAGCGGTCCTCGCAGTCGGCGGCGATGTCGGCGAGCTCCCGGTAGGCGAAGAGGTCGAAGCTCATCTCGCGGATCGTTTCCTCGCCAAGCTCCGGCAGGATCTGGGAGATATAGTCGGAAAAGACGCCGCTCGGAGAGAGGATCAGCACGTTGGAGGATTTCAGGCGCTCCCTGTCGTGGTAGAGCAGCCAGGCAATCCGGTGCAGGGCGACTGAGGTCTTCCCGCTGCCGGCAACGCCCTGGATGGCGAGAATCTTATCCTTCGTATTGCGGATGATCTGGTTCTGCTCGCGCTGGATCGTGCGGACGATGCTCTTGAGCCTTCCGTCGCTGCTTGCGCCCAGTTCCTGGCGCAGGATCTCATCGTCGATTTTTATGTCGCTCTCGAATTCATAGATCAGCTGTCCGCGGCGGATCTTATACTGCCATTTGGAGCAGATTTCTCCGTTCATGACGCCGCCCGGCGCCTCGTAGCAGGCAGGCCCGCTGTCGTAATCATAGAAGAGGCTGCTGACCGGCGCGCGCCAGTCGTAGATCAGAGGCGTGCCGCCCCGCTCGCGGGAGAAATTTCCGATACCAATGTAAAAAATTTCCTCTTCCCCGTCTTCCTCGAAGCGAAAATCCACGCTGCCAAAAAAAGGGGAGTCGAGCATCTTCTCCAGGCGGCGCAGGATCTGCCGGTTTTCCCGGTTCGCGCCCTCCTGGACGAGCAGCGCCTGTCTGTTGTCATAATTCTCGTACCCGTATTCGTCCATCTCGGCATAATTTTCCCAGTAATATTCGTTCATACTGGCGATATCCTTCTGCCCTTCCTCAATCGTCTGTCCGAGCTCCCGGATTCGGACCTTCAGGTGGCCGCTCACATATGTCAGGTATTCACTGCCTCTGCTCATGTCATGCCGCTCCTTTAAATCGTGTTTCCCTACATCCTAGCAGGAATGGCTGCGTTTGTCAAACGTGGAAGGGATATTGATTTTCCTCCGGACTGCGATTATAATGGGGCGGACAGGAGGAATCAGAAGATGGATGAAAAGATAGAGAAAATGCTGAAGGATCGCAATGAGAAAAATCGTTTTGCCAGATACATCGGGATGGAAGTAACGAAGGTGGAGACCGGATATGCGGAGGCTGTGCTGCCGGTGACGGAGAATGTTCTCAATCCGTATTCCGCCGTTCATGGAGGCGCCATGTTTACCCTGGCGGACGGGACGGGCGGCGCAGCCGCTACCTCTTATGGACGCAGAGTCGTCACGCTCGACGCCGATTTCCATTATCTGAAGATGGGCGTGGAGTGTAAATACATTAAAGCGATCGCGCGCGAGGTGCGCTGCGGAAGACGCGTGATGGTCTTCCGGCTCGAGGTGCGGGACGATGAGGACGCCCTGCTCGCAGAGGGCACGTTTACCTATATGGCGGTCGGATGAGAGGAGATGTATACCAGGTCAGTCTGCCCAGTTTTCTGTTTTCAGGTCACTGACGCGATTAAATTCTCTCAGATTATTTGTTACCAGTATAAGCTCCTGGCTTCTTGCATGTGCGGCGATTAACATATCCATTGTTCCAATGGGGGTTCCCTTTTTTTGGAGCGATGCGCAGATATCCCCGTATTCAACCGCGGCGTCTTCATCAAACGGCAGGACGTCAAGGATAGAAAGAAACTGTAAAAGTGCAACTCCGTTTTTTTCCGGATAGGTGCTCTTGGCAACGCCATGCTCCAGCTCAGCAAGGGTAATTGCTGAAATACAGAGACCTTCCGGAAGGTTGTTTTTCAACCGGGCAAGAACCTTTTCCGGTTTGTTTTTTATTGCGTAAATGCAGATGTTTGTATCGAGCATGTACGTCATAAGCTCTCCCTTTCCGTTTGGATTTCGGCTTCCCTTCCTTCGGAAAGGAAATCGTCAGAAAAACTGTTAATTCCATTCATAAAAATATCCCAGGCGTGATCCTTGGGGATCAACATGACGGCAGCGCCCAGACGCTGTACATATACCTCATCAACTGCAAATCGAAATTTTTTTGGGAGCCTGACTGCCTGGCTTCTTCCGTTTTCAAAAATTTTTGCTGTTTCCATGAAATCACCTCCTGCATTTAGTATATATCACGATATCTATCATGTCAAGCCTATGTTGAATCTGGTATGTACTGGACAATGTGCTTGATTTCGTGAATTCGGGTATGGTATGATGTCAATGAAATATTTTACAGTGAACGGCAGGTGTTTTGTCGTTCATGATCACTATAACAAAAGCAGGGGGGATACATATGAAAAAGATGGTATATTGCCGGCCTTTGCTGATTGGGTTGGCGGCGTTTATGATGTTCGGCAGCGGGTGCAGCCTGTCTCTGACGAAGGAGTCGATGCCGGAGGATACGCTCGAAGAGTTTGAGGACGCGGTGAACGACATGGATGTGCAGGGGATGATGGACTGCATGGATGAGGATACGGTCAGCGCGCTGACGTCGGGCATGGATATCATGATGAAGATCGTGGGAGCGGCGACCGGAGTCGATCTGGATATCAGCGCGGAGGATCTGCTGAATGTCATGCCGCTGTTCCAGCCGCTGATCAGCGACCAGATGAAAGCGGACGGAGCGCCGGAGGTTGACTTTCAGATGACGGAGACCCGGATCAAGGGAGACAAAGCGACGGTATTTTTTGACGAGGTTAATTCCGGCGAGAGCAGTGTGATCAACATGGAGAAGGACGACGGAAAGTGGTACATGGTTCTGGATACCAGAGTGATCGACCGCGACGAGGCCGACCGGGTCATCACGCCCGGGGAGGAAGAGGAGTCCGACGACGAGTATGCGGAGTTTTCCATCCTGGATCTGCTCAGCCAGAAAAAGATCGAGGAATTTCTGAAGGCGATCCTGGAGTGATACAGGAGCGGGAAGAAAAATTCTCCGGGATTTGTAAGATGTAATGAAAAGACAGGTTAAAAAGTGCGAACAGTATGACAATTTTCGACTGGTATGTATTGCCGCACGGAAATATTTTTGATATAATTGGGTACAGCAGTCATGCAGGAAAACGGCGGAGCAGACGCGCCGTCGGCGGGAGTGGATGACGGGGAAAGGAGATAAAGAAAATGAAGCTTACGAAATGCAGCAACGGACATTTTTACGACAGCGAGATGTATTCGTCCTGTCCGCACTGCGCAGGCGGCGGAGCCGCCATGGACGAGGGCAAGACGGTCCCGTTTGCGGATGCGCCGGGAAGCGAGGACAAGGAGACGATGGATCTGGACGCCTATGGCAGCGGCGTCGGCGCAGCTCCTGCCCCGGTAGATGAGGATGACAATAAGACGATCAGCATCTATCAGAGCAAGAAAGCGGTGGAGAGCGGCGCGGCCTCTGCGGCTCCGACGGTCGGATGGCTTGTCTGCACGAAGGGAAAGTTCTACGGACAGGATTTCCGCTTGAAGAGCGGAAGAAACTTCATCGGACGCAGCACCATGATGGATATTTGCCTGTCGGGGGAGAACAGCGTATCGAGAGATCGTCACGCGACCATCATCCACGAGCCGAGGAAGAACATCTTCATCGCTCAGCCGGGCGAGTCGAGAGAGCTGTTCTATATCAATGGGAATGTGGTGCTCTCGCCGGTGCAGATGAAGAAAAACGATGTGATGCAGGTGGGCGACGTTCAGCTGATGCTCATCCCGTGCTGCGACGAGGCGTTTAACTGGGAGCTTGACTGAGCGATAGCGAAGAAAGAATACGGGTTTACAGACCGAGGGAGGTAGAAAAATGGATTTAAGTGATCTTATGAGTTTGGAGAGGACGATCAGTGATCTGGCGGACAGTTTATCTACAATTTTTACCATGTTGACGATCCTGGGAATTGCGTTTTTCCTGGCGACATATTTTGTGAATGGCTATGCGCTGATGTGTACCGGGCGGAAGTCGAAGGTGGACGGAGATTTCATGCCGTTTATTCCGGTGGCCCGCCAGATTTATCAGATGAAGATTGCGCGTTGTCCGATCTGGTATATTTTCTTCTTTGGCGTCACTCTGCTTACGGAAGTGTCGGTGGGACTGATTCTCTGGCTGCTTTTTAAGCTGACGGGGAGCTTTACGATCTGCACGGTGCTTCTGGTTGTGTACGCCCTTGCCAATATGGTAGTCACGTTCCTGTATTATCATAAGTTTTATTCGCTGTTCGGGTTTAATCCGAACACAGCGTGGATCCATATCATTCCGGCGTTTTATCCGATCGCAAATGTGTTTGTCATGCTGATTGCGTTCTCGGATTCCATTCATTTTGGCAAGTATGTTGCGCCGACGCCGGTTCCGAGCGGCGCCGCCCCTGCGCCTGTGCCGCAGAACCGCGGAGTCATCGTGGGAATCGCGGGCATGTACAAGGATGCGACGTTTGACCTGACGGACGGGACGGAGCTGGTCTTCGGTCGTTCCACGCAGGATTGTAACATTGTCTTTGACCAGTCTGCGACGGACGTCAGCAGGAAGCACTGCGTGGTCCGTTTTGACGGCCGTGCGAATCAGTATGTGGTGACGGATTATTCCAGCAACGGTACTTATCTGGAGAGCGGAAGCCGTCTGGAGAGCGGACAGCCGAAGCAGCTGACCAAGGGTACGGTGATTTATCTGGGAAGCAGCAGAAGGAATGCGTTCCGGCTGAACTGATGAAGGAAAACCGATGCGGCAGGGATGCCCGGATTTGACGCGGGAGGCCTTTGGCTTTCCCGCGGCCGGGCGACGCATAAGGCGGATGCAGATGGAAGGAAAGGCGGGTGGAGGAGATGCCTCCCTGTTATTTGTTCAGTGATCCGGGAGACCGGGGAAATAATGAGGATAATGTCGGTATGTACCAGAATGAGCAGGAGTACTGCTTTGTTCTTGCCGACGGTCTTGGCGGACACGGGAAGGGCGAGCTGGCTTCTCAGCTTGCGGTCGAGTCCGCCATTACATGTTTTGCGGAAAATGGCGGGGGAGAGGAAAGCCTGGGAAAGGCCTTCCAGGATGCGCAGAATGCGATCATGAGGACGCAGAAGGAGGACATCACCGCCAGGGATATGAAGACGACGCTGGTCGTGCTCTATGTGGAGGAGCGGCAGGTGCGCTGGGCGCATATCGGCGACAGCCGCCTGTACTGGTTTGAAAATGGAAAGCTGGCCGGGCGCACGCTGGATCACAGCGTGCCGCAGATGCTGGTGGCCGCCGGGCAGATCCGCGAGAAGCAGATCCGCAATCATCCGGATCGCAATCGGCTGCTGCGTGTGCTGGGCACAGACTGGGATGAGCCGAAATATCAGATCGAGGCGCCGAAGGACCGCACCGGGCGGCAGGCCTTCCTGTTGTGTACGGACGGCTTCTGGGAGCTGATTGATGAAAAGAAGATGATGCATTGTCTGAAAAAAGCGAAGGATCCGGAGGACTGGGTAGCGCAGATGGTAGCGATCGTGCGCAAAAATGGCAGAAACCGGAATATGGATAACTTTTCAGCGGTGGCGGTGTGGCTGGATTAGTCGGCATATGGGGATGGTAAGACGGAGGAGACGGGTATGAAAAAGAACAACAGATACAGGATCAAAGGCGTGGGGCCTGTTCTTCTGACGGCGTTTCTGGCTGTGGGGACGGCCCTGGCTGTGTCTACGGAGACAGTGGCGCAGCCGACCGCCGTGGACGCGCCGTCGGCTACGACAGCCCCGGAGACGACTGCGGCTCCGGAGATGGAGCATGCCGTTGCGACAGGAGGGCGTCGGATCGAGCAGGTGTATCTGAACATGCCGGAGATCGTTGTCTATGGCAGCGGCTTTACCTGGGAAGAGATCCGGGACGGCGAGGGCTACCTGGGACAGGAGAAGCTGACGCTGGAGCAGGAGCCGCAGCTCTTTGGCGAGACCGGCGAGGGCGTCGGCTACTATGTGCTTGTGGATATCTCTGCCTCTATTTCCAACCGCAGCTTTGACTATATGAAGGATGCGATCCAGATTTTGCAGGATGAGCTGGGGAGCGAGGATCGCCTGTCGCTGTATGCCTTTGGCGACGAGGTGACTCAGGTGACGGACGGCAGCCAGACCGCCGGGGAGATGACGGAGGCGCTGGAAGCGCTGGACAATGACAACCAGGAGACGCTTCTGTTCGAGGCGATTTATCAGGCGGCGGCAGATGCGGAGAAGGAGACCGGGCTTCGCCGGAAGGTAATGATTGTGCTGACGGACGGCGAGGATTTTGCCGTGGGAAAGACCCAGGCCGGCGAGGCGCTGGAGCGTCTGCAGGAATGCCAGGTTCCGGCCTATGCGTTCGGGCCGGACGGCACGAACAAGGAATACCTCAACAGCCTTGGGGAGTTCGCACGTTCCTCGGGCGGCACGATGACGGTGTTTGAGAGGACGGGAGACGCGAGGATGCTCGCGGAGCTTCGGGAGTCCCTGGCGACGGACATTCGCGTGGGATACCGGGCTTCCTCTAATCTGGTGAGCTATGAGACGGAGGTCTTCAGCCTGAAGCTTGCGGACGGCGTCGCGATCAGGAAGAACGTGGTCAGTGATCACTGGATTCCGGATGAGGAGGCTCCTTATCTGGCGGAATGGGAATATGTCGGAGGATCGGTTCTTCGCCTTTTGTTCAGCGAGCCGTTAAACGGCATGGATGTGGCGGCCAATTATCAGGTCCGCTACAGCGGGGAGGAAGGAGAGACTGCCCTGGGAGTCGTGGCGGTGGCCGTCGATGAGACGTCTTCCTGCGCGGTGAAGCTGACCCTGGATAAGCCGGTCTGGAACGGAACCTATCAGCTGACCTTTGCCAATCTGACGGATGTTTCCATGGAGAAAAATCCTCTGGCAGAGAGCAGCCTGTCGATTGAAATTGAAAACGCAGAGGATCGGGAGGACCGGGGAGAGGACGAGTCGCAGCGGGAAGGGCAGGAGCCCGAGCCGACTCCGGGGCTGCCGCGTGAGGTGACCGGACTGCTGTTTTTGATTTTTGCAGCGCTCATTTTCGTGGCGGTTGTGGTGATCGTCACCTCGAAGAAGAAAAAGGCGTCTCATGACGCGGAGTCCGCGGAGAAAAAGGACGGGCGGATCCGGATGGAGGTGTCGATCCGTTCGGAGGACGGGCTGACGGCTCTTTCCGTCTGGGAGCTTGACAGCAGGCTGCTGGTGGGGCGTTCGCCCTCCTGCGATGTCTGTCTGGATGACCGGGAGCTTTCACGGCGGCATTTTTGCCTGGAGCGGGAAGGAGCAAATGTCTATATTTCGGATCTGAATTCCACGAATGGAACCCAGGTAAATGGGAAGACGATTCAGGGCCGGTGTCCGCTGATATCCGGGGATCAGATTGAGGCCGGGACGCAGAAGATGACAGTCAGGTGGTGAGCGGAATGCGAATGGATTTTTGCCCGAACTGCTTCGCGTCCGGCTTTGCCGACGGAGTCTGTGCAAAATGCGGATACCAGACCCGGTTTGAGGGAAAGGTCTATCAGCGTGCGCTCCCTCCGGGGACGGTATTGCGGCAGCGCTATTATCTGGGAAGGACGCTGGGCGAGGGCGGCTTCGGAATCACCTACAAAGCTTTCGATTATACGAAGCAGGTGCTTTGCTGCGTGAAGGAATATGCGCCGAACGAAATCAGCAGGCGCAGTGAGAAGGGGCTTTCTCTGGAGGTCCTGTCGGAGAGCGTGGAGCCGCCTTACCGGGCGGGCTTGAAGCGGTTCTTTGACGAGACCCGGATTTTAAGTAAGCTGGAGAATATCCCTTCTGTCGTGGATATCACGGACGTATTTCAGGAGAATAATACGGCGTATTTTGTCATGGAATATCTGGATGGAGCGAACCTTCAGCAGATTGTCCGCGCGACCAGAGGACATCTTCCGGTGCAGAGGGCCACAGATATCGTCTTGCAGGTGGCGGTCTCGATGGACGTGATTCACACGAAGACAAAAATCATCCATCGCGATATCACGCCGGAGAATATTTTTATCACGCGCCGGGATCAGGTGAAGCTGATCGATTTTGGAAGCGCGAAGCAGACGCAGACCGGCATGCGCTCCGGGCTGTCTGTGGTGCTGAAGCCGAAATTTGCGCCGCCGGAGCAGTATTCGACGGAGATGGTGCAGGGAAGCTTTACGGATGTGTATTCGCTGGCCGGAACTTACTATTATGCCCTGACTGGGAAATATATCCCGACTGCGCCGGACCGGCTGGCCGGGCAGGATTATGTCTCTTTAAAGGAAATGAATATCGGGGTATCCGCGGCGCTCTCGGACGCGGTGGACCGGGCGCTGGCGCTAAAGGTGAATTACCGGACCAGAAGCATGCAGCAGTTTATCGCGGAGATCGCTTCCGGGATGGGAACCCCGGTCATACAGCAGTCGGCGGCAAAAAGACCGCCCGTCGGAAGGCCAGTCGTTTCGACCGCACAGGGCAGGGCAATTTCACAGCAGAGACCGCCTGCGCCGGGAGCATCGACCGCGCAGAAGAGGGCAGTATCGCAGCAGAGACCATCTGCGCCGGGAGCATCGACCGCGCAGAACAGAGCGGTATCGCAGCAGAGACCGCCTGCGCCGGGGATTCAGCCCGCGCAGAACAGGGCGGAAGCCGCCGTGTCAGCGAGGCCAGTTCCGCCGAGGAGACCGGCCGTTCCGCCCCGGAAGCCGCAGAAGATGGCGATCCCTTATGTGGCCGTGGTGCAGGGTCCAGAAAAAGGAAAGAAATGGAATCTTCCCGTGAATGAGACGTTGAAGCTGGGGAGGTCAAGAGTGGAGGCAAACCTGTGCGTCGAGCAGCCAAGCGATATCAGCCGGGTACACTGTCTCATCACCTGGGTGCGGGATACGGAGCGGTTCTGTATCCGGGATCTGTCGGCAAACGGCGTGTTCTACAACGGAAAGCGCCTGAAAAAGGGGATCGACTGTTTTGTTAGCCCCCCGGCCAGATTTGCCCTGGCCAGCTCATTATGCGTCATCGAATTGGGAGTGAGGTATGAATATCGTTGAGGAAAAACGCGGCTGGAATCCCGCGTATGATATCGGAGCGAGCAGCATTCTGGGAACCCGGAAGTATCAGCAGGACTCCGCTTACTATTATATCGACTCAGAGCAGGTCCTGGCGGTTGTCTGCGACGGTATGGGCGGCCTGGAGGGAGGAGAGCGGGCGAGCCAGACCGCGATCCGGCAGATGATTCAGGATTTTCACCGCAAACCGAAGCACGCCCCCATGCCGGATTTTTTCACCGGCGAGGCGCAGCGGATGGATCAGGCCGTGGTTTCCTTAAAGGGTTCGACGGGAAAGCCGCTGGGCGCCGGGACGACCCTGGTGGCGGCAAGCTTTCAGGACGATCAGATGTACTGGGTGTCGGTGGGCGACAGTATGATTTATCTGATCCGGGGAACGCAGATCCGCCCGCTCAATGAGGAACACAATTATCGGCTTCTGTTAAAGAGAAGCCTGGACGCCGGAACGATCAGCCGGGCGCAGTTTGACAGGGAGGCGGCGACGCCGCAGGCGGACGCGCTGATCAGCTTCCTGGGCATGAACCATGTTCAGTATATTGACTTTAACCGGAATCCGTTAAAGCTTGAGGCGGGCGATATTGTTGTGCTTTGTAGCGACGGGATATATAAGAGCCTGAATGAGAGTCAGGTCTGGGCGATGGCCACGGACAATGACATCGACATGACGATTGCGGCGGACCGGCTGACGGATATGGCCATGGAGCGCAGGCTGAGAGGACAGGACAATACGACGGCCATTCTTGTCCGTTATAGGGGAAGACAGGAGGGGGAGCAGCGATGATCTGTTTAAACTGTATGAAAACATTTGACGAGGTCTACGGGGTCTGTCCCTACTGTGGCTTTGTGCCGGGAAGTCCGCCGAAGGAGGCCTATCATCTGTATCCGGGCGTGAAGCTGAGGGATCGCTATCTGGTGGGAACGACCGTCGGCTTCGGCGGTTTCGGTATCACCTACCGGGCCTGGGATATGGTTCTGCAAAAGAAGGTGGCGATCAAGGAATTCTATCCCAACGGAATCGTCAACCGTGTGCCGGGACAGAAGGAGGTCATCGTCTATTCCGGAAACCGCGCCAACGAATTCCAGGGCGGGAAGGAGCGTTTTCTGGCGGAGGCCAGGAACATGGCACGTTTCAATACACATCCGAATATCGTAAATGTGTATGAATTTTTCGAGGAGAATAATACGGCGTATATTGCCATGGAATTCCTCGAGGGCATGTCCTATAAGGATTACATCAAGCAGCACGGAGGAAAGGTCAGTGTCGACGAGGCGGTGCATGTCGCCATGTCGGTGCTGGACGCCTTAAAGGAAATTCATAAGGTGGGCATCATTCACCGCGATGTGAGCCCGGATAATATTTTCCTGGTGCCGGAGTCGCCCGGCTCGGATCATTACCGGGTGAAGCTGATCGATTTCGGCGCGGCGCGTTTCTCAAGCGGGGAGGAAGAGAAGACTCTTTCCATTATTTTAAAGCCCGGCTATGCGCCGCCGGAGCAGTACCGCAGCCGGAGTCGCCAGGGTCCCTGGACCGATATCTACGCGGTGGGCGCGGTGCTTTACCGCTCGATCACCGGCAGGATGCCGGAGGAATCGGTAAACCGGGTTGTGGAGGATAAGCTTGCGCCGCCGTCCGCTTATGTGCCGGATCTGCCGGAATATCTGGATAACAGCATCATGAGAGCGATGGCGCTGAATCAGGAGCTGCGCTTCCGCAATGTGGATCAGTTCAAGGAAGCGATCCAGAACCGGACGAAGATCCTCGCGGTGGACGCGGAGCTAAAGCGCCGGAAGCTTCGGCGCGGAATCTGTATCGCGGGCATTGGCCTGGCGGTGATCGCCGCCGGCGCGGGATGCTTTTTCGTATATCGCGGAAAGCAGCAGGCGCTCTACGGAATCAAAGCGTCGATCACGGTGGAAATGCCGGACGTCAACGCGGAGAAAGCTTCTGAGATTGAGGCGGCGTCCGCGATGGGAGCGGAGACCGGGGAGAAGAAGACGGTAGAGCGGATGGAATCTGCGGAGATGCTTGGGAAGATGATAGATGAATATCAGGCACAATTTGAGAAGGTTACCATCAATGATCTTAAGTCAGATGTTTCCGTGGAGGAGTATCGGGATCAGCTGGAACAGACGGCAAAAGACGATTTGCTTCCTTCGGTTTTTGAGACGACGGGGGTAACAGAAAAAGATGATATCTGGGAAAAGCTCGGAACACTGGAAACGACCTATGAAACGCTGAATCAGAAGGATTATTATTTCATGGAGAGCCAGGGCTTCCAGGAGTATTTCGCAAAGGATAAGAAGCAGATTCCGATCTCGTTTCGCGCGCCGGTGTTCTATGTCAATACGAATCTGATTCCGGAGGAGTCTATCCCGCAGGATGTGACGGATCTTGTGGCTCTTGTGGATGCGGAAGGAAATTCCAGCTTTTGTGTGGGAAGCGAGGTGCGCAAGATGTACGGCGCGGCCTTTGAGGGTTCGACGGCGTATCAGGAGCTGTTTGCAAAGGCAGATGACGACAGCAGGGGCTATGAGCCGTTCCTGGAGCGTCAGACCGCGTATTACCTTGGCACGACGGACGATTATGAGGCCGTCCGCGCCAGCCTGGGCGGAATCTACCGAATGGAGACGCTGGAGACGCTCTGGCGGGAAGGAAAAATCTGCGGACAGTTTACCTCTCTCTGGAGCATTGACGGGAGTCTTGAGGGAGATGATAAGGAGGCGGCGGACAGCCTGGTATATTATTTTCTCGGGGAGAATGCGCAGGATGCGTACAATCTTCAGGGCGGAAACGGGCTGCCGCTCAACAAGAACATGATGAAAACCTATGCGGAGAGCAACGGCGAGTTTCAGGAACTTGTCAGACTTCTGAACGAGAATGACGGCCTCGCGATGGAATATGGAGAGGGTCAGGGCTTATGAGGCGTTGTCTGAACTGTATGAGGGAATACGCCGAGGAGTATGAGGATAAATGTCCGTATTGCGGCTACATACACGGGGCGACACACGAGGAGGATATGGGGCTGTTGCCGGGAACGATCCTGCAAAACCGCTATATCGTAGGCACCGTGATCCGCGTGCGAGACGTGGATGTGTGTTATCGTGGCTGGGATGCGATTTTTGACCGCCAGGTGCGAATCCAGGAATATTTTCCCAGATACTGCGCCGCCCGCTTCGGAGCTTCACCGCTGACGATATATGAATCCAAACAGGAACCGTACCGCGAGGGGCTGGAGCTTTTCCTCCGCCAGAGCCGCGAGCTGGTCCGGGAGTACCGCGAGCCGGACGTCG
>JAJQCO010000212.1 GCA_021202655.1 Clostridiales bacterium | reverse complement strand
CTTTGCCGTTCCATTCAGGATTTTTCGAATACCGCTGCCTTTTCGTTCCATGAATTTCATATGGTGGAACGGGTCAGCTATCACAGGATTACATGGAAGATAGTACGAAATCCGGTAAAAGTGTAATTCTCTCCTTTATCAATCATGGCGGCGACTTGCCATAGCATACCGAAAAACAATGCAATGGCAGAACTACTAATTGATTTTATTCGCAGATCGGATTATAATACAATAAACCTGACAGTAAGGTGATGAAAAGGCTTTAATACGAGTGAGGTTGCTTATGGAATATTTGTCTATCAAACAAACATCTGAAAAATGGGGAATCTCTGTGAGGAGAATACAGATATTGTGTTCATCGGATCGGATCCCAGGGGCGCAAAAGGTAGGTTATTCCTGGATCATTCCGGCGAATGCGCAAAAACCAGCAGATGCGAGGATTAAATCCGGAAAATATCTGAAGGATAAAAAGAACGAAAGCAACAATATCATTTGAAACACGAAGGAGAAAAAATGGCTGATTTCGTTCCGGGCATGAGAGTGATGATCCGTGATGAAGAATGGATGATCAAGAAATAGAAGATAAATCAAGTTGTATTGCGGAAACAATGGATAAAGTACGTGAGGCGGCATCAAGGCTGCGATTTGTCATTTGATAGTACAGGAATCAAAAATGCAGGTTAATCCTTAATTACTTACGGATTTAACTGTGAATAATTCGGAATTAGGCAGGGAGGCGAGGATTATGGACAGAGAGACAATTTTAGAACTTTTGAGATATGGGGAGAAAATCAACTTGGAATGCAAGAAAGCGGAATCCTCAGTACCAAATTCCGTGTGGGAGACTTATTCCTCTTTTGCTAATACAGATGGCGGTGTGATCTTGTTGGGTGTGGAAGAAAATATCAAGGAAAAGGACCTGACTAAGAGATTTTCGTTTTCTTCTGTCAGAAACCCAGATCAGAGGATCAAAGATTTTTGGAATACCATAAACAGCAATAAGGTGAGTCGGAATATTCTTGTTGATGCGGATGTTGGCGTTTGCAAGATAAACGGAGCAGATATCATATGGATTGATGTCCCGCAGGCGGATTATCATGACAAACCGGTGTATATAAACGATAATCCGATGAAAGGCAGCTTCAAGCGAAACCATGAGGGTGACTATCATTGCACGGACGAAGAGGTGAAGGCAATGCTTCGCGACGCGAATGATTCCGGAAATGATGGAGGACTGTTGAATGGTTATACAATGGATGACATTGATCTGAATGCGTTTCATTCCTACCGGATTGAGTTTGAACACCGAAATCCGGAACATATCTGGAATGCGAATGAAGATCTGACGTTTTTGAAAAACCTGGGCGGGTATGCGATCGACCGTGTGACCGGAAAAGGCGGGCTGACGACTGCAGGATTGTTGATGTTTGGTACCGGTCTGGCTGTTCGGGAGCGTTTTGATAATATCCGGATGGATTATATTGATGAAAGCAATCTGGTTCCGGGCAGTAGATGGAGTGATCGGCTTACCTATGATGGCACATGGGAAAATAATCTCTATAATTTTATGAGACAGGTTGTGCCGAGACTGGTTATGGGTTTGAAACGTCCGTTTCGACTGGAGGGTATGGTTCGTGTAGATGATACACCTGTTCATAAGTCTATTCGCGAAGCGGTCACGAACCTGATTATTCATGCGGACTATATGGTCACAGGTGTGCTGAAAATCAGAAAATTGGACACGGGTTTTGAGTTCTCCAATCCGGGATCTCTGAAATTGCCTGTTCAGACAATATATGAGGGAGGGCATTCGGTTGCCAGAAATCCAAGGATCCAGACAATGTTCCGAATGATTGGATACGGCGATAATATTGGCTCGGGTATGCCTACGATTTTAGGAGCATGGGAATCTGAGAACTGGAGAAAACCGGATTTGAGCCAGAATGAGGATCTTCATCTGGTGGAATTGAAGTTGTGGATGACTTCTCTTATGCCAGCTGAGTGTATAGAATATATGCAAAAATTGTTCGGCCTGTCATACGCTCATCTTGACAGGGAATCACAATTGATTTTGGGAACTGCTTATCTGGAAGGAACTGTTACCAATATCAGGATGCAGACGATGCTGAACCGAATCGGGGTTGAAGTGTGGCATAGTTTGTCTGATCTGGTAGATAAAAAGTTCCTGATTCCGGACAAACGGGGCAGATGGACGACATATGCGTTGAACAAGGGGTATGAGAAACAGGAAGAGCAATTACAGTTAACGGATATCCCTCAACAAGCAGTGTATTTAAAGAACGAGACGGACAAGACGATTTATGATTATATACAGGCAAATGGGTTTATAACAGTTCATCAGGTTGTGGAAATCACACGTGTCACTACCACGCAAGGGGCAAACGTAGCATTGGGAAGATTGATGAAAGTTGGATTGGTAGAGAAAGAACAGCATGGGAAACAGTTTATTTATCGAATCAAGTAAAGAATTTAATTAGTTGATGATTTTATGAATTCAGTTGGTGCATTAGTTGGTGTATTGAAAATTCAATTGGTGTATCAGTTGGTGTATCGGGACTGTGATATAAAAAACGTGCTTGATACTTGCAATTATTTAAAGGTTTATGGTTTTTCGTTCTTCCAGAATGTTGCGAAAATGACAGGAGCTGCCAGTGACAGCTCCTGTATCATTTTACTCCCAGCTGTTTTAAGAGCTGCCGGAAGTAGGCATGAAAGCATTCTGGATCGGACAGACAGACGTCGGTGAGCGCGGCGTAGGTCAGCTTGTCCCGCGCTTCCTGGCGAAGGGCAGGCTCCCAGAGAGAGTCGAA
>JAJQCO010000196.1 GCA_021202655.1 Clostridiales bacterium | reverse complement strand
CTCAGAGGTTATTAATTTCATGGGTGAAGAATTTACATGGTTGTTCTTAGTAAACAACCAATAGATTATCGCAACCAAAGAAAGGAGAAATTCAATGAAAAAAGAAAACTATCTGAGTGCAACTGCTTACACGGACGGATCCTACAACAAGGATACCAGAAACTACGGCTGCGGTGTAGTCCTGCTGATTGATGGTCAACAGCCGATCCTGATGCACGCAACCGGGAAGGCAAAGCCGGGAGAAAACGGCTGGCAGGTCAATGGAGAGATCGAAGCAGCGCTGATCGCAATCAGGAACGCAGAAGCCCTTGGTTGCGGTTCGATTCAGATCTTCCATGACTACGAAGGAGTTGGAAAATGGCCGGACGGATTGTGGAAGACGAATAAGACCTATACCAGACGGTATGCAGACGAGGTGCGCGAACTGAGGAAACGAATCAAGGTTACCTTCACATGGGGGGAGGGACATGCCGGAAACCAGTACAACGAGATGGCTGACCGCGAAGCAAAGATCGGCGCGGAACTCATCTGAGGTTTACAACAATTACACAGAAGAAAATTTTAGAATGGTTTTGGGAAATACCGGATTTGTGAAAACTCCGATCCGCCATATTATCAGAACCATTACAAAAAAGAAGGAGGACTTACATATGTTTAAGAAATTAAAACCAGCCGCAGGTATTGCTATCGTGACAACTATGATGCTTTCAGCATTCCCGGCGTTCGCCGCTTCAGACTCGATTGCCAGTATCCGCGTGAGCGTGAATGAAACGAAGATGGAGGCAGGCACCGTTTGGGAAGCAGAACCGACAGTAAGCAGCAAGGATTATGAGATCACGGATTACGAGTGGAGCAGCGATTACGACAACTGGGAGCCTGGTAAGAAAGTGACATTGAAGGTCAGCCTTGAATCGGATGAGAAGACGTTCTCAAAAGACGCCAAGGTGTCTGTTACCAACGGGGAAGCAGCAAGCTCATCGCGCAAATCGACGAAGAAGTATCAGGTGAACATTAACTACACGCCACGGGTCATCCTTCAGGCCCCGGAAGGAATCCAGTATGATGATGAGTATACGCTGGTGTGGGACAAGGTTGATTATGCCGGAGGCTACGAGGTCAAGCTTTACAAAGACGGCTCCAGCTATAAGACCGTATCGGTAAGCGGAAAGTCCAACACAGAGATTGACCTGTCGGATTATGCCACCGATGATTACCTGATCACGGCTGCAGTCCGTGCGGTCGCCCCATCCGGAAAGACCAAATACATTACGGCTTCTGACTGGGTGATGTTCGATGACGAATCGGTTTCCTCGTCAGAAGATTCTACAGTATATGGTGCCTTTAGCGGCTCAGGATCTTCCAAGAAGTTCAAAGATTCGGACGGGAACGCAGCGACCGGCTGGCAGGAAATTAACGGGAACTGGTATTTCTTCGATCCGGATAACAAAAATAACGCTGTTACCGACCAGTGGCTTACACATGGCGATTATAAGTATCTGTTTGATGCCGACGGGAAAATGCAGACCGGCTGGGTAAAGGATGGAGATTACTGGTACTACCTTTCGCAGGATACCACCGGTGAGATACAGCCATACGGCTCCATGATGACCGGCTGGGTAAAGACAGGGCCGGGAAGCCCATGGTATTTCTTAAACGATGGCAGGACAGAAGACGTCCCTTATGGCTCTATGTTGGTGAACCGCATGACGCCGGACGGATATACTGTCGATGAAAACGGGGCATGGCAGGAATAATGTTTTCCCGCAACCCCGATTTTCCATAATATACACAAGGAGACTTCACAGCCTCTCAAAAAAATAACTTCTCGGAATCTCAATGAATGAGATTCCAACCGAAACTTGACAACTGAATATCGTGTAGGAAAAGTAATTTACGAGAAATGGACATAAATGTTAGACATAGTGGGAACTATGCCTTGAAAAATTTTATGGAATCGTTTAAGATATCATTGTTAGGCGGTCAAACCTAAAAATGATTCTTGAAATGCCTCAACTGATGGCATTTCCCAGGCATCAAGATGTTGTAGCATCATGATGCCGTAGAGGCGGCAGTACCACATCTTCGTAGAGCGGTGCTTGCCGTCTTCTAATTTATAGTCTTCTTTCTCACGCTTGTTAGAGCGTTCCACGGAAGTCCTTCTATCATATTCCTTTTCCCATGCTTTAGAGTTCCTTGGCGGTATGTTAAATAACCTTGGATTGTCATCGGTAAAGATGTGTACGGTTCTGCCGTATTTTGCCGGTGAACAGGGCTGCTCACAGAAACAGCCGTGTTTCCGGTTTGCTTTTGGGCATCGGTATTTCGCCCGATGCTTGGCAGCCTCATATCCATCTTTATGCATATGTAAGCCCAATTTACAGATGGGGACGCCATCCTGATCAATTGTGAAATCATCCTTATAGGTAAAATGCCCGGTATGACCGGGGTTGAGGTCAATAAACGGTGAGATGTTTTCCCGTCTGCAGTATTCATAGACTGAATAAGCATCGTGGGCAGAATCCAGAAGGAGCTTCTCAATGCGGAATTCCGGAAGATAAGCTTTCATGGTGAAAAATGAGTGCAGGAAAGAAAGCATATCATGACGGGAAGCACGTTCCAAAAGCGGAAATACAGGGAGATCACTGTAAGAATCGGAGGCCACATACATGTAGAGGTGGTAACCGAAGAAATAACATTCCCGGTGGGAATCCCATCCCCAGTTGCAGTCCGGCTGAGAATAATGACGTTTGCAGTTACAGGAAGAACAACCTCTTTCCTTGCAATTGCAGTTCCGTTTTTTACGTTGCTGTGCAGCAGTGCGGACAGGAGTGCCATCACCGGCGAGAGCCAGATGCTCCGGGACGATCAATCCTTTGTGGATAGAATGATCCAAAAACTGCTGTTGATAGAGACGAAACACAAGAAAGAAAGGATTTTCCGGTTTCAGGTTCCAGCGTTCCAGCAAAGGAAGAAGTTTGGATGTGGCAGAGGAAGAGTCACAGGGAGTCTTATCGCCCTTCTTTTTTCCTTTCGGAGGTTTCATCTTAGGGAATCGGTCTTTGGGGGAAAGGTTGTCGGAATCGCCCTGCCAGATGCGGGAAAAGAAATCATAAAACGTCCCGACACCGGGAGTATCCCCGAAAGGAAATCCGCTGAGGATGGCATAAAGGGGAGTTTCCCGGAGCATACGGCACCAGTCCGTGTTTGAAGTTACTTTCAGTTTCAAAGCAAGCAGGTAGGAACGTAGCATGCAGGAAGGGAGCCGGGGTTCCGGGCCAAATACAGAATAACACTCCTGCATAATGGAATCCGTCAGGGAGAGATCCAGATACCAGAACTGCACGATATAATCCCAGGTGCTTTTAGGAAGCACAAAGGGATCAGGATAAAATTTCAGAAAATCGGATACGAAAGTATCCTGATAGGCGGCATGACCGCCAGGATTACAAGGTAACAAAGAAATCGCCTCCAGTCGATTGAAATAAAATATAATCAATCGGCTTCGCCGCAAATTTTGAGCGATTTGTCAAGTGTTTTTTGCAAAAAAAGTGGGTGATTTTTTGAGATAGGGGTCAGAAAGCCTTATAAAATCTGGGCTGAAGATTCCGAGAAGTTATAAAAAATAAAAGGAGGATATGATCCAAATGAGAAAGAAAATACTCAGACAGAAAGTTGCTGTTGTCCTTGTTGCGGCTTTGACTGCGGCGGCGCCGCTGTCGGCATATGCCACAACCTATGATGAGAATTATGAGGAAGAAATTCTCGACGAAGATTATGGCTATGATGAACACGAGGATGACGATGACTACGATGCGGCATCCGGAAACAGTGCTTCATCCAGTAACGCCGATAAGGCGAGCACCAGTAATGCGTCCAGTAGCAACGCTGATCAGGCGACTGGCAGCAATGCTGACAAATCAACAAGCAGTGATGCCGATAAAGCATCCGATAGTGACGCGGATGACAAGCAGAGCGAAAGCGATGCAGATCAGGCAACTGACAGCAATGCTACAAAGAGCGACGAGGAAAGCGAAGCGCCAGTGACTCCGGTTACTCCGGATTCCAACGACGATACTCCGGCGAGCAGCGAAAAAAGCGTGGATAAATCCGCTCTGGAAGTGGCAATCGCGGCTGCAGAAAAGCTTACTTCAGGCAGATACACTACTACCACTTGGAAAGCACTAACAGAAGCACTGGAAGCAGCGAAGGCCGTCCTTGCTGATGAAGCTGCAACGCAGGTAGAAGTTGATGCGGCGACAGACGCATTGAGCGCAGCCATAAGTGCCCTAAAGACAAAGCGCAGTAGTAGCGGCGATTCTTCTTCCTCGACTTCTTCCAGTTCCAGTGGAAGCTGGCAGCGTGATGAAAAGGGTTGGTGGTACCGTATGGCAGACGGAAGTTACGCGGTCAACAGATGGTCACAGATCAATGGCCAGTGGTACTACTTCGGTGGTGAAGGCTACGCCTGCACCGGTTGGCAGCTGATTGACGGTTCCTGGTACTATCTGGATCCGGAAAACTGCTGGATGCAGACAGGCTGGCATCAGGATCCGCAGGATGGCTACTGGTATTACCTGAACCCGGCAGACGGCAGGATGCTGACCGGCTGGCAGCAGATCGACGGCGTGTATTATTTCTTTAATAGTGTGGAACCGGCTGAGCCAACCTATACATACAGCGAAGAAAATGCCGCCTGGAACTATTCCAACGAGGCACATCGTCCGTATGGTTCGATGTATGCGGGCGAGGCTACCCCGGATGGATACACCGTGAATGCTGACGGTGCGCTGAACGAGTAAACAAGTAACAAACCAAATCCGTCATATTCATTTTGAGATAAACATCAAAATGAGGAGGCGGATTTTTCTATGGGGAATTACCCTTTCTACAGGGACAAAAATTACTATGCACATGATGCCGGCTGTTTCCACTCGAAGGGTGAATATGATATGACTGGTATTTTATCCATCGATGCAAAAACAAAATTGAGGCCATGCTGCAAAAGAGCGGCACTGATCCGCGCCATGTCAGGTGCCAAACGGGACAATGATGTTCGCGACTTGATGAAATGGATGAATGAGTATGATGTAGGAACCAATATGCTGGAGCGCCTGTTCTATGAGAAAAAGGCTAAACTGATTAAGCAGAACGGACGGATTTACATCCGGACAAAAGAGGATATCTGGTATATCGAACCGAACATCGACACCAAGACAGGCCAATTATATCATGGCAACTACCGGATGAAGCGTGGAGGAGAGAAATTGAGCCAGGGAAGCTATCATCTGCAAGTTGAGGGATGGCTGCCTGTCTGGATCTTATTTCGAACTATCGTGAATCATGGCAAAAGGAAAAAGGCTGTCTGAGAGAAAAAGCGTTTCTGATATTGCACAGGAAACGTCTTTTCCTATGTCTCAGTGCATGATACTGATGCGATTCATCCTGCGAAATATCTGTTTTTATCTGAATCCCGATCCTTCATATTCAACCTGAAGCATTTCATGTCTGTTTGCAAGAATATAAGGAGGAACAAAACCATGAATGAAGAAACGAAACGCCGTGATAAGGCAAACTACTACCTGGATATCGCGGATGCGGTTTCCGAGCGGGGGACATGCCTGCGGCGAAGGTACGGCGCGGTTATCGTGAAAAACGATGAGATTATCTCAACCGGCTATGTCGGAGCACCGAGAGGGCGGAAAAACTGCGATGCCCTTGGCGTCTGTATCCGTCAGAAGATGCAGATTCCGAGAGGAGAACGCTACGAGTTATGCCGGAGCGTCCATGCGGAAGCCAACGCAATCATCAGTGCCAAACGGTGCGATATGATCGGCGCTTCGCTCTACCTGTCTGGAAGGGAAGTGTCGGACGGTTCGTATGTAAAGAACGCCGACTGCTGTTCCATGTGTAAGCGGCTGATTATCAATGCCGGGATCCATTCGGTTTATTTCCGGGACGATGATACCACTTACCGCAGGGTACTAGTGGAAGACTGGATCATGGAAGACGAGTCCCTGAATGGGGCATTCGGATACTAAGGAGGGGAAATACCATGACGAAAGAACAGGTCAGATACTCGCTGTTTCGCGGGCAGAAGCTTGCGGAACTGTTTGAATTCTGTGATACGAGCGAGGGATATGTGATTTACAAAGCACCATTTGAGGTTGGGGAGAAAGTAATCTATATCCCGGACATCTTTGCCCATGAGATTGAGATTGCCCACAGTATACCTGTGGAGGATGTCAATGAGGTGGTTTCTCATTTATATACGGGAAACGATATCCTTGCCATCTGCGGAGGAAACGAAGCGCTGGCTCGCTATATGTATGGCGGGTTAACCTGGCTCCTTCCGGAATCCGAACTGGATTCCCTGGAACTGGAAAACGATGATGCAGCAATGCTTGAGATCTGCGGGAAAACATGGCACGGACTCTTTCCGGCCACCACAAACGATTACAAGGAGGTAACAATATGACAAAAGAAGAAGTGATTGGTGAACTGAAGAAAGGGACATGTCTTTCTTTGCTGTTCGATTTTGAAGACGACAGCCACAAGGCAGATAAATTTACTGTTGGGGATCGGGTCATCTATCTTCCTAATATGGAGGTTCGAGGTATCGAGGTTATGGATCGCCTGATGAAATATGAAATTGACGATATCGTTATGGATAGTCTCTATACCGGAGACGACATCATTGCAATCTGTGGTGGAAATGAAGCTCTGGCTCGTTATATCTACGATAATCTGGACGGCCAGAATCCAGAGGAGGCTTTGGAATCCATGGTGTTTAAGCACGATGACAATGCTGTGCTTGCGATCTGCGGCAAAACATGGGCCGAACTGTTCCCGGAAGACACTTTTGTTGAGGTTACCATGGAGCAGACCAGGCGGGTTGCTATGACATTCCGGGCAACGCCCGGGCAGATGGAGCAGTTGAAAAACGGAATCAATCCGTTTGCACAGCGGATGGATGAAGAGCTGGATCATGGTGATAAGGAATACCAGTTCGCCGTGAACACGGTAGACGGAGAAGAGATTGCGGCCTGGAGCCCAATGGGCTGGTCATAAAGAAAAGGAGAAAACATATGAACGTTAAAGCAGGATATGAGATCCTTACTCAGATTTCTGACGGAGGGCTCAGGGAATTACAGATGATCGAGAGAATCGGGCGTGTCTGCTATAAGTCCGAAGACCGGATCACAGAGGACGGAGAGTCAGCGAAGAAGTTTGTGGCAATGCTCATCCGGAATGGGCATGAAGCCATGCTGGAACATTCATCTCTGTCCGTAAAATTTACGGTGGACCGCGGGGTTTCGCATGAACTTGTTCGGCACAGGGTTGCATCATTCGCCCAGGAGAGCACACGCTATGTAAACTACTCGAAGGAAAAGTTCGGTAAGGAGTGTACCTTCATCGACCTGGCGCCGGGAATTGCGCTGGATCGGAAGATGTTCGGCATGGATGCAGAAATGATTCAGGCTGTGCTGCTGGAATGGCAGCAGGCCATGGATGATGCGGAATGGCACTATATGCGGATGATCAGGCTTGGGGCAACGCCCCAGATTGCACGTTCCGTACTCCCGAACAGCACGAAAACCGAGATCACGATCACGGCCAACTACCGGGAGTGGAGACATTTCTTTATGCTCCGGGCTGATCAGGCTGCTCATCCACAGATGAGGGAGGTTGCGATTCCGCTTCTTGCAGAGCTGAAAGAAAAAATCCCGGTCGTGTTTGATGATATCCAGCCGGAATGATCAGATCGGAGGAAGCAGATGCAGAAGAAGAGTGCAAAAGACATTGCTTTTAACAGGGAACGTGCCAGATACCGGCACATGATCAGCGGACTCGAACATGTGATACACAGAAAGGATGCAGAGATTGCGGCATTACGTCTGGAAAACAAGGTGCAGAAGGAGAAGAATCAGGAGTTAACGAAAACGATTGACGAACTAATTGCGTGCATGAAGATGTCGCAGAAGCTTACAGAAACGAATGACGACCTTCTTGCTTGTATGAAGTTGTCGCAGGTTGATTTGGAGAAGCTGATAAAAAGAGTGGAAACAGAGGAGCAACCGCAGGGGACGTTTGCACGTCTGATGCGGATAGCTCAGGGGTATTTCTAAAAAATTACAAAGGAGAGAATATTATGATTATCGAGAAAGGATTTGAAAGCTTAAAGGAACTGGGTACGGAGAATGTTGGTCTGGACGGCCTGATCGATAAGGCAGAAGACATGGAGACCAGATGGCGCGATGATTTCGTGACCGGCCATCGGATTGTCCCAGTGGATCTCACCAGAAACCTGACCGCGGTTTATACGCCGGACAGCATGGATACCGTAGAAGCCGATCTTACGGATACGGCATTTTCCCAGCTCTGCCAGAGGGCTGGCGTTCCGGGATCCTACATTAAGAAATGCTACGAAACCGGCAGGGAAGACCTGGCGGTGGAGAACTTCTTCAGCTTTACCCATACCCCTTCCAGGGATGCGTCGACCATGAGGCTTCGCGTCTTTGACGGGACAGTGCGGGCAGCGCTTTCGATGCAGTATAACCCGTTCGATCATCCGGAAATTCTGTACGGCGTGAAAAAAGCCGTCGGAAAGGATGGACGCTACGAAGCAAATGAAGCGTTCCTGTCGCCTGACCGGATGCATATTCGGTTCGTGGATTTCAACAATCCGCTGAAGGTACACGGCGATCGGCTGTATTCCGGCTTCACCGTTTCGTCAAGCAATGTCGGCACAGCCGCATTTTCGATCAAATACTTCCTGTACCGGTTTGCCTGCAAGAACGGCATTGTCCGTGTACAGCATGGCGGAATCCTCTTCCGCCAGACACATCTGCAGGAATTCCTTCAGGATGGAGAAGAACTGTTCGCGGCCGCGATCGAGAAGATGCATGCCATCGACCAGATCACGGAAAAGCAGATTGACACGGCAATGAACCGGAGGCTGACTGCCCAGGAGCTTTCGTTCTACCTGGATAAGGCACAGACCGAACTGCACCTTGGAAAGAAGGGCAGGGAGAAGGCCGCGGATCTCATCGGAACGGATTACGATCCGACTATGTGGGGCTTCATCAATTCCATCACGGATACCGCGCACGATTACACGCTGGATACACGTCTTTCTATGGAACAGTGGGCAGGCAATATGCTTGCCGCCGCATGAAAACTATTTCAAACCGGTCTGAGATTCAGGCCGGTTTTTTATGGCACAAAATCTTTTCAGAAACCAAAACAAACCGAAAAGCTGATTTTCCATAATATATAGGAGAAAAAAATTCCGCGGCAGGCTTGTCCTGTCGCGTTTACATACATTTTTTTTGAGAGGAAAGGAGAAAAGAATGGAAAACATGTTAAAACCGAAGCGGATTTTGTCCCTGATTCTTTCTGTCCTGATGTTTGCTCAGAGTATTCCGATTCAGTCCCTGGCATCAATGGCGACACCGGCATCCGCAGATCCGGCAGGTATGGTCACACAGACACTTCGCTTGACCGGCCCGAATTCGGTTGTGTCGGTTCCTGATGGAAGCGCTACACTTTCTGTAAAGGCGTCTATTTCCGGCGATGAGGAAGATGCCGCAGATGTTTATGCTGAAAACGACGCTGAAAGCGCTGTTCTGGCTGTTGGCGTAGACCGGCTACTGTTTACTGATGAGGAAGGCGATACCAGGTTCCTTGAAGAGTCAGAATATGCCCTGACCGATATTACGGTCGCAGAGGACAGTGAAGCACGGGACTACCGCGTTTATTATACGGATTCCTGCGATACGCCGATTACTGGTTATGTGACGGAAACATCGTTTGAAGGCAACACGGCAGAGGAAAAAACTTACACACTTCCGGAAGGAACGGTGTCCGTTTATGTGGCGTATGCGGATAAGGGAGATGGAGATCTGGAGTATTCCGTTCATGCGGATGTCTATCTGATGGAATCCGGATCGGTTGTTGCGTATTCTTACTTTTATGATCCGACAGGTCTTTTTGATACAGCGAACAACGTGAGCGCAAGTTATGCGGCATTGCCGCAGGCAGACGCGATGCGCGAAAAAGATGCGGAAATCTTTGGAAAAACTGTGTTAAGAAGTAGTGATGATTTTACGGTTTATCACGCAGATACTATGAAGCCGGTTCTGTATTCGTCCAGGGCAAAAACCGCAAACTACTTAAATGGCTGGACAGTAACCGCAAACTGGTTCGATGGAACCACGGATTATACCTGGAATGCCGTAGAAGATGATACACAAAAACCGACCATTGTTGTCGAATATAAGGTAGAAAACGCTTCTGTACAGTATGATCCGGGCGATATTGTAATCACGGTTCCTGGAATCGGCCAGTCCGGCCGGACATCTGACTTTATCATGTCGACAACGACAGGTTCTGGTATATCGGAGTGGAGCTGCGAGTATGATTCCAGCACGAATACCTACACATTTACGAACCTGTTTACCGTTGCGGCGGGTGTCTCCACATCCGGCGGTTTCCAGATGTCCTGGACGATAAATGCCCGTGATAGTGTTTCAGGATACACGATGGCAGATAACCCAACATTTTCTCTGGGTTCAGATTCCATCACGCTTCCGGAACTGACTTATAGCTTTACATCGACGACAGATCTCTATCGGATTGATCTAACCTACGATTCCGGGGAAGTATGGGTTCCCAGTGCGGCGGATGACATTGAAAGCTATATGTGGGGATATGCGGTTGTCCGTTATGATAAAGATATTCTCTCCAGAGGTTTGCAGCAGTGGAAGAATACGTTTACCATTACCGTTCCGAGCGGTGTCACCGCAGACGATATCGAATTTTATTCTGATGCAGGGACAAAGGTAACACTGACCAAAGTATCATCGACTCAGTACGCTTGTACGGTGGAAGGATCCGATGCAATCATCGGGGATGTGAATGAAACACTGGAAACTAGGGTATATATTGGGATCAAGAAGTCAGCCCTTGGGTCAAATGATACGGTCACGATTGCTACCCATCTGGATCGATTGTACCTGGATGAAAATACATGGATCACAACAGCGAGAACAAATGAAATTGTCGATGACAGCGTAACCATAACGCTCACTGATTACAGTTTCGATTGGAATGGTTATATTTACAGCACAGAGAAATACAGCGAGGACTACGAGCAGGAAGATCACAGCGCTCCATCAAACCATGAAAATAGGCTGCCTGCTACCGCCGTCTTTAATAATGAAGAAGTAATGTTTATCCTGAAGGGGTACGCTAACTGCCAGATTATTACGTCACAGGCGTCCCTGGCATCATATTCGTTAAACAGCGGTATCAGCACTGCGTCGGTAGAAGAATCTTCGAATGAAAATACAGGGATTGTCCTGTTTTCAGCCAGTGGTGAAGAGGAAGAAACTGCATCTGTAGAAACGGAAAGCGAAGCTGAGGAGACCGTTACAACGGTAACCTCAGTCACCCCATCCTTCAGTAAGGCGTCAGCCTTAACTCCGGAATCCGGCATCACACTTCTGTCGCTGACATCCGGCAGTACCGTATATTATGCGGACAAGCACCCGGAATCAGCAGGGAATACGACAGGGGTGACAAAGCTGGAAGCATATGACTACTGGTATATGTTCCTTGGCGACGATAAACTGGCAGTTGTCCTGCGGGATGGCTCTATCCGGAATCTGACTGATGATGAGTATGATATCACCAAAGTTTATCCGTCAGAGGATAACTGGGAAATCTATGCGGCAAAATCACAGGATACCCCGTTTGCAGAATATGAGTTTATTGACAGCGGCGATACGGCATCTTCTGCAGTTTCACTTCCCGACGGATACAAGGCAGTGTTCGTCCTGTATAAGAACCGGGTGGATGGATTTGAGATCGAACAGCAGACTGCAATCACCGTAAAATTCCACCTGGACTGGGCAGAAGAGGAAGCAAAGGCAACAGCAAAACAGATTGATCCGGAACAGCGGATTATCAACTACAACCTGTTCCGTGCCATGTACACGGAGAGTGATGGGACGCTTGCCAATGACTGCGCGGCTTCCAGTTCCAACTATGGCGGTTCTTACGGAACCTCCCTTGCTGCAAGGGATAAAAATTTGTATGACGAATATTTCCTGAGAAGTTACTCCCACGTATGGCTTCGTGAAATCCCGGTCCGGTACTATGCGGCAACGGAAATCTCTGATTTTACAGAGACAGAAGAAGACCAGTACCAGGCAACTATTACAGCGATGGGGTATTTACAATCTGCGGAGAGTGGCATTGTGTTAGAAACGTTTTCCATGTATTCTGAGGTACCGGACGGGCTGTTGATAGACGATATTTCCCTGGATACGATTACATTTGGTGATTCATCCCTGGCTAAACACGCTACGGTTGAACTGATTGAAAATAATGGAAAACAATATATCGCAGTACATTTTGACTACAGCGGATCACCGATTAACATATCGGACCTTAAGGGCTTCTCGTTTACCTATAATGTATATGAAAACGGGACAAGCCTTGCAGCAAACGCGCACCAGTATACGTCCTATACCTACATCATGATTGATGACGAAGGGCCGAAGAGTGTGACCGGCGGCAATATCATGGCTGACTACTATGATATTGACAGCGACGGCGACACCACGGAACTGATGGGCTACGGCGCAGATATCCAGCTGATCCAGGAAGACCTGGATGAGTGGAGACAATATGTAGAAAAGCATGTGCAGAGCTATTATTCTAATGGCTATGTCACAAGTACCAGTACGAAACTGTATGACGGGAACGAGACGGAAAAATCTGAATACAGTTACCGTCTTGCGTTTGCCCTTGGCTCAAACGGGGCAAAGAATATTGTCCTGTACGATAATATTGAGACCGGCGCATCTATTGCGAAAAACGCAGCGACACCAAATATATACACAGATATTGATACAGAATGGAACGGCAAGTTCCTGTCGGTCGACACCTCGTATGCTGAGAGCATGGGCTTTACGGTTACCGTATATTATTCGGCAGACAAAGATGCTCCGTTTGATATCACGGATTCTGCATGGAGTACCACAAAACCGTCAACGGTACGGTCGATTGCAGCGGCACTTGACACATCAGGTTTTACCAACGGTGTGTTCTCCAGTAAGAATGTCGTTTATGTAATCGTGAACATGCAGGCACCGTCTGATTCCTCACTGGTCGGTGATGTGGCAGTGAACCAGTATTATGCGGTGTATGATTCCTACAACCCGTCCACCGGTTCCAGCCTGAATACTTCATATTCCCTGCCTTCGTCAGAGACATATGTGGTGTTAAACGATTCACCCGGCAAACTGGAACTGATTAAAGTGGATATCAACACCAGGGAACCGCTGGCAGGAGCAGCCTTTAACATTTATGATTCCGATAAGTCCCTGCTTTATCAGGGCGTGCGGACAGATACGGATGGAACAATCAATATTGAACTGAACCCTGGCACTTATTACTGGGAAGAAACTGAAGCACCTGAAGGATATGTCCGTAGCA
>JAJQCO010000173.1:11888-13540 GCA_021202655.1 Clostridiales bacterium | reverse complement strand
ATTCACACATCATACCCGCAGCGCACCACGACCCGGTTCTCGCCCCCGTAGGTGCAGGTAAACAGGGTCAGCGGCCAGTTCCCGGATAGCAGCCGCTCGATGTCTCCCGGTCCGAGGATCTCAATCTCTTCAACCCGATACCGCCGGACGGTTCCGTCCATTTCTTCCAGTGTGATGGTCGCGCCGTAAGACAGGTTTCTCAGCTTTCCGAAGTGGGTGGCGTAATTATGGGCGCAGATGACCAGGTCGCCTTCTCTCGTGCTTCCGGTAAAACGGCACGGCGTCTGGCGTAAGGCCGGGTAGCTCCACTCCCACTGCACGGGCAGATTCAGGCCAAATTCCGGAATGCGGAGAATGCCCAGATATTTTTCCGCGTCCAGAGTCTCCTCTCCAGTCTCGTCCGGCTCCGCTTCTGCCGGGGTCGCTGTCTCCTCCATACGCAAGATGTCAATCACGGTCTGCAGCTCCTCATAGACCTGCTCCGTCTCCCTGCCCGCCTGACGTTCCTCCCAGGCATTGTGGGCCTCCATACCCAGAGCGGCCACCAGCATGCAGACGCCAAGAATCACGAAAGCCCGCCCGCATCGGCGGGCAGGCTTCCCTGAATGACAAAATTGATTCCATCGCTGTCTCAGTCTTTTTAAAAATCTCATGCTTCCGTCTTTCTGTAACTCTTATTCTTACATGTTTCCCTGTGACCGGTCTGTCTGCGAACGTCTCCCGACGCGAAAAATCTATGCATTCCTGGCCGGTTCATGTCTTGCCGCGCTCAGCTTCCAGCCAAAGGCAATGAAAGCGATCCCCCCGATTGCCAGCAAGATCACGATGCTGCGGCGCATTCCTGTCTGAGGAAGCGCTGACAGCGGAACATCTGGCACAGCTTCAACGACACCACCTGGCGAACCACTGGCAACACCGCTGCCCACGCCGCTAGTGCTGACACTGGTGCTGGAACCACCGCCTGAACTGGAACCACCGCCATGACCGCCGCTGCTACCGCCGCCACTGTTATTGCCTCCGGATGAGCTGGTCTTACTCAGCTTCGGCAGCGCCTGGATGCTGTAATCCCATCCGCTCCCATCCTCCGACGTCATTGGCAGGCAGGCCAGAAACGGGCTGATCGCCTCATAACCGCTCACGGTATTGCTCTGGACAACCAGATACATGCCGGACATGACCGATTCAAGCACCGCATTGCCGTCCGACCCGCTCTCCTGCGTCCCGATTTTCAGTGTCTCTGCCAGAGAAGTGTCTTCGGCGATCACACCCGCAAGCGTCTCGGCCAGCTCGCTGTAGCTGTCCGTCGTCGTGGCTGAATTCATCTGACTCTCATAGGCTGCCAGCGCATCCGCCGCGACATAATAGACATTGCCGCCGCTTACCGTGACAGTTGCCACCTGATAGACCGTAAACTCGACGCCCTCAACCGGGATACGGTCCGTGCCCGTGGCGACATATCCGGCATTGACCGTCAGCGTCCCCGCCTTAGACAGATCCCACTCCTCTGCCGTCTCCTCCGCACCTTCTGTCTGATCCGCAGAACTCGCCGCATATGCGGGGAAAGCCATCTGCGCCATGAGAATCAAGGCGAGCAGAACCGCGCCGCGCCTGATCGATTTCCTTTTCCCCATCATGGCTCCTCCTCTCTGCCG
>JAJQCO010000173.1:0-11878 GCA_021202655.1 Clostridiales bacterium | reverse complement strand
ATTGCTGCTGCTATTGTTATTTTTCCTGCGACTGCTATTTCCCTTTTTCTTCTTTTTTGCCGGTTTCTTTAAAAGCATCACCAGCGCTCCAATCAAAAACGGCACCGGAATCAACGCCAGAAGCTCGCTGCGATCCGGCTTCCATTTGTACGATGCGTTACTCACTCCGCTCTGGCGGCTCTCCTCCTGTGTCAGGGTCTCGACGTAATGTCCCCGCACCAGCAGGCGATGCGTATTGATGCCATACGGCGTGCAGGTCAGGAGCGTCACATAGTCCTCTCCCTCCGTGATCGCAAGGCTCTGCATCTCCGACGGCAACACAACCTCGATCTGATCCGTCTCGTAGACCAGCACCTTTCCCAGGACATGAATCACAAACCGGTCGCCGACCTGCATCAGGTTCAGATCCGACAGCAGCTTGGACGACGGGAGTCCTCTGTGCCCAGAAAGCACTGCGTGAGTGCCGGGTCCTCCGATCGGCAGCGACGACCCCTGCAAATGCCCGATCCCGGACTGGAGAACGTCGTCGTCGGTCCCGTGATAGACCGGCAGATACACGTTGATAGAAGGAATCTCCAGCACCGCCATCACGTCGGTGCGCTCCATCACCAGCAGCGACCGGTAATACGCATCCTCTTCATCCGTCGGGGCAAAGCGGCTGGCCTTTTTCAAAAGACTCTCATTGTACGCCTGCGCCGCCTCCAGCATCGCGTCATAATCCTTCTCTTCGATCTGCCGGACTGCCTCCTCATAGACCGCCGCCACGCGACTCTGGTGATTGAAATTCCAGAAGTCGCTGACAATCGGATAAAGCAGGACACAGCAGCCCAGCAGGAAGAGAACGACTATCACGACCGTTGACCATCGTCTCTTCATACTTCAGATTCCTTACTCCTCGTCTTCCCTGCGCCTTCTCGCATAGAGGATGACAACCGCACCCGCCATCACACAGATACCGACTGCCGTAAAAATGACCGTGCCGACGCCGCCAGTGGAAGGAAGAAGTGCGCTGGAGGTATTAGCAATATTGATAATAAATTCTCCATCCGCCGCGGATACAGTACCTGTCTGTTCCACGCCGTCTAAGGTATAGCTGTATTTCCATGTTGCCAGCTCCCCACCCGTTGGTTCTGTAGTCGAAAGCGATGGATCTTCATAGGTAATTACCACTTTAATGGGGGTAGTCAGCACATTATAACCTTTCGGAGCGTCTGTCTCGGTCAGCGTATAAGTACCGGCACCCAGTCCGGTGAACGTCAACTCGCCATTGGTTCCTGTTACGCCAACGACTTCCCCGCTGGATAAGGCATCTGTAGACTGAGTCGTAATGAAATAATTTGTGCTAGTCGATGTAATTGTACGATTGTAACGTTGATATCCCAATCCCGCATAGTTGTCATTATATTCTACATAATTACCATCAATCAGTACATAATCTCCGTCATCCGCCTTATCATACTTAAATGACGCTTCTTCCTTCTTGGTATATACCGTCTGCGTCCCGGTTCCCTCCAGTTTGAAGGACACGTCGCCGATCGGTTCCTTTGATGTAGCGTCATTTTGGGAAATGTTCAGCTTGGTCGTCTAGGTTACAGTCTTCTTGTCGCTTGTCTGCCCGGTGCCGGGATTGTCTCCTCCTGGTGTAGGTTCTTTTCCACTATAATCTACATATGGATTATTGGAGTAAACCAGGCTTACCGTGTTGTCATTCCCCTCGGCGCCGATCTTAGCGTTCTCGTTCAGCCGTACAATGTAACGAATGACAATTTCTTTGCCAACATAACTTTCTTTATAACTCTCGAGGAAGTTATTAAACACGAAATATAATTTCTGTCCATCCTGAGTAAACGTATAAGTCCAGTCTTCTCCCGCGCTACCCGGATTCACTTCTTCGCCGCCTACGGTGACTGCAGCACCATCTGTCGCCATACCTACGAACGTCAATCCAGCCGAAAGCTCATCCTGTACCATGAACCAATAATGGTCATATCCGTCCATCTTTGGAACCTCGGATTTCAGATGATAAATGATATCATCGCCAATGCTATACTCCTCCGTCTTCTCCAGATCGTCATGCGTATCATTCGGATCGTCTGTATGCGGATTCTCAATGTACTTCTCGATATCCGGCTTGTCCGCTTTTGCGTCAATATTTTTATCTTCTCCGATAACACCGATAATATACTTCGTATACGCTGCGGTATCTTTCCCATATTCCGACAGATCCAGAGATTCATCCTTGTCTTTCACCAGATAGTAACCGTCTTCGACATCTGTAAACTGATAGGTATAGGTCGTATCACCGCCTGTAACTGATTTGTATGGAGTCGTACTCAAGTAGTCTTCAACAAGTTCCGCGAATTTGTCTGCCAAAGCGCTGGCCGTACTCTCGGCCAGAGTTGCGCTCAACCCCGCCGCCACTGCTACCGCCTGAGCATCTTCGGAGGCCGTCGTATCCACTTCATCAAAAAAGCCTTTTAAATCATTATCAGACTTAAGAGCCTCGATCAACTTCGAAGGATTCTCCACACTGTCTCCCCATTTGATATTGGTCAGAACATCACTGTCAGTGGCTACATCACCCTTAAAGATCTGATACAGCTCGAACGTATGTCCCGCTGTCTGCGACTTAATCGTGAGCGTATGTCCAGTCGCCGCGAACCCCGGCGCTGTCATCAACAGCGCCATAACCGCGATCAGCAGGATGCTGATCTTTTGTTTCAGTTTCCCCTTAATCATCTACTTCTTCCTCCTTAACTTTGTTGACCTTCTTTTGGATGTGTATGTAAAGCTGACGCACATACTCATTAGCATCAATCCCGTCAGCTGGATCCACAGCGTCCCGCGCCCGCCGGTCTTCGGCAGGGTGTAACCGATCTTGTTATTAACCGTCACGGTGACGATCCTGCTGCCCGTGCTGGTGGAACTCTCCGCCTGCGTGTAATAGTCTCCGTCCGCCACGTTCCAGTAATCCACGCGGATCGGATCCGCGGGCAGATAATAACCGTCCGGAACCTTCAGTTCTTTCAGATAGTAAACACTGTCTGTCAGATCCTCCCAGCGGACTCTTCCGTCGGCGTCGGTCACCTTCATCCCGACCAGATACCAGGTGCCACTCTCGCCTTCGATGGTGATCTCGGCCGCGTCAGACGGCGTCGAAATCAGATTGCCATACGTGTCGTCCAGATAGCCCTCCTCATAGTCAGGATCGGTCTTGCTGTACAGGCCGAACACCACGCCCGACAGCGCTTCCTGGGTATCCGCATCCTGTTTCAATATGCTGATCCACCAGTCGATTCTCTTGTTGGCGGCGGTCACCTCCACCACGCTCGACTGGGAGTAGGTAAACGTGATCACGTTCTTCGTTGTGTACGTGCTGCCGACGCTGAGGCTGCTGAGCACAAACAGGTCGTTGCCCGGATCGATATTGCTGTCCCCGCAGGGAAGCTCGACCACCGTATAGCTCGCTCCGTCCGTGTAGGTCAGCTTTCCGGTGGAATCATCCAGTTGGATCGATTCTGAGACACCCTTTGACACATCACCCGTCAGCTCCTTTATGATATACGCCAGTCCAGCCGTTTCCAGCGCCGAGGTCAGATTTTCTTCCAGCTTGCCGTCGCTGTTGTCGGCATAATCAAAACTCGTCAGCTGTTCTCCCGCGTGTACCAGGAAGCGGAAGGTCTGATCTCCCAGGGAGGTATCCGTCGTGTCGACTCCGACCAGCGTTTTCGTCAGCCAGGGAACATCCGGGATGCAGACGCCGACCTTTCTCGGCGCCGCCCAGAGCGTGGTCGTAGCCGCAGTGCTGCCCTTCGCCTCCCCGTCGTCCTCGCCGTGAGTGGCAGACGCCACTTTGGCCGTCGTATACTGGTAGGCGAAGCTGTTCCATCCGAACTCGCCCGGCTCCGCGATATCCGTGCTGTCCGAGGAGATAATCGCGTTAAAACTGACCTGCACGGCCTGCTTCGGTTCGATATCAGCATTGCAAATCTCGATACGGACAGCCCGCGCTCCCGTGGGATCATCCGTCCAGTCAACACTGCCGGTCAGTTCCCAGCTGTCGTTGTCGGTCAGCCCCAGCCCCAGGTCGGTCGAGGTGCTGTAGTGTACCGTGTAATACTCGTTGGTGCCACCCGTTCCGAGAGGGACCTCCGTCGTCGAAGCAATCGTAGCTGACGCGGGCAAATCCTTTCCTTCACTATCCGTATCATCCGATTTCGTGCCCTTAATCACCTTCCAGCCGATGCCCGTACCCTCCGTCAGCAGGTCGACCTGGAACTCACTGTATCTCTGCGTTCGATCCGACACCGTAAATGGCGCATAGTCATCCGTCTCCGGCAAGGTATCCACGATCACCAGATTGGTCATCGGATTTGTGAGGTTGTTTGTCACTTCCAGGGTATAGGTAAAGCTCTCATCCGTACCCGTCAGATTAATATAATTGACGCCACTCTCCGTCTCCGATCTGGCATACTTGGATGAGTCATCCATGCTCTGGATCCACTGCTGCGCATTGGTCGAGTACCCGTTTGACACATGCACCTGGTCGCTCGACTTGATATATGCGGCCCCTGAAGTCGACTCTGATGCCGATACCGTTTCTCCGATCGTGACCAGCTTTTCGTCGTAGCTCTGTACCGGCGTCAATGTCGCAAGGTTATAGTAAGTACCTCTGCTCGCGGTGATGGTATCCAGTGTCTTCGTATCAACCGACATGATTCCCTTGCCACCCGCGGGGATCTTCAGATCATCTCCGGAAAAATCAATTGACACATAATCGTTGCCGTCTTCATCCTGATCGATAGTCACCGTCACAGTATAATCCTGAGCCCGGCGATAGCGCTTATAGTTTGTATCATATACAAATAACAGAGGATCAATCGAAACCGAATCGCCCAACACACCATCACTGCTTCCATCCTTGATACTGCCCCTCTCGAATCGTTTCCACGCAAGGCTAAACGTATTATTGCTGTTCCGTGTCACAGAAAACAGTGGAAGTGTTTCTGCACTATTATATCTACTTGAAGTTATGGTCGACGAGGTATCGCTCTTTGGCGCAAGCAAAGATGTTTCGCTCCCATCGTCATTGATCTGAACGATCTCGTAATATATATCCCCCCGGATCAGATACGGGCTGTCTACATTGTCCCTGATCGTATAATTCTTCATATCGATGGTGCCGTCATTCGTCACCTCAATATCCCATTCCACTTTTACATTTCCATCGAGACCACCGCTTTCGGTCGTAGCCAGTGTTTTATGGATGCCCGGAATAATTTCGCCTCTGTTCACCGTAACCTCTGAGAAAAGCCACTGGCTGACCTCTCCCACCGATGGCGTCACTGTCTGAAAGCCCTCATATTCCCGTTCGTCCGTTTCACTCAGGATACTGCACCCTCCAACGTTTTGTGCCAGAGATGAAGTACCCGTCATCTCCTCTGCTTCCCCGGCTACATCCTCCGCCACGCTCAGATCGCTACCAGAGAGAGTTATATAAGGCATAGCAATCTTATTGACTGCATAATCCTCCGTTTCCGATTCCGTGCCAACTCTGAATTCCGCAATAAAGGAAATCGCCTCTCCTTCTTCCAGATAAGAATATCCGATCGTCTCGTCCACATTCGGGCTAGTTACTTCGAAGTAAAGGAAGCCATCTTCATTCGTATCCGCTTCTACATGAGCCGAAACCCAAGTCACCCCAGAGATCTCATTTCCATTTTCATCCTTCAGGCAGGACGCGGGACTGTTCGTGGCCGTTTCCACCGAACCTGTTGATGTAACACCGGTACCAGCCTCATAACTGCTGGTACCGCTGTAAAGCGCCACCAATTCAAATCCATCTGGCACGACGTCCTGTATCTTCTCCAGATACAGATAGGAGGAACTTGCGTTATACAGCTGGATATAATACGCTACCAGCGAGCCATCCTCTGCGTCGGCAGCAGAGGAATTATAATAAACCTCACGCGACTTTGAATCTGCCGCAAGTGATGTCGACTCCGTCGAAGTAGTAATCCAGTATACACCCTTCTGCAGATATGCCTTCGCATCCTTCTTCACTGAATGGATGACTGAAGCTGCCTCCTCCGCATCTTCGACCACAGCAGATAGCGTGTTTTCCAGATAGCCGCTGACCTTAGCCGCATATAACGCCCATTCCGTCGCATCAGTCGGAAATTCCAGTTTTATATAAATCCAGATTGCCTGCCTGTTCTCCAGAAGCTCCACATTGTTAAAGTAAATCGTCTGATAAGGCGCCTTTCCGTATTGGCTAATGTAATCCTCTTTATCCCAATAATTGCCTTCCTCGTCCGAATAGTAAAGCTCATACTCAAGGACTGGCTTATCATCCTCAGATTCCGGGTTTGCGTAGCAGCATTTGATCACTTCTATATTCGTTGCGTCCCAGTCAAAGATCCCATAAGTATACGGAAGGACATCCTTCACATCCTCAAAGATAAGCGTCCCGTTGCCGCTCTTAGCGTCCAATTCCAGCTTATAATAAACCGTCGTCGTATTCTCTTCCAGATCGAGGACACTGGAATACTCATAAGTCTCATCTTCCGCATCCACGCCCCAATCGGACGTCAGAATCCGCTTTTTCAGCGACCCTGACCGGATATCGATCGCATCGATCTTATCGTAAAGCGTACTGATATGTATGACACCGCTATCAGTTTTACTATACCTGCCATTCAGATAAACGGTATTCTCCGCACTGGTCACATAATCCTGTGACATCACTTGCATACAATAGGTTAGCGTGTCTTTCCTGGAGCCCTCGATCGTATCATAATTCCAAGTAATCGTATAATCTATATATCCCCCCTCTTCCTCAACGTAATTAGTTTCATCTACCACCACGCTAGCCGCGCAATGTTGACTGTCAAGCCAGACATTTACATACGTTCCACCCAACGAAAGAGGGTAATATTCCTGTTCGTTGTATGTCACATAATAATTAGAAGCACCTTGAAGATCAATCGGCCAGTTATTCTCTTCACACGAAGCCACATTTTCCGGAGTCACCGGAATCAGCAGTATCTGTGAACCTGTCACCTCATCGATCATCGGCAAATCCTCTACTACGCTATTCCCATCGTGATCCATCGTCAGCTCATAAGTAACAATCGACCCCCTATAGAGGACACTCGTATCTGCATTCTTATCCCCGTCGACCTCACTGATTATTTTTCTTACCAGAAAATCGTATGGAATCGACGTATAATTCGCCTTCGCCTCATCCGAATTCTTGTAGTCTTCGTCAGTCTCTGTCTTTCCCGTATTATCATAGTACAGATGAACCGTATTTGTTGCTTCGTTAATACTCACCGCATGATTCAGGTACGTGCCTCTCCAATACTGGAAAGTTCCTTTGATTGTCGAGTATACCTTATAATTCCGAGTCTCTCCACCAGACAATTGATGATCAGTTAGATCCCAGTACACGCTGTATGTCGCGCTGGCCGTGACTACATAACCAATCCGCAGAAAGAGCTTCTCCAGCTCATCTGCGCTTTTTACTGTAGTACTGTAAATCAGACTGTTTCCATCAATAAACGTGACAGAGATACTGTCCGTCCCATTCCTGATCATTGTTATGGCTGCATCTGTATACGTCGGTATTTCCCCGTTTGAATTATAGTTTGCCACAGATTTGTATACATTTGCATTCCCGTCCATGTCGCTGAGCACTTCCAGATCGTCCAGATCCAGCGGTGTATTGTAATAAACCATTGCCCCGGTAACGACAATCGTCAGATACTCGCCGGAATCGGTCGCCAGGTTCTCGGTGGTATCGCTCTCGTCCCCGAAAAACATCTTCCAGATATTAGCCGGTGTGATGTACTGCTCCGCACTCAGCTGGTCGTCCGCGAGCTGGCTCAAGTCGGTTGTCGTATTCACACCCTGGTTATACAGTGTGATCGTATAGTAAGCATCCTCACCCATGATCACTTCTTCCCCGCTGCGATCCGCGGTTTTGGTCAGCAACACATTGCTGGACGGCTCCGCGATCGGAAGCTTCTCTGTATCATCATTATCCAGCTTGCCTGACCAGGTGTAATAATAATCATATGTAACGGTGCTGATGATCTCGTGGGTTGTTTCCGCGTTGAACGCATCCTCATCATCAAGCAGCAGATAATCCCCGTTTAAGCACACCTCCCAGATACCACCTTCAATCTGTTCCTCCGGGAATCCGGAATCATCCGCCGAAGAATTCTCGAATGTCCATGTGAGGGTCAGCGTATTGGCTGTGGCGTCGTATCCCAGCGAATAGCCACTAGACTGAATCCCGCTATTGTTTACCAGTGTAAGGATCGCATCGCCGGAGGCGCCGTCCGCAAAGAACTCGACATTGCCCGAACTATTCTCCTGCGCAATAAATTCAGTCGAGTCCACCTTGATCCCGGCAGGCAAGGTAATCGTCTGCGTCACACCAATATAAAGAATCAGATCCTCGCCTATGTTATCTGCTGTCACAGATTCCTCGGTCGTGTTTTCCATGGTGATGGTATAGATAATATCCTGATCCGGATTGTCTGTGACTGCTACGTGGGTGCTTCCGGACCCGTCCGCCTGAAGCATCAGTCCCTTCTCCTCCTGGGTCGCATCCAGAGAGAGCTCCACCTGGAAGGTTTCCGACTGCGTCTTCCAGCTGGCGTCAAAGGCTTCTGTATCGGCACTTACAATAATTTCATTTTCATAGACCACGCCGTAGATGATCAGATCGCCGCCCGGCGTTGTCTCGGACGGATAAGTCACCTGCAGCGTCCCCGCCACCGTGGCGTCCTGCGGAACGTCAGCGAAATCCAGATAAAAGGCTTCCTCATCCGCATCCCATTTCAATGGCGCCGTATAGTCGCCCGCTTCCATCGAGCCATACTCTTCCCCGTCGGTCAGATCTCCCTCCGGCAGGGCATAGTCCGCCAGGCCATAAAAGCCACGCTGCTTCGCAATCCCCTCGTAGTCTGCGTATATCCCGGTATTCGGAATCCCGTCATAGAGCCCGGACGGGTCGGAGGGCTGGAAATAGATCCGGTAATCGTACTCACCCCTCATGCCGCCGTCAATGCCGAAATCCAGCGTCAACGTCTCGCCTGTGTAATACGAATAGTAGTCCTCCTCGTGATTGCTGTCGGCAGAGGCGATGTCATAATCCCCGGTCACCTCCAGCGTCAGGGTGACCTGATTCGCCCCCGCGAACTGATATGGCTCGACCATAATGACCTGATCCGTCACAAAGGTCAGCGATCCCATCTGCTGAGAGGCTCCCAGCAGGGCATACGCCACCATAACATAATCCGCGATCTCATAGAGCCTGGTCACGTCCAGTTCTTCCGCGCCCTCGATGGAGCCGTCGTCCTCGTCCATGATCGAGGCGTACAGCGCCACGCCCGCCTGCTCGTCCAGGACATCCATGATGTCCAGCACTTCCCAGTAGGTGTCGACCAGCAGCTCATTGGTCTCGTCCGCCTGAATCTCCTCAATACTCGGCAGCGCGTCGATCCTGGCCTGTAAGAGCTTCTGCCAGCTCGTCGCATTCGACGCCGTCGCGTTTGAAGCCGTCGCATTTGAGCCTGTGGCGGCGACGACAACAGCGCTCCCCGAGCTTGTCTCTTCCTCTGACGCTACAGACGCATTGCTGTCGGACGCAACGGGAATCCACATGTTCAAAGGTCCCAGCTCCGCCAGCGACGACAGCCCGTTCCCGGCGAGTATGATCACGCACAACATGGCCGCCATGAGTCTTTTCAGCTTTTCCCACATTCCTCTCTTCCCCATTTTCACTAACCTCCCTGTCACCCGTCAATTTGTTCCATAAAAAACTTCTGATATTCCGAGATATCTGCCGATCCATTCTCCTGTAACGCTTCTATGATCAGCTTCAGCGTCTCCCTGCTTTTATTTTTTCCTGAAACCACATCACAGATGGTCGCATCTGACTTTCCGATCCGCTTCGCAAGCTCCTTCACAGTCATATTGTTCTGTATCATCAGCATCTTGATGAGCATTCCTTCCGGCGTAATCTTCCGTACCCGTTTCAAACAGCATCCCCCTTTATCTCCATGATCTGATCATGTATTCATAAATTTTGGATTTCTCCGGTCTCGATCTTTTACCACATAATCTATATTATGTGGTAAACGCCCGCGAAGCCTTGTAAATACAGCGTTTCTTCGCGAGCAGAATTTAGACATAGAAAATAAAACCGTCCCGGGCAATGTCGGCAGACCGTTTGGATTTTGTGAATTTTATTCAATTGTTGAGGTTTTTTCTTGCTTTTTTATCTGTACTGATATAAAATGGACGCATAGAGCTTTTTTGACCGCATAATATAGATTATGCGGTTTTTTGTTCCCGGACAAATCCCGAAAGATCGACCAATCCCATATGATTGAGCGCCGCGAGCTCCTCTTCCATGCTGCCCTGCGTGTAGATCCGCGTCGTATCAAGGCTGGAATGCCCCATAATATCCGCCAGGTGGTTCGCATTCTTCTCTCTGGCATAATACACGCAGGCAAACAGGTGCCGCAGATTGTGCGGGAAAATCTTGCTGCGCGCAAGTCCGGCTTCCTCGCCAAGCGCCTTCATCTCATGACAGATATTGCTCCGGTCCAACGGATTCCCGTTCCTGGTGACGAAGACGCAGCCGCTCGAAATATTCTGATCCTTCATATATTCTTTAAGCAGCGCTTTCAAATCCTCCGGCAGAAGAACATTCCGGGTCTTCCCCTTCAACGTCACAACCGCATACCCCCGATACACGGCCTCCGCCGTGATGAAGCTCAGCTCACTCACCCGCAGCCCCATCGAACACAGCGTCTGCAACACAAGGCTTAAGCGACGCTTCCCCAGACGCTTCGCCGCGGCGAGGAGCATCCCGTAGTCCTCCTTCGTCATGACCTTATCCGCCGGGCGGAAGGTGTCCTGCTGAATTTTCATCAGCTTCACCAGGCAGTCATACCACCCCACCCTCTTCAGAAAACCGTTTAACGCACAGAGCTTCGCATTCACGCTCCTTGGGCTATATGTTTCCTTCAGAGCGTCTTTATAACGCAGCGTCATCTCTTTATTCACGGGCTTTCCATCCGCGAAGCGCATAAAAGCCTCCAGGTCGCGCAGGTACTGACTGATGGTATTCGCGCTCTTCTCCTCCTCAAGCAATACCTTCCGGAAATCTGCCAGTATTTTCTCGTTAATCACTCTGTATTTTCTCTTTCGCATCGCCTTCTCCTCCTCGTTTTTCATGAAATATTTTCAAATCAATCAAATTTTCTGCTTCCTTACTATGAAAGTCCAAGAATCCAAGCCGCAAGGCGCAGGATGATTCGCCAGGCGTGCCAGAAAGCCGCCTGTGGCGGGTTTCCTGGCTGGCAACTTTCATGTATGCAGCGGCGCTTAGCGAAGTCAATAAGTGAAACAGGAAATCTTCGATTTCCGTAGTCGAACTTATGCAAAGCAGCCGCAGGCGCAGACTAAGCTTAGCATAGCTGTTTATAATTATAAAGGAAGCGGCTTTTCTTCCGCTTCCTCTTTGAAAATATTACGAAAAATTTCAGGAGCCCAAGAAAGGAAAGAGGAAGCTGCTGTGAAGCAACCTCCTCTTTCCATTCTTACCTGTATTCCGTTTTTTCATCTGCCTGCCATGTTTACTTCAACATCGACAGATACTTCGGATGCTCCTCTTCGGGCACCTTCAGCGCCGCCAGCGCCTGCTCTGCTGTCAATGCCATCGTTTCCATCAAAGCATGCAGGTTCTCGAGCAGGTTCTCGGTTTTTCCTTCTGCCCTGCCTTCTGCCCTTCCCTCAGCCTTACCCTGATTCAGAATCCGGGTTGCCTCTGTCATAATTACCCTTCCGCCCATAACGT
>JAJQCO010000230.1 GCA_021202655.1 Clostridiales bacterium | reverse complement strand
TTCTTTTTCCGAAGATATATGTTATGATTTTAACACATATGCAAATGGACGGATACAACCAGGAAACATTGACCGGATCAGGATGTAAGGTGCCGCAAATGCTGTCCGACATGTTCCGATTTTTTGCACGAAAGGAGGACATTTATCTAATGAAAAAGAAGGATCTTTCCCGTCGGGACTTTCTGAAGGGAAGCACAGCCGGCCTGCTCGGCCTGGCCTCCGTCGGCCTGCTGACCAGCTGCGGCTCGTCTTCAGACAGCGCTTCTGAGACCACTGCTGCGGCGGCAGCAGAAGCAGAGACCACCGCGGCCGCGGCAGAAAGCGCAGCCGCCACGGGCGATGATTCCATCACCTGGGATTACGAAGCGGACGTCGTCGTCATCGGCGCAGGCGGCTCCGGACTCCCCGCAGCCCTGAAAGCCATGGAGGATGGCGCCAGCGTCATTGTTGTCGAGGCCAACTATGACTGCGGCGGACATGCGGCGGTTTCCGAGGGACAGCTGCACTCCGGCGGCAAGACGCTCTCCCAGAGAGAGTGGAATGTCACCGATTCTGCCGACCTGTACTACTATGATCACACCCGCGGCACTTCCTTTGATTCCCGTTACAACAACCGCAGCTACGCCCGCTCCGTCGCCAACAGCATGGCGGAGTGCTATGAATTTATTCTGAACAAGGGCATTATCGTCCAGAATATCGAGCCCATGGTTCGTGATTTCTACCGGGACGGCGGATACGACGCAGACGGCATCGCGCGTATGACCTATGTGGACGCGACCGCCTGGGTGAACGATATCACCGGCATGAAGAACAACGGCATCGGCGTGACGCGCCCGCTTGAGCAGAATCTGCGTGAGAACGGCGCGCAGTTCCTGATGAACTACCACATGGACAAGATTTACCGCGAAGAGACCTTCAGCGGCAAGGTTCTCGGTATTCAGGCCAGCTACACGCCGACCATCCTGCCCGACGAGACGGAGCCACTGGTTGGTTTCATGACGGACGGCAATATTGAAAGCACACAGGCTTCGATCAACGTCAAGGCAAACAAGGGCGTCATCATCTGCTCCGGCGGATCTATCGGCAACGAGACCTTCCGCACGATGATCGATCCCCGTCTCGGCCCGGAATTTGACGGTCTGGCCGGCATGCCCTTCTCTAACCAGGACGCCTCCGGCGAGATTGCGGCCATGCAGGTCGGCGCGGGTCTCAGCTCCATGGCCGGATACATGCAGGATCTGGGCGCGGCCATCGTCCCGGCTGCCCGCATAGGCTGCCAGTACGGCTATGGCAATGGCTTCGATGAAAACAGCAAGGTCTGGAAGCTCTTCCGCAGCCGCGGCATCGTTCCGGATTATGACAGCCTGATTATCGTAAACATGCTCGGCAGCCGCTGCGGCAATGAGGATCTGTGCAAGAGCGGCCGTCTCGCCCCGAGCTACGACTTTTTTGCCACCGCCTTCTGCAGCGTCTTCATTGCCAAAGAGGGCGACGGAAACGCCGAATGCTACGGCGGACCGCTGTGGGCAATCTTTGACCAGGCTGCCGCGGACCGCAACGACTGGGATATGGACAACGCAGTCGATTATGACAACGGTTATGCGTTTAAGGCGGACACGATCGAGGATCTGGCCAAAGCGGTTGTCAACAAGTACTACGAGGATATCAAGATGGATCCTGATACCCTGGCTGACACCATTGCCCGCTACAATCAGTTCGTAGACGCCGGCAAGGACGACGACTGGGGCAAGACCTCCCTCGTCAACAAGATCGAGCAGGGACCGTTCTACTGCCTCTGGGCAACCCCCAGCCTGCATGATACGCTGGGCGGCCTGCGCACCGACGGCAGCATGCAGGTCATTGACCTGAAGGGCGAGCGAATCCCCGGCCTGTTCTGCGCAGGCGAGAGCAGCGGAGGCATGCACGTCCATGGCCTGGGCCGTGTCATCACGAGCGGCTACATTGCTGGACGTTCCGCGGCATCCGTGGATGCAGACGGCTACGCCACCGCGGACACCTCTCTGAATCCGGACTACGCGGGTGACGAGACCAGTGATCTGACCAAGACCGACAAGGCGGAGTACTTCTCCTTCCGCGGAGCTTCCCTGGGAACCTCGACCAATTCCGACAAACAGGCCGAGTTAGCTGCCATGGGACTGGCTACCGCAACGGCGGCTGCCGCCACGGAAGAGACCGAAGCGGAGACCGAGGCTGAGACCGAAGCGGAAACCGAAGCCGCAGAGGGCGAGGTCTTCACCGGCACCTCCGACAAGGGAATGGGCGGCGCAGTGCAGGTTCAGATTACCGTCGCAGACGGCAAGATGACCGCCATTGAAGTCGTCAAGCAGAACGAGACTCCGGCCATCGGCACAGTTGCCTTTGACCCGCTGGTTGAAGCGGCTCTGAAAGCACAGTCCGCAGATATCGACGCGGTAAGCGGAGCTACCATTACCTCCGAAGCCTTCAAGGAAGCGCTGTCCAAGGCTATGGCAAAAGCCGGACTGTAAACGAATCCATATTCACATGGTCGACTGACCATACGGGAGAAGCTGCCACCGGCAGCCTCTTTCGTATATTATGGCAAACGACTATGCTAAGCTCAGTCTGCGCCTAACGGCTTGACTTCGCTAAGCGTCGCTGTATACATGGAAGTTGCCAATCAGCGTTCGCCTTTGGCTCCGCTTCTTGGACTTCCATAGCAATACAAATACCCGGGCAGGGATCCTGAAAAACAGGATTTCCACCCGGGTATTTCCGGTTCCATATCCGGCTCTCCTGCCGGATCACTCCTTATTCATTCACTTTTTCCGGACGTTTCTCACGCTTCAGCCGGAGAATCGTCGCACTCAGGAAGATGCTTAACTGATACAGGAAAATAACAGGCACCGCAACCATAATCTGGGATATCACATCAGGCGGTGTGACAACCGCAGAAAGGAAAAAGATCACAACAATCGCCGGCTTGCGAACCTTCTTCAGCCACTCGGGCCGCATCAGCCCCATCTGCGTGAGCAGGATCGAAACCATGGGAAGCTCAAAAACCGCGCCAAAGACGAGAAAAATTGTCGTCAGAAAGGTCAGATAATTGCCGACGCTGATGGACGCGGTGATGTCGCTGCTTCCATTGAGCGAATACAGAAAGCGAAGCATAAACGGAAGCATAATTTTGTAGGCAAAGGCAATGCCGACACAGAAGCAAATGAGGCCGAAGAGCATGGCAAACAAAAAAAAGCCGTTCTCCCCAGACTTAAGCCCCGGCCGGATGAAGGCCCAGAGCTCATAAAACAGGACGGGAAGCGTCACGACGACTCCGGCAATCAGCGACACGGAAAAATACTGCAGCAGCAGCTCTTGCGGTGAAATGTAGATAAAGGTATAGCCATATTCTCGTCCGAGGCGAAGCAACAGCTCCACGATCTGCGGCGCAAAGCTCAGCGCCGCAACCATCACAACCAGCAGCGTAATCACACATACGAGAATACGATTACGCAGCTCCCGCAGGTGCCCGGAGAGCTCCATCCGCTTCTCCGGGTTGGGATCCTGCGAATTCTTAGTCTTTCTTCTCACTGGCATCCTGGGTTACCTTTTTGTCATCGCCGTCACCGATGCCTTCCCGAAAGCTCTTCATGCTCTGGCCAAACATCTTCGTCAGCTTCGGAATCTGAGTGGGTCCGAAAATGATCACCACCACGGCTAAAACGATGAGTAATTCTGTTGTACTGATCTTCATATGACATTCTCCCCTTCATTTATGGAATTTTCTAAATATTCTGTCGAGGCGGCATCAGCCCCGGATTCCTCAGCAGTCGCCGATTCTGTCGTTGCAAAGCTCTGAGGCTCCTCGATTAATTCCGGCTGCGCGTCAGATTCCCCCGTTGGTTCTGTGTCCGACGCTGCGGGAGCATCCTGTTTTTCATCCTCCCGCTTCTGCGCATCCGCCGTCCCGGACCCGCTCTCCTTCTTCGGCTTTCCGATTCCGCTGATGGACGCTTTCACTTCCTTTATGTTGCCCTCGACTTCCTGCTTTAACTCTTCCACCGGCGCCATCGCCTCCCGCAGCGGACGCTGCGCTTCCTCCAGTGGTTCTACGATGCTCTCCTTGATATCCTTCGTCGCCTCACTGGAATATTTCCGGAAGGTCGCAAGTCCTTCTCCGAGCTTTCGCGCGAACTCCGGCAACTGGTCTGGCCCGATGACGAACAGCGCAACAATGAAAATGACGATCAGTTCTGTAAATCCGATCTTCAAAGGATTCTCCCCCCTTCCGCACATGTGATAACTATAACGCATTTTCCCGAAAAAATCCACAACTTTCATAGACCTTTCGTCAAAAATGAGTTATAGTAAGAAACGGGGGAAATCAGCAAAAACACAAGGAGGGTTATTCATGGCAAAGAAGGAAATCAGCCCCCGCGATTTTGTCATCGGCGTGGCAGCAGGCGCGGTCGGCGTAGCGGCGCTCAAGGCATATGAGGTAAAGGAGGCCGCCGACAACGCCGCGAAGCAGCTTGAGCTCGCGCAGACGGTTGCGGCGGGAGGAGAGGCGATCTACACGCCCGGCACGTACACGGCAACCGCACAGGGCTTCGGCGAGATCACCATGTCCGCCACCTTCAGCGAGACCGCCATCACCGCAATCGAGCTGGATTTGTCCAACGAGACCGAGAGCATCGGCGGCGCGGCAAAGGATGAGCTGATCGAGCAGATTCTGCTCGCACAGGGCAGCAATATCGACGGTGTGTCCGGCGCGACCATGACCACGTCGGGCGTGAAAAAGTGCCTGGAAGACTGTATCAGGCAGGCAAAGGGAGAAGCGACCCAGGAAGCCGCTCCCGCCGAGGCAGCGACAGCTGCCGCCGCGACAGGCGACGACTGGCTGGGCGAGGAGCCTGAGATCACTGACGATATGGTTGAGGAATCCCTCACCTGCGACGTGCTGGTCATCGGATGCGGCCTGGCAGGCGTAGCGGCATGCCGTGCGGCTGCCGAAGAGGGCGCATCTGTCATTGCTCTTGAAAAGGCCGGATCGCCGCAGTGCCGAAGCGGAGAATTCGCAGTCATCAATGGCAACGTGCAGGCCCGGTGGGGACGAAACACCTGGACGGATGAACAGATCGACGATATGATTGATTTCCACATGAAGGAATCCTGCTATAAAGTGAAGCGCGCCATCTTCACCAAGTGGGCGCACAATATTGGTGATATCTTTGACTGGTGGGTGGAGGCAGACCCGGATCTGTATTATGCGGAGGAAACCCGCTCTCCGATCCCGGATGAAAATGCGAATGATTTCCTCATTCCGATCTTCCATCCGCTTCCGGAGAACTACGACTGGACACAGGAAAAATTTCCCTGCTATCCAACCTCCGTTGAGTTTCTGCCAAATCAGAGCGTAACCTTCCAGAAAAACATGGAAGCCGCTGTCGATACAGGCAATGTAGACGCCCGCTACGGTCATTTCGCGGAAAAGCTGATCATGGAGGACGGACGCTGCGTCGGCGCTTATGCCAGAAACGCCGAGACAGGCGGATATGTCAAAATCTCAGCCTCCAGGGGCGTGATTATGGCAACCGGCGATTATTCTCAAAATGAAGCTATGGTTCAGCATTTTTGCCCGGACGTCATCGAAAACGGCATTGTCCGTATGTTCACCAATGTGGATGTAGAAGGCAACATGACTAATCAGGGCGACGGAATTAAGCTCGGCATGTGGGTCGGCGCGCGCGTGCAGCAGGCGCATGCCCCGATGATTCACCATATGGGCGGCGGCGCAGATCTTTCCGGCGTCGGCGTGATGGGAATCGCAGGCTTCCTGAACCTGGATATGAACGGGAAGCGTTTCATGAATGAAGATCTCCCGGGACAGCAGGTCGAGAACCAGATTGAAATCCAGAAGGATAAAAAAACCTGGCAGATCTTTGACGCCAACTGGCCCGAGCAGCTTCCTTACATGCCGGCGGAGCACGGAGGCGCCTGTTATTATGAGGATTACCAGAGTGAAGCCGAAGCGCCTGCAAACAACGCAACCTACCGCAACTACAAGAGCCCCTATCAGCTCCAGGCGGCCATTGAGGACGGACGCTGCCTGACTGCGGACACGCTGGAGGAACTGGTTGAGAAGATGTACCCGGACGATGCCACGGCGCAGAAAACCGCGCTGGCATCCATCGAGCGCTACAACGAACTGGCGAGAAACGGATACGACGCTGACTTTGGCAAGGTATCCAGCCGCCTGTGGCCTCTGGAGAACGGACCGTACTATGCAGATCAGTTTGAAACAGCCCTGCTGCTGGTCATCTGCGGCGGCCTGGAATCCGATGAGGATTGCCATACCTTCGATGAGAACCGCAATATCATTCCCGGACTCTATGTGGCCGGAAACGTACAGGGCAGCCGCTTTGCCGCCGAATATCCGATCACGCTCAAGGGCATTTCTCATTCCCTGGCCATGTACTACGGCTATGTCGCGGGAAAGAACGCGGTAAACGAGGTGTAAATCCGACAACGTCTTCTGCTATGACATATATTGTGAAGGAGGAGCCGTCCCGACCGGGACGGCTCCTCCTTCACACTTCACTCAAGGCGGTGTCTGCGCCATCTGTACCGCCGCCTGATCTGTTTATGCGGTTTTACTCTCCAAACGCAGCCTTATAGTCTGCCTGGAACTTTACAATACCCTGATCCGTCAGCGGATGCTTTGTCATCTGCTCGATCACCTTATACGGTACGGTCGCGATATCCGCGCCGGCCTTCGCACAGTCAATCACATGGATCGCGTTGCGGACGCTGGCGGCGATGATCTCCGTCTCAATGTTGTGTACCTGGAAAATCTCGGTAATCTCATCGATCAGGTCGATACCCGGCGTAGAGATATCATCCAGTCTGCCCAGGAACGGAGATACATAAGCCGCGCCCGCGCGGGCTGCCAGAAGCGCCTGCGCCGCGGTAAAGATCAGCGTCACATTGCACTTGATGCCCTCTGATGCCAGAACCTTGACTGCCTTCAGGCCTTCGATCGTCATCGGAATCTTCACAACCATATTCGGATGGATGGCTGCGATCTCCCGGCCTTCTTTAATCATGCCCTCTGCGTCGGTCGTCGTCGCCTTCACCTCGCCGCTGATCGGCCCGTCGACAATGCTCGTGATCTCCTTGATGACCTCGTTGAAATCACGGCCTTCCTTCGCGATCAGGGACGGATTCGTGGTGACGCCGCAGATCACGCCCATGTCATTTGCTTTTCTGATATCCTCTACATTCGCTGTGTCAATAAAAAGTTTCATTTCTTTCAGCTCTCCTTTTCCTCATAATGCATGACAATGGTTACAGGGCACATGCAGCCGACAGGCCTGTGGCCGGTCACCGGCAGTTACCGCTGTCCGTAGTATGCGTTCGGCCCATGCTTGCGCATGAAGTGCTTATCCTGCATGCACTGGGGCGTGGTTTCCGCGTGAGGATTGATGATCTCTGTCATGAAGTTCATCTTCGCCACCTCCTCCAGGACGACCGCATTGTGAACCGCCTCAGCCGCATCCTTTCCCCAGGTGAAGGGGCCGTGATTCTTGCACAGGACAGCCGGCACATAGGCCGGATTCTTCCCCCGGAAGGCTTCGATGATAACGGTTCCTGTATTTTTTTCATAACCATCCTCGATCTCCTCCGGCGTGAGATTCCTGGCGCATGGAATCTCGCCGTAGAAATAATCGGCATGGGTGGTTCCGTAGCAGGGCAGCGACCGACCAGCCTGCGCCCACGCCGCCGCGTAGGGCGAATGGGTGTGGACGATCCCGCCGATCTCGGAAAACGCCTTGTAAAGCTCCACATGGGTCGGCGTGTCTGAGGAAGGATTGAGCGTCCCCTCGACCCGGTTTCCCTGCAGATCCATCACAACCATATCCTCCGGGCGGAGCTTATCATAATCCACGCCGCTCGGCTTGATGACAAAAAGTCCCGCTTCCCGGTCGATCCCGCTGACATTTCCCCAGGTATAGGTGATCAGACCTCGTTTCGGAAGCTCCATATTGGCTTCATATACCTTCTTTTTCAGTTCTTCCAGCATGACTTATGCCTCCTACCGCATATGTTCTACCGCCGCCCGCTCAATGGCAAGCCCCTCGGTATATCGCTTCATAAATGTCTCAAAGCCTTCCACATCCGCCGCAACCGGATCCATCAGACTTCCCTTGTTGCCGCCAAATACCTTTTCGGCCAGATACTGCTCCAGGCTCTCGCCCTCCTCGCAGTTCTTCCGGTAGGCCGCCAACAACGCGACGCCCCAGGCGCCGCCCTCTCCTGCCGTCTCCATGACAGATACCGTGGTTCCCATGGCCGCCGCCAGGATCCGCTGCCCGACGCCCTTCGTCTTAAAGAGGCCGCCGTGACCCATGAGCGTATCCACCTTCACATGCTCCTGCTTCGTCAGGATGTCCATGCCGGTCTTTAACGCGCCCAGGGAGGTGTACAGGTTGGTCCGCATGAAATTCGCCAGGTTGAAACGGCTGTCCGGCATCCGCACAAACAGCGGACGGCCCTCGTCAAAGCCCGTCACATGCTCGCCCGAGAAATAGTTATACGCCAGCAGGCCGCCGCAGTCGGCGTTGCCCTCAAGCGCCTTATTATAGAGCGTCCCATAGAGGCTGTTCTTGTCGACCGGCGCTCCCATGGTCTGCATCAGCTCCTCAAACAGGTTGATCCAGGCATTCAGGTCAGACGTGCAGTTATTGCAGTGAACCATGGCAACCATATCGCCGGACGGCGTAGTCACCAGATCAATCTGCGGATACACATGCTCCAGCTCCTTCTCCAGCACAACCATGGCGAATACGCTGGTTCCCGCCGAGACATTGCCCGTGCGGACCGCCACACTGTTCGTCGCCGCCATGCCGGTACCCGCGTCGCCCTCCGGCGGACATAACGGGATCCCCGCCCTCAGATTGCCGGACGGATCCAGAAGCCGCGCTCCCTGCTCCGTAAGCGCGCCGGCGTCCTCTCCCGCCAGAAGCGACTTCGGCAGAATATCCGCCAGCTTCCAGGGATAATGCCTGTCCGCCACCAGCTCATCAAACTGAGCCATCCGCTTCCGGTCAAAATCCTTCGTCTGAATATCCACCGGGAACATGCCCGCGACGTCGCCGATTCCCAGAACCTTACGTCCGGTCAGCTGCCAGTGTACATATCCCTCCAGCGTGATCATGTAGTCAATGTCCTTCACATGCTCCTCGCCGTTTAAAATCGCCTGATACAGATGGGCAATGCTCCAGCGCTGCGGAATGTTATACTGAAACAGCTCCGTCAGCTTCGCGGCCGCTTCGCCCGTGATCGTGTTACGCCAGGTGCGGAAGGGAACCAGAAGCTCTCCCGCCCGGTCAAATACCATATAGCCATGCATCATCGCAGAAATACCGATGACGCCGATGCTTGTCAGGGTCTCGCCATAGAGCTCCTTCACTTCCGCAGCCAGATTCGCGTAGCTGTCCTGAAGCCCGCTCCAGATATCCTCCAGGCTGTATGTCCAGATATGGTTCTCAAAGCGATTCTCCCACTCATGGCTCCCGGACGCGATCGGGCTGTGATCTGTCCCGATCAGAACCGCCTTAATGCGAGTCGAGCCGAGCTCGATGCCCAGCGCCGTCCTACCTTCCCGAATATCCTCACGGATCTGATTTTTATCCATCTCTTCTCCTCCTGATTCTGTGTCGCCGCCATTCATTCCGAACCGGAACAACAGATACATCTATTATAGCACACGGCGTCTCCAAAGTAAATGAAAAAGGACTCTGCCGTTCCGGATTCGCCGGATTCTACGACAGGCCACATGCCAATAGCTGACATGTGGCCTGTCACAGCGGCATATCTGCTCCTTTAGCGGAATGCGACCGCGTTCCAGCGCAGCTCGTTCTTTAAGCCGCGGATCGTCGTATTCTTATCAATATACACCGTCTCAATGCCCATCGCGTCTGCCCAGTCGCCCATCTGCTCTGCGGTCAGATCGTAGGTGAAGGCCGTGTGATGCGCGCCGCCCGCCAGGATCCAGCTCTCCGCGCCGGTCGCCAGGCTCGGCTCCGGCGTCCAGAAGTTCGTCGCCACCGGAAGCTTCGGCATCGGCTTCTCTGCCTTGCGGCATTCTACATCATTGATGATCAGGCGGAAGCGGGTTCCCAGATCAACCAGAGAGGTCGCGATTCCGTGTCCCTCCTTCGCCGTAAAGACCAGGCGCGCCGGATCCTCCCGGTCGCCCATGGAGAGCGGATTGACCTTGATGCTGATGTCGCCGTCCGCAATCGTCGGGCAGACCTCCAGCATATGGGATTCCAGGATTCCCTCCTTTCCCGGGATCAGGTTGTAGGTGTAATCCTCCATAAAGGAAGTTCCCTTCGCGCCCTTCATCCCCTGCGTCATGATCTTCATCAGGCGTACCATCGCGGCGGTCTTCCAGTCGCCCTCTCCGCCGAATCCATAGCCCTTCTCCATCAGTCTCTGGATGGCAAGCCCCGGAAGCTGTTTCATGGAACCAAGGTCGCCGAAATGGGTCACGATTGCCTGGCAGTCGACATCCTTCAGGAATTTTTCCATGCCGATCTCGATCTGCGCCTGCACCGCCACATGACGCTTAAACTCCTCCGGATCCCTTCCTTCGAGAAGGATGTTGTACTTCTTATAATATTCCTCCACCAGCGCATCCACGTCGCCCTTCGCGACCGCCTCGACGTAAGCCGCCACCTCATTGACCGGATAGGCGTCGATTTCCCAGCCAAACTTCACCTGAGCCTCAACCTTATCGCCCTCGGTGACCGCTACGTTTCTCATATTGTCCGCAAAACGCGCGACGCGGATGTGGCTGCTCTCAACCAGGCCGACCGCCGTGTACATCCAGGCGGCGATCCGTTCCAGCACCTGCGGATCGCTCCAGTGTCCGGCGACCACCTTGCGCTCGATGCCCATGCGGCTCACGATATGACCATATTCCCGGTCGCCGTGCGCCGACTGATTCTCATTCATGAAATCCATATCAATGGTGTCATAGGGAAGCTCCCGGTTAAACTGCGTGTGGAGATGCAGCAACGGCTTGCGGTATTCCTGCAGCCCCAGAATCCAGGACTTCGCCGGAGAAAAGGTATGCATCCAGGTGATGATGCCTCCGCACTCCGGATCCAGGTTGGCCTCGTTGAAGGTCTTGCGGATCAGGGCGCTCGTGATCAGCGTCGGCTTCCAGACCACCTCATACGGCAGAACTCCGGACTGATTGAGACTGTCCACGATGATCTTCGCATGGGCCGCCACATGCTCCAGGCACTCGTCCCCATACAGATCCTGGGAACCGGTGCAAAACCAGAATTTATAATTTTTACACTCTAACATAACATGAATCCTCCTCTTGACTTTCTATTTCTGAAACCTGTCTGACGCTGTCTCTCTCCAGAAGCAGAGGACGGTAGAGAAAGTTCCCGTCAAAGCCGGGATGCTCCAGCATCCCCAGCATATTGTGCGCCGCCATCTCCCCCAGCCGTTCCATCGGATGGGGAACCGTCGTCACGGAAAAATCCGTCCGCAGGAACTGTTCCGCCCCGTCGATACTGACTAAGGACATCTGCTCCGGCACGGCAATCCCCTCCTCGCGGAGAATCTGCAGGACAGAAAACGCCACAGAATCGTTGTAACAGAACACGGCGGTACAGCCTGACAGACGCCGGAGCATCGATCCCCGGATATTCTCCATATCCTTCTGATCCTCCGTGTCGATCCAGAGAACTCTCCGGCCATCGGTCGGAAGCCCCGCCGCAAGCAGCGCCTGGATATATCCCTTATAGCGGAGCGGCCCCTGGATATCGTCCGATTTGAAAATGCCGGCGATTTTCCGATGTCCCTGACGGATCAGATAACTGACCGCGTCCTCCGCTACCCCGACGTCGTCCAGCGCGACTAACGGGGCGTCAAGCTCCGGATACTTACAGTTGAAAAACAGCACCGCGACATTGCGCCTGGCAAGCTCCCGGTAATATTCCAGATTGGGATTCGGAAGCGCGGCCTTCGCCGCCTCGACGATCACGCCGTCCACCGCATCCTTTTCCAGAATCGCCTCCAGGATCCTGCGCTCATCGCTGATCCGGTTGTTGGTAAAGGCAATCTGAGCCATGTAGCCCGCGTCCGTCAGCGTATGGACAATTCCCTGCAGCGTCGGCGGAAAAATATAGCCGTCCACATAGGTGCTGATGACAGCGATCGTCATACCATGTCTCTTCTCCGTGCGTTTCTCAATAAACGTCCCGCTGCCCTGAACCCGCTTCACCAGCCCCTCTTCCTCCAGCATGCCGACGGCGTGACGTACCGTCTGGCGGCTTAAACCAAACATTCCGCTCAGCTCATGCTCTGAATACAGTTTTTCTCCCGGACCCAGCTGACCGACCCGGATCTGATTCCGGATCCAGTCTGCCAGCTCCTCATATTTCGCATCCCGCTGTCTTTTCATACCACGGCCCCCGTTTCCTTATTCTCCGGATGATGCCAGGCCGCCGCAAAGCGCGGGCTTGGCTTAACCGTTTACTTGATAACCTGAATCGACTTCCGGTCGCTGAACAGAAAGACAAAGATCAGGAAGACAATACCCTGAATCAGCTGCTGCGTCGCCGTCGTAAAGCCCATCATTACCAGGCCGGTCGTCAGGAATTTATAAAGCAGGACGCCGATCACGATATTGGTAAAACGCACCTTGGCGCCGCCGGAAATCGGCATGCCGCGCAGAACCAGAGCAATCAGGATCTGCGTTTCCAGCTGGTTGCCGCCGGTAGATGTCACCGATCCGACCTTGATCGCATTGATAAAGGCCGCGAAGCCGGTGATCACGCCCGCCATCACGTAGACCAGGAATTTCGTCTTCTGCTCGTCAATTCCGGCAAACCGCGCCGCCTTCTCTCCTGCTCCGATCGCCCGCAGGTTTGCCCCGAACGGCGTGAAGTGGAAGATCAGGAATCCAACCACCAGGACGATGACCGTGACGCTCAACATAAACGGCATCGTGTTCAGGTTGGAAATGGTGCTGATCGCGTAAACCGGGGAGGCCGTCGTGATATAGGCGACCACGCCGCGGAAGATGTACATGTTACAGTTCGTCACGATGAAGGACGGCATTTTCCGCTTTACATGGAAGAAGCCGTTGATCGCGCCGATCGCCGCGCCCGCGACCATGCCGCCGAGAACCGCCAGAACCATGTTGATGTTGGACAGATAGCAGACCACGATACAGGCCACGCCCAGCATGGAGCCCTGAGAGAAATCCAGACAGCCCATACTCATAATGAAAAATACGCCCATGGAAGCGATCACCAGCATGTAGGTCTGGCTCAGGAGCAGCTTTAAATTGGCCGGCTGCACAATTCTTCCGCCAGTCAGCACGCCAAATAATACCACGACAAAGATCAGACCACCGATCGGAAGAAAGTCTCTTACAGCGGAGTCGTTAAATTTTTCTTTCATGATTTTCCCCTCCTAAACCATCTTCTCAATCAGTTTTTCGTCAGACAGCTCCGGACTTCTCAAGAATTCGCCGCTGACCTCGCCGTCGCGCATGATAATGATCCGGTCGCTCATGCCGAGAAGCTCCATGATTTCCTCCGAGATCATCAGGATGGATTTCCCCTCTTTTCTCATCCGGTCCATCAGGTCATAGA
>JAJQCO010000045.1 GCA_021202655.1 Clostridiales bacterium | reverse complement strand
AACAATCATGGACATAAGTGGATGCTCGAATCGGCGGTACAGGAGTTCCTGAAGAGATATCAGCTTCCGTGTATCGTATCCGAACTGGAGTGGCATCGCGCGATTCGTGAGTTCTGGATCCCGATCGACGAGCCGGACTCCCTGACCACCCATTTCGTACATGCGGATGAGGCGGAAACCGCGGTCGCGAACTTCCTGTTCCCGGATATGGTCGATATGAGCGTCTGTGTGGATGCGCAGCCGAAGGCAGTGACCCTGCGCGGCCATTATGATACGTCGGTGGATTCCTATGGCCGTGCGCATACCTGGTCAGAGGGCGAGGGACACAATGTGATCGAGCGCTACGGAACGCCGGAAGGCGTGGTCGGCTATCCGAGCCGTGGAGACGCGTATAAGGCAAAGCGGCCGATCGCGGCAATCTGCAAGTATATCACGCTGATGATTGATGAGATGCTGGCGGATTTCCCGGCGGGCACGGCGCCGGTGGAGGGCTTTACCACCCGTCCGAAGGAGGAGCTGGAGGGCTGCTTCAAGGAGCCGTTAAGCGAGGGCTGGGTATCGGTTCATGAGCTGCCTAAGCGCGGAATTTTCACCCGCTAAGCGGGAAATTGACGGTGGCGTCCGGAACAGACGCCACCGAATCATATATGATTTACCATAGGATACGAAGGAAGCTGCCGACGGCAGATCCCGCAGTTTATTATGGGGCAACAGGGCAAAGAAGTTGCATATCAAAGGAGTTGTAGAATGACAGAACAGAGAAAACTGATGGAGATCCGTAATCTGTCCAAATATTTCCCTGGAGTTGTCGCTGTAGATAAGGTGAGTTTCGATATCGCGCCAGGAGAGGTTCATGTCCTGATGGGAGAGAATGGAGCGGGGAAATCTACGCTGGTAAAAATGATTGCCGGTATCTATTCTGTCGATGAGGGAGAAATGCTGCTCAATGGGGAGAAATATTGTCCGGAGAATGTGCTGGACGCACAGGCGCATGGCGTCAACATGGTTCACCAGGAGCTCAGTATGATGCCAAATCGGACGGTGGCACAGAACATTTATATTGGCCGGGAGCCGGAAACGGGTCATTTTTTCAGGCGGGTGGATATTCAGAAAATGAATAAGGACAGCCAGGCGCTTCTGGACGGCCTGGGCGTCGATGTCGATGTGCAGGCGAGAACAGGAAGTCTGAGCATTGCCATGCAGCAGATGATCGAGGTGGCAAAAGCGACGTCCACGGAAAACAGGATACTGATTCTGGATGAACCGACATCCAGTCTGACCACACCCGAGATTCAGGCATTGTTTGCCATTATCCGCAGATTGAGAGAGCGGGGGCTCGGCATCATTTATATCTCCCACCGGATGAATGAGATCTTTGAGATTGGAGACCGGATCACGATTATGCGTGACGGAAAATATATCGGCACTCGGGTGCTGAAGGACACAACCATTGATGAAATCATCAGCATGATGATCGGAAGAAGCATCGGACAGCTTTTTGATCGGACGTGGAATAAGCCGGGGAAGGTGTTGCTGGAAATGCGAAACCTCACGGGACTTCGCTTCCGCAATGTCAATATGCATGTCTGTTCCGGCGAGATTGTCGGCGTCGCCGGACTGGTTGGGGCCGGACGGACAGAGGTAGCCAAGGCAGTATTTGGCTATGATCCCATCGAAAGCGGGACGTTACTCTGCAAGGGCGAGGAGATATCGGCCAGGGGACATTCGCCGAGAAAAGCGATTCAGAAGGGAATCACATACCTTTCGGAGGACCGCAAGTCAGAAGGGCTTTTTCTGGATTTTTCCATTGCACGAAATATCGTTTCAGTGGCGCTGGATCAGGTTTCCAAACATGGTTTGACAGATCGAAAACAGGAGACAGATACGGCGGCGGAATATATAAAAAAGCTGTCCATTGCCACGACAGATTCCGATAAAGAGGTGGGAAGTCTTTCCGGAGGCAACCAGCAGAAGGTGGCATTGGCGAAATGGCTGCTGACCGGCGCGGATATTTTTATTTTTGACGAGCCGACCAGGGGAATTGATATCGGAGCCAAAGCGGAGATTTATGCGCTGATGGATGAGCTGGTGAAAAATGGGGCCGGTATTCTCATGATTTCCTCGGAGATGACGGAGATCTGTGGAGTTTCGGACAGAATCTATGCGATGCGTGACGGAGAAATTTCCGGAGAACTGATTCGTGGGAAGGATGAGTTCACGGAGGACAACGTATTATCCGTTATGCTGCGGGGAGGAGGGCGACATGAACAGGATTAAAAGGACGTTGCAGGCGGTACCTTCGTCTGCCTGGGCCGGGATCGTATTGATTCTGTTTTTTGCCGTGGTTGTCAACGGATACCTCGGATCAAGAAATATTCTGAATATTCTCAAGAGCACCTCGGCTCTGGTTGTTGTCTCCGCAGGGATGACGATGGTCATCCTGATGGGACAGATTGATATGTCTGTGGGAGGCGTGATTACCGTATCCGCTACGGCGGCCGGCATGTACCTTCAGGCAGCGGATACCGTGACAGTGGGAACCGTTCTCGTCGCAGTGTTGATCTGCTGCGCCATCGGGACGGCGTGTGGCCTATTCAACGGGAATATGATCGGCTATAAAAATTTCAATTATTGGCTGATTACCTTTGGGAGCATGAGCATGGCGTTTGGCCTGGCAAAGGGGATTACCAACGGCGGCGTGCTCAGCGGCTTTGATAAAAAATTCCTCTGGATCAGCGGCGGCAAAATGCTGGGAATCAGCATGTGTATCGTATGGGCGATTCTCATCTGTGCGGTGGCATTGGCTGTCCATTATAAAACCAGGTTTGGGTTCCATATCTATGCGATCGGCGATTAGGAGGCCTGAGCGGTAAATTCCGG
>JAJQCO010000152.1 GCA_021202655.1 Clostridiales bacterium | reverse complement strand
GCAACTAATTTCATGGGAGGGCATGAGTAATGGAATTGACTTATCATCGCAAGGGGGACTATCTGTTCCCGAACCTGGCAGTGACCGAGGAGGAGCCGGTTGTGATCGGCAAGTACGGGATGCTTCGCAAGACGTATCTGAGGGAGAACCACCCGAGCTGGTATCAGAGCATGACGCTAACCGGGAAGCTGAACCGTCACCTGGCGCAAACTGAGACAGCGGCACAGGAACGGATGGATGTTCTGATGGAGCAGATGCAATGCCGCTATCCGGCACCGGACAAAAGAAAAGACCAGCTTGCCTGGGCAGCGCATATGGCAAACCTACAGGCAATGGCAGAAGAAAATGTTTTGGCAGAGATCGTGTACTGCTGAGAACCAAAAAAGAAAAACAGAAAAGCCGTCAGGCTTCCCGCTTACCCGAATGGGCAGGTGAGAAGCCTGGCGGCTTCTTATTTCCGTATACGAATATCAAATATAATGCAACGCCTTCTTAAAAGCCACAACTCGCTTCTCATTTTTGAGAAATAGCGTCGTTGTCTATCTTACGCTTGACTTTGTATCACTTTGGTGATATATTATATGTAGACTCTGAAAGGGGGGGATTCTCTGTGAGCAAAAAAATACTGACGCTTTATCATGGCTCCAACCAGATTATCGAAACGCCCGAATTTGGTCTGGGCAAAGAACACAACGACTTTGGCCTGGGGTTTTACTGCACGGAAAGCATGGAACTGGCAAAGGAATGGGCTGTTTCCTCTATCAATAACGGCTTCTGCAACCAATATACAATCGACACAGAGGGCATGAATGTGCTGAATCTGAACAGTCCGGAGTATACCATCCTGAACTGGATTGCCGTACTCCTCCGGCACAGAGTATTTCCAGTCAAGACTCCCATCGCGGGAAGATCGAAAAGGTATCTGATTGAGAACTTCTATGTAGATGTCAACGCTTATGACATTGTGACCGGCTACCGTGCCGATGATTCTTATTTCGACTACGCAGAGGCATTTGTGAATAACGCTTTATCTGTCAATCAGCTGGCGCGGGCAATGATGCTGGGCAAACTGGGGGAGCAATTTGTTATCAAATCCAGATTTGCGTTTTCCCAGTTACAGTTTCAGGGCTTCGACCCTGCCGAAAAGGACACATACTATGTAATGCGGAAAGTACGGAATGACGAAGCCAATCAATCTTATCTCAGGATGGCAGAGGAAGATGACGACGGGCTGTATGTCCGTGACATTGTGAGAGGAGGAATCAAAAATGGCGACCCACGCATACCAGGAAATTTACCTCAGCAGCGCAATGTCCTCGATGGGTGAGGCTTTCGACTCTTCGGTAAATGACTGCGGCATTCCCGGAAACAGCTTTATCAATATGCTGACAGGAAGCTCCATATGCAGCAAAATCGAAAACGGGGAGCCGGCATATCTCGCCGGGAAAAGCGGCATTGAGATCGCCCGCGAGTGCATAAAAAACACAACCGGAAAGGAACCTGATGCTGAACCGCAGATACATTATGACCGCTCTCCGGAATACTGGAGCGGATGGGCCGTGGCATATTATCAGTGGTTCTCCTCCAGAAAGTACAGCGAGATATTTAAGGCGATTTCTTTTGAAGACCTGCTCTGTATGTACCCCACACTCCATGAAGCAGATGTCACGAAATTCGCTGACATAGTGGATGAGAAAGTCCGTGAGGCTTTTCCGGATACAAACCTGAAGCGTCTGCGCACTGTATACGGCTGTTCCCAAAGCGAATTAGCCAGACTCTCCGGCGTCAGCCTGCGTTCCATCCAAATGTATGAGCAGCGCCAGAAGGACATCAACAAGGCAAGCGTCACAACTGTCCGGAATCTTGCAAAGACATTGGGGTGTTCGATTGAAGACCTGATTGAAAAATAATGCTTACGCATTCATAAAACCAAAACAGCAAAAAAGCCGCCAGGCTTCTCTCCTGCCCACTTGGGCAGGCGGAAGGCCTGGCGGCTTTTTATTTATCGTTGGAAAAGGCGCATATGGTTTCTCCAGCAACTGATTTTTTCTATGCTACTGCTCTGTTCAACTTGTTCTGTTTCTTTCAAATAAACAATTTCAAAAGCCTTACTTTCTCGCTCTCATAACATCATATAAGAGCGCAAAAGTAAACAACAGCCTCCCAAAAATATTCTAACCGCTGGCTGACGATCAAAAAATGGCATCCCTTTCAGTCCAAATTTGATTATACTCATCGTCGATGGGCAAATTTCGCGGACAAAGTGTCCGAATTTTCGACGGGCTTTTACAAGGAGACATTGATTTTCCCACAGGGGCTATTTTATTTCTCTATCTTCTTGATCTCATTCACCATCACCTCGGCACACCGCTTTGCGCTGGCATAGTTTAGATATACATACGGTACACCGTTGCTCTTGCAAGCATCACATACTGTCCAGAAACCACTGTGACCTGTTTTGTTGGTCTGCAGGAATACAATATCTGCATTCCTAACCGGGATCACATCAATGTGTGCTGCAGACTCCACAATCCGCACGTCCGGCAAAAGATTTAATAAGCTTTTATGAAACACTTCAAATCCGCCGTAAACAACGATTTTCAACTTTGTCCTATATGGAAACTCCATCTGCTCTGGCTCTTGTTCCTCTACATCATCCTCGGTCTCTTCTTTATCCGCCAGCGTTTTCTTTAAACGTTCTATTTCACGCCCCATTGCGTCGTTTTTCCTTTGCAGCGTACTAATCTCATGGCGGCAGACCTGGTTGTCCTTCCAAGCCTGAGCCAGCCTGCGTTCCAGCTCTTCGGATTTCTTACCCTCCTCTGATGTATCATCCGACTCTCGTTCAACCGTCTCGGCGCTCTCTAACCCCTCAAAAAGCTTTTCCCGCTTCACCTTATAATCAACGGTCTCAACCCGGTCAAGTTCCG
>JAJQCO010000171.1 GCA_021202655.1 Clostridiales bacterium | reverse complement strand
ATCCCGCATCCGATGATGATCCCATAAAACGCGACCCGAAATCCGAAGATTGAACCGCTGTCCCGGATATGCTCGATCGTAATCCCCAAATGCACAAAACTGATATCTGCTCCGCCCATACCGGATTTCCTCCATGTAAAAATCACTTTTCTTTAAACAGATTATATGCTACAATTAATGCGCAAAAAAATCAAGTAAATTTTCAGGTTTGAAGAATTCATACCATGGGTTTGCTTAAAAATATATGGAAAGGAACACAATCATGAAATTAGGTATCGTAGGGCTGCCGAACGTCGGAAAAAGCACCCTGTTCAACTCACTGACAAAGGCAGGCGCGGAATCCGCCAACTACCCCTTCTGCACGATCGACCCGAACGTGGGCGTGGTGGCCGTGCCGGACAGGCGCTTAAAGCTGTTAGGCGACCTCTACCACTCGAAAAAGGTCACGCCGGCCGTCATTGAATTCGTGGATATCGCCGGACTGGTCAAGGGCGCGTCAAAGGGCGAGGGCCTTGGCAACCAGTTCCTGGCAAACATCCGCGAGGTGGACGCCATCATCCATGTGGTGCGCTGCTTCGAGGACTCCAATGTCATCCACGTGGACGGAAGCGTCAATCCCCTGCGCGATATCGAGACGATCAATCTGGAGCTCATCTTCTCTGACATTGAGATTCTGGAACGCCGGATCGCAAAGACGTCCAAATCCGCCTTCAACGACAAGTCCCTGGCAAAGCAGGTCGACGTCCTGAAGGAGCTGAAAAACCTGTTAGAGGACGGTCAGCTCGCCGCCACGTATCACAATGAAGATGAGGACGTCATGGCTTTTGTGGACTCGCTGAACCTGCTGACCGCCAAGCCCGTGATCTTCGCCGCGAACGTCGGCGAGGACGACCTGGCTGACGACGGCGCTTCCAACCCGCATGTAGAGGCCGTGCGCAAATTCGCCGCCGAAACCGGCTCCGAAGTCTTTGTCATCTGCGCACAGATTGAAGAAGAGATCGCAGAGCTTGACGACGATGAGAAGGGGGAATACCTGGAAGCTCTGGGCCTTTCCGAATCCGGCCTGGACAAGCTCATCTCTGCCAGCTATCGTCTGCTCGGCCTCTTAAGCTTCTTAACCTCAGGCGAGGACGAGACCCGCGCCTGGACCATCAAGGTCGGCACGAAAGCGCCCCAGGCCGCCGGAAAGATCCACTCCGACTTTGAGCGCGGCTTCATCCGCGCCGAGGTCGTCAATTATCAGGATCTTCTCGACTGCGGAACCTACGCCAAAGCAAAGGAAAAAGGGCTGGTCGGACTGGAGGGAAAGGATTACGTCGTCAAGGACGGCGACGTCATTCTGTTCCGCTTTAATGTGTAACCGCCTGTAACTGCCAGGAGGGGTTTCCTTCCCTGAAATTCAGGGAAGGAAACCCCTTCTGCTTCATCTGAAACGCTTTCACCTTTGTCCCTTGTATCACAGATATTTCTTCATCATCGGACACACATCCAGCGTCGCAAAGTAATCCTGCGGCGTCTCGGCGCGGCGGATCATCTGCACGCTGCCGTCCTCCTTCAGCAAAAGCTCCGCGGATTTCAGCTTTCCGTTGTAATTATACCCCATCGCAAAGCCGTGCGCACCGGTATCGTGGATGATCAGATAATCGCCATGCTTCACCTCCGGCAGCATGCGGTCAATCGCAAACTTGTCATTGTTCTCGCAGAGAGAGCCGGTCACATCATACTTGTGGTCGCAGGGCGCATCCTCCTTGCCGCTGACCGTGATGTGATGATAAGCGCCGTACATCGCCGGTCGCATCAGGTTCACCGCGCAGGCGTCCACGCCGATATACTCCTTGTGCGTATGCTTTTCATGAATCGCCGTCGTCACCAGGCAGCCATACGGTCCAAGCATGAAGCGTCCCATCTCCGTATAGATCGCCACATCGCCCATCCCGGCCGGAACCAGAACCTCGTCATATACCTGATGCACACTTTCCCCGATCGCGAGGATATCGTTCGGCGTCTGATCCGGGCGATACGGAATGCCCACGCCGCCGGACAGGTTGATAAAGGTAATATGAGCGCCGGTCTCCTTCTCAAGCTGCACCGCCAGCTCGAAGAGAATCTTTGCAAGCATCCCATAGTATTCGTTGGTCACCGTATTGCTGGCAAGGAAGGCGTGAATGCCAAAATTTTCCGCGCCCTTCGCCTTCAGGATCCGGAACGCCTCAAACATCTGCTCCGTCGTCATGCCATATTTCGCGTCGCCCGGATTGTCCATAATGTCATTGCTGACCTTAAATACCCCGCCCGGATTGTAGCGACAGCTGATCGTCTTCGGAATATACCCAAGCGTCTCCTCCACGCACGCGATATGCGTGATATCGTCCAGGTTGATGATCGCGCCCAGATCATTCGCCAGCTTAAACTCGGAAAGCGGCGTATCATTCGAGGAAAACATAATATCATGCCCCGAGAAGCCGCAGGCGTCCGACATCATCAGCTCCGTAGCCGACGAGCAGTCCGTCCCGCAGCCGTACTCCTGCAGGATCTTCAGAATGTAGGGATTCGGCGTCGCCTTCACCGCAAAAAATTCCTTAAAACCAGGGTTCCATGCAAACGCCTGCTTCAGCTTCTGCGCATTCTCCCGGATGCCCTTTTCGTCATACAGATGAAAGGGCGTCGGATACGTCTTTACAATCTCATCCAGCTGTGCTTTCGTAACAAATGGTTTCTTTTCCAATCCTTTCTCCTCTCTGGCCCCGTCCCAAACAACACATGGGGCCGTCCCGCCGGATCGGGACAGCTTTGATTCCGGAAGTATATATGGCGGCATATGCCGCAAAGTTACTCTTAATATAATGAACGACTAATTATTTTTGTTGTTCACTATAGCTGCCGTCGGTTACATGCTTATGGGTGTACAGATGATCCTGACAGTACTCATAATCGCCCTGGCA
>JAJQCO010000193.1:8873-13996 GCA_021202655.1 Clostridiales bacterium | reverse complement strand
GTGTCCACATGGCCGGAGAACATGACCGGTTTTCCCGGACGATCCTTGCCCAGGACGCCGATCAAAATGCCGGCGCGGTTCTCCGCTACCTCGCGGACCCGGCACTCAAAGCCTTCTGCCTCCAGCTCCTTCTGCAGCCATGCGCGGGCAACCTCCACATTTTCCTTTTCCTCAAAATGCCCTTCCAGGTTGACCAGCTCAAACAGCTTTTCCAGCATCTCTTCCCTGTGGCTGTCGATAAATGCCGCAATATCCTGATATACTTTCTCCATTTCATAACCCTCCGTCTGATTTATTTACTCATTTTTTCTAACATCTTTTTATCCAGATTCAGCGCCGTGATGCCAACGATGACGATCAGATAGATCGGCATGCTGATGTAATACGGAATCATCTGAACCGGATCTACGCCGAGAGAGGCAGTGACCGTGGCGGGCATGACCACGAACGGAATGAACATGGAAAATGCCAGGCAGCCGACGGTCGCGGCTCTCGTCAGGTCAAGCTTATTCAGACCCGCTTTCTCATACACCGGGGACATGATATTTCCGGTGAATACCTCGGAAAAGCTGGCGGAGGAAGAAAGATTTGCCAGGAATCCGAGGATAATCACACAGATCACGCCGCTCAAGCGGGAATGAATCATATTTGCCAGCGGCTCAACCAGCACGTCAAGCACCTTTGCCTCGTTGAGAATGCCAAAGAGACCGAAGGAGAAGATGATGAGAACGCAGGTCCCCGTCATGCCGGACACGCCGCCGCGGCTGAACAGGCTGGACACCATCTCATTTTCCGACTGCAGGGAAAAGCCGCTCCACATCGCGCCTATCACAGAGGCAAATTTCTGTCCCTGGGCAAGGCAGGCCACACAAAGTCCGCTCAGACTGCCGACCAGAATGGACGGGATCGCCGGCACCTTGGCAATCAGAAGGCCAAACACCAGGATGATCGGCAGCAGGCAGTGGATGCCCAGGTTGTAGCTCGCATAGATATCTCCCAGCAGCGTCGTGATCGTCGAGCTGTCCGCAGACTGCACATTCCCGGTCAGACCCATGATAAAATAGACCAGGAAGGTGAGAATCGCCACCGGAATCGTCATGGGCAGCTGGAACTTCACGCTCTCAAACATATCTACCCCGGCGGAACCCGCGATCACGTTTGGCGTATCAGACAGCGGAGAAAGTCCGTCGCCGACAACCGCCGCGCAGAGAATCGGGCTGGCCGCCCACAACGGGTCAAGCCCCATGCCGAGCGCCACGCCCATTAACGCCACGCCGATGGTTCCGCAGGTGCCGAAGCTGGTTCCGGTAAACAGGGCGCAGATCAGTGTTACCACAAACGCCGTCGCCATGAAGTACCGCGGATTGATGACCTGAAGCCCCAGATATGTAATATAGGCAATCGTTCCGCTGGCGCACCAGGAGCCGATCAGGGAACCGATCGACAAAATCAGCAGAACCGGGACGATGCATTTCGGGATAAACCGGATCATGCCGGACTGCAGCTCCTGATAGGTATAGCCCCTGGTCATGCAAAGCGGGATCGCAATCAGCCAGGACAGCAGGAACATGACATGAATTTTCGCGCCAAGCAGCGCGCCCGGAATCATAATAAACGCAAAACAGGCAATCATTGCCAGCGCGGCAAAACCAAATGTTGTTTCTTTCTTCACTTTTCCCATAACCTTGCTCCTTATCTTGATGGGGTGGGATAGGCTCCCTCTTCCACAATCTTCCTGTATCCTTCCGGGTCCGTATCGCCCTCTGAGCTGAACAAAAGAATCACCGATTCCTCGTTAAGCCCCATGGCCTCCCGGATTTCTCTCATCTCTTCCCGCGCCAGCACAAGGCTTAAGGCCCCCATGGTAGCGGCGCCGGATTCTCCGGAGACGATGACCGGATCCGTTCCCTTGCCCGCCGCGTAAACGCGCATGCCGTGCGCCGCCACAAAATCGGGGCAGGACATATAGAATTCCGCATAGTCCCGCAAAACGGGCCAGGTAATCTTACAGGGAGTCCCGCAGTTTAAGCCCGCCATGATCGTCACGGGGGATCCCTCTACCGAATGCGCCCTGCCGTCTCCTGCCTTCACCGAACGGAAGATGCAGTCCGACGCCGCCGGCTCTACAATCACGGTCGTCGGCTTTTTTTCTCCACAGCAGTCCGCAAAATACCCCAGCACGCCGCCTGCCATCGCGCCGACCCCCGCCTGAAGGAAGAGATGCGTCGGCTCTGCTCCCAGCTCTTTTAGCTGCTCTCTCGCCTCAGACGCCATAGTCAGATATCCCTGGATAATCCAGGAGGGGATGGTCTCATATCCGTCCCAGGCGGTATCCTGAATCAGATGCCAGCCGTTTTTCCTGCTCTGCTCCATCGCAAAGGCCACCGTGTCGTCATAGCTCTTGTCCGTGATCGTCACCTGTGCCGGCCCGGCGTTGCGGATGGCCTGCGCCCTCGCCTCGACGGATCCGACCGGCATATAGACATGTACTGGGCAGCCAAACACGCCGCCTGCCCAGGAAACGCCCCTGCCATGATTTCCGTCCGTTGCCGTGACGAACACACATTTGCTGATTTTGTCCCGGTTTTCTTCCTTCTGTAATTCCTCTAACGTCGTCTTCTCCGGATCCAGTCCCAGGCTCTCGCAGAGAATCCGGAACATGGCATAGCTTCCGCCGAGCCCCTTAAATGCATTGAGTGAAAATCTCTTCGATTCGTCCTTTACATAAATGGCCTTCACTCCCAGACTGGCAGCAAGCGCCGGAAGCGCAACCAGCTCGGTCTTCTGATACCCGGCAAGCTGGCGGTGAAACGATCTGGACGCCAGAGCCGCGTCCTGCCTGAAGGCCTCCGGAATTTCAGCCTTCCAGGCCGAGGTTTTTGAAATCACATGGATCCCCAAAGCCTGTTTTTCTTCTTTTTCCACACCAAAACCTCCTCGTAAAAATTGTTCATCCATACCAGACGCGCGCCGTCGTATGCAGCCACCCCAATTCCGATCCAGCAGCTTATGTTTATTATAAAAAACAAGAATTCCCAAATATATCAGCCTGTTTCCTGTTTTTTTCGTGATTTTGCGCAATTTCCGCCATGATGTTGCAATTTTAAGAAAAACATGTTACGATCTCACAAGAACTAAGAAAGAAACGCTATCTTATCAGAATATTTGTTATTTTTATCAGGATTTTGAGGTGTGCGATGAAAGCAAAAGAGATTCGCTTTGAAGAAAACAACCTGGAACCGATCAAGCCCATTCTTGCCGGATTCCCCATTTCCGTCTTCTATACCTCCTTTCGGAGCGATACCTACCACTGTATCAACTGGCACTGGCACGAGGGCTTTCAGTACTGCCTGGTGACCGAAGGCTCTGTTGACTTTCTGCTGCCCAACACCCGCTATCGGGTAAAAACCGGCGACGGCATCTTCATCAACACCCAGCAGGTGCATTTCAGCAAGGGAAGTACGGACGATCCCTCCGCCTATCTCTGTCTGGATATCCCGCCGTCCTTCCTCTATCCGGACGAGCGAAGCCGGATCTATGAAAAATATATCAAGCCGGTCGTCCGCAACCCCCGCCCGCCTGTCCTGCTGCTCTCCGACCATACGCCCAAAGGCCATGAGCTCATTCGCCGCATTCAGAACATTCAGACTCTGCTAAAAGAGGAGCCGGAATATATGGAGCTGAGCATCTACGACCAGATCCTCCACATGTGGCGGATGACCTTTCATCTTCTCTCCGAGGTCAATCCGCTCCCGGAGACGACATACGATACCAACGACAGGCTGAAACAGATTTTACAGTACATGCAGGATCACTACGCGGAGAAAATCACCCTGGAGGATATCGCCCGCCATCTCTCTGTCAGCGGCAGCGAATGCTGCCGGTTTTTCAAAAAGGCCACCGGGCAGTCCATCTTTTCCTACCTGAAAAGCCTGCGGGTAAACAAAAGCATGGCGCTTTTGCAGGGCACCAACATGAGCCTCTCCGAGATCGCCGTCGCCACCGGCTTCTGCAATCAGAGCTACTACACGGACTGCTTCCGCAAGATCAAAAACATCACTCCCAGGAAATACCGGGAGCTGACGCTTCGAAACCCCAGTAACGTCCTGCCTCACGACATTCACCAGGAATAGCTTCCGGAAAGGAGAACTCATGTCAGACCAGGTCATCCACGAAGCCTTTCACCGCACCAGCCCCCTGGGCATCCAGATCGTCTTCCACACCACGCCGGGCGGCTATGTGGCGCCCCACTGGCACAACGAGGTCGAGATTTTATATCCGCTCAACGGGGACGCCGATCTCTTTATCGACCGTCAGAAGCATCACCTGCCCCGCAGGCGCATCACCGTCGTCGAAAGTGCCCAGGTTCACAGCGTCTCGTACCACGACCGCACCTCCATGTTCCTCTACATCCACGTATCCAAGGATCTGCTGGAGCCCTACCTGCCCGGCATCACGCTCCGCCGGATCCACTGTATGCCGGACGAGCTTGAACCGGAGCAGGAGGATGAATATTACGCGCTCTGCACTCTGCTATCCGACATGGTCCGCCTCTACATCAAGGACGCCCCCGGCTTCCTGTTAGAGGCCGAGGGCATGACGCTCCAGCTGATGGCGCGCCTGCTGCGCACCTTCCCGGCTGACAACCTGACGCCGATTTCGGAAAATGATCACCTGGCCGTAGAGCGCATCCGCCAGATCATGTCCTATGTAGAAGAGCATTTCGCGGAGCCGATTTCCCTCCAGGATGCGGCCGATGTGCTGGGTCTGGGACGGGAATATTTCTGCCGCTTCTTCCGCAAGCACACCGGAGGCTCCTTCCTCCAGTATCTGACCGAGATTCGGCTGACGCACTCATACCGGGATCTGCAAAATACGGATCTCCCGGTGTCGGAGGTGATGGAGAAAAACGGCCTCACAAACCAGAAGCGTTTCAACCGCGAATTCAAAAAGCTGTACGGATGTACGCCCTCCTCTGTGCGAAAAAATCCGCCTGCCAATTAAAAAAGAATCCGTCAAAGCGCTCCTTCCCTCCTTGCTATTTTTCCCCGCTCATGCTACAGTATAGAAAACGGCGTTTTGAAAAAAAGCAAGGGGGAGATTCGATGCTCCGATGGATTCTT
>JAJQCO010000193.1:0-8863 GCA_021202655.1 Clostridiales bacterium | reverse complement strand
ACCGTATATGCGGCACAGGCATCCTTTTTTATTGTCATTGCCGCGTTTCCGTTTATCATGCTGCTTCTGGCGCTGATCCAGATGAACCCGGCGGTCAGCAAATCGGACCTGATGCGGATTCTCACCCGCCTCCTGCCGGAGATGCTGCACTCCCTCGTCATCGGCATTGTCGACGATCTGTATATCAAATATCCGGGCAGGATCCTGTCCGTCACCGCCCTGCTTGCGCTCTGGTCCGCCTCCCGCGGCATGATGGGGATCGAGCGGGGACTGAACCGGATCTACGGATCCATGGAGAAACGGAATTACCTCGTAACCCGGCTGATCTGTTCGGTCTACACCCTGGTTTTCATGATTGCCTGCATGATCTCCCTGACTCTGCTCGTCCTCGGAAACTCGATCCAAAGTCTGGTGCTGAGATACGTCCCTGTTTTGTCCGGCCTCATCGACTCCGTCATCAATATCCGCGCGATCCTGTCCGGCGTTCTCTTTATGCTGGTATTTGTCGGCCTCTATACCTTTGTGCCGCAAAAAAAGCAGCACCCAAAGCATCAGATCCCGGGCGCTGCCTTCTCCACCGTGGGGTGGATGATATTTTCCTATGGTTTCTCCGTCTATTTCACTTACTTCAGCAATTTTTCCTACATGTACGGAAGCCTGACCGGCATCGTCCTGCTGATGATGTGGCTGTATTTCTGCATCTGCATCCTCTTCCTCGGAGCGGAAATCAACTGCCTGATCGAGCGCAGCATCGATTTTCGCAAAAGCCTGTATCAGGACATTGACTAAGCGCGCGCGTTCCACCGGGAAGGAGAACTCCCGGTCATATTCCTGTGGCCGGAGCGCCGTCCGGGCATCTCGAATCACAGCTTCATCGGCGTCCCGTCAAGCGCGGCGAATACCAGACGGTCTCCGCCGTCATATACCAGCTTCAGGGAAAAGAAATCCTCCCGCTCCTCTAAAAGCCGGAAAAATATCTTGTCCCCCTCCCAGATATTCAGGCGCATGACGTCCTCCTTCGCCACCCATTCCAGCTCGCCCTCATCGCAGGCAACCGGCTCTCCCTCGAATCCGTCTGCGGTAAACAGATGCATGTATTCCGTCACGCCGCCTCCGGAGACAAAGGTCACGATCGCGCGAAAGCGATAGGAGGTCAGCGTGTAGCCGGTCTCCTCCCGCACCTCCCGCAGCAGGCATTCCTCCGGGCTCTCGTCAGCCTCAAAATGTCCCCCGACGCCAATCCATTTATCCCTGTTCACATCATGCTCCTTCACCGTTCGGTGGAGCATCAGATATTTCCCGTCCCGTTCTATGTAGCACAGCGTACTTAAGCCTTCCATCCCCTTGATCTCCTCTCGTAATCGTTCCTTCCTGTTTTTCGTTATACCGACAGTCCACGCCGCGTTTTTCTGCGAATTTTTCCGTCTCTCACCCGATCGGCAGACTGTCTCTTAAGCAGAGCGCCCCGTATCCCGTAGCCGGGTTCGGATAGCTCTCAATTCCCGCCAACGGCTTCGCGCCCCGGTGCAGATAGGCCTTTAGCTTCTCCCCGTACAAATAGGGATCGTTCCCGTCCACCATCCCCCACTGCATCATCAGCGCGGCGCTGCCCGTGACAACCGGAGCCGCAAAGGAAGTTCCCGTTACCGCCTTGTATCCGCCCCCGACAGCCGGCGCCATCAGACCGACTCCGGGAGCCACCAGATCCGGCTTGACCTGATTCGTCAGGCGGGTATAGCCCCTCCCGGAAAAATCCGCATAGGTATTCCCCATGCTGTGGCAGGCGCCAACCGTGATAACGCCTGCCGCGCAGGACGGGATGGTAAGCGTCGTATCCGGCGTCGGCTTCAAAAACTGTGTCGACGTATTTAAGGAGCGGGCAGAGGGAAGCCAGAAATCATACTTGCCCTCGATGACGCGCTGCGGTGTCAGAAGGAAGGTCCAGATCCCGCTTTCCACATAGGAGCCCTCATCCGGCATCAGATCAAAATAGATTTCCTGCGACTGGCTGTACGGACTCGGCTTGCCGTAATAAATCAGGATCTGCGTCGAGCGCCAGTGAAAACGAGACGGTCCCAGCCTCTCGGAGATCGGTCCCAGAATCTCCCCGGACGGCGTCTGCATGGACACCGAAAACTGATCGGTGTAAGCCTTCCAGAGCTGGACGGAAAATCCTGTCTCATAGGGTGCGACAGAGAGCTCAACGCGATCCGTAAGACGCTGTCCCAGCACGCCGGAGGCATGCCCGCCGGAAGCGCCCTCATTGCCGCTGCCGACGATGATCGCCGTCCTTCCGTACCGTCCGATGGTGTTCAGAAAGGATTCCAGAAAGCTGGAGCCGTCATGAGAGCCGTAGGTGTTCCCGATGCTGATATTGATCGCCGCGGGCAGGCCAAGCTCCGAGGAGGTCCGGACGGCATAATCCGCCGCCCGCATGAGTTCCGTCGTCCTTGGAAATCCGTCCGGTCGCTCCGTCCCCAGCTTGACGATCAGAAGCTCGCTTTCGTAGGCGACGCCGCGATATTTCCCATTCTCCTCCCGCCCGTTTCCCGCCGCGATCCCGGCCACGGCCGTCCCATGCCCGCTTAAATCCGTCGTCGGGACAAGCTCTCTTCCCAGGCTCCGGCTTCCGGTCTCCAGGGCGCGATTGATCTCTTCCCTTGTGAAAGATCGCCCCAGATTCTGATCCCACAGGCCCAGGATCCGGGTCGTTCCGTCCGCATTCCGGAAATCCTCATGGAAATAATCAATCCCGGAATCAAGGATCGCCGTCATCACGCCCCTTCCCGTAAGTCCCCAGGGCTGCTCCTGCATGACATTCAGACAGGAGGCTGCCTTCGCCCGGTTCACGGCGAAAAACAGCCTCTTTGGTTTTTCCACATATTCAATCTGAGAAAGCCCGCTTACCCGGTCCACCAGAGATTCCGGAACCGTCAGGATCGCGAACCCGGCGGAAAGCTCCTCCACCGACACCCCCAGACTGCGGAGCTCATCCAGGCTCCCGGTATATCTGACAATCAACTCCCATGTCTTTTCTTCTGCGTCAAATCCCGTCTCCAGCTCCGCAGAACGCGCTCTCTCCTCCTCGGGCGTTTCCAGGGAAAGATTTAAAAGATCCTCCAGCTTCTGATCCTGTACGGCCATCAATCTGCTCCGTAACCCGTCGTCCCTGCCATTCTATGACGTGGAAGCTTAAAATATTTCTCATCCGTCACTGCCGCAGCGCAGAGGAGCCGCAGGTTCTCCCGACCGTTCTCTCCTGCTCCTCCCGGATTCTCCCGACGCTGCGCCCGTCTCCGTAGAGCTTTTCCACATCCGCCGACGTCTCCTCCCGCTTCACCACATTCATCACCAGCATCTGCAGCCGGTTCTCCACATTGGCAAAGCTGACGTCCGGATCATAATCAAGCGCCAGAATCTGCGCATCCGGATATAGCTCCTTCAGCCTGCGCATCACACCGCGGCCGACCACATGGTTTGGCAGACAGCCGAAGGGCTGCAGAATGACAAAGGCCTTGCACCCATGCGCCGCATGGTGCAGAATTTCTCCCGAAATCAGGACGCCCTCGCCCGCGTCAAACGTGTGGTGAAGGACCGGATCGCTCTCCTTTACCAGATCCTGCATCCGGCAGACCGGCTCATAGAGCGGGTGGCGCTTCGCAATGGAATCCGCCAGGTCATGCGCCAGATTAAACATATGGTCCGCCGTATCATACCAGAGCTTCTGGCCGAGCGGCTTCTTCACATGATATTCCTTAATCTGGGCGTTCTGATAAAAGTATGTCTTGCGAATGACGTCCGTCATCCGCGCCTCGATGATCTCAAACCCACTTTTTTCAAGATAATCCTCAATGTCATGGTTGGCGCCCGGATGGAAATTCAACAGATATTCCCCCACAATCAGCACGCCCGGGCGTGGATGTGAACGGTCGTATTCCACCGAATTCATCAGATCAACGGCACGCGCAAAGCCCTTTTTCATGCCGCGGATCCCGGCCTTGCTAAGACCGTCCACCAGAAGATCCATGCCCTGGTCGAACGCATCCTGCGCGGCTCCCTTTACCCGCTCATAGGGCCGGATCTTGCGCAGAAGCTCCTCCAGCACATCGATCATCGGCAGCGCAAACGCAATCCGCATCGCGGACAGCATATTCATCTTAAATCCCGGATGCATATCGTGCGAGTCAACGTCGTCATTCGTCAGCACCGGAACCTCCGGATAACCCGCGTCGTCAAGCGCCTTGCGCAAAAGCGCGCCGTAGTGCGTCAGGCGGCAGTCTCCGACATATTTTCCCATCGCGATCGCCGTGTGCTTCGGATCATATTTCCCACTTCGAAGCGCGGCAAGCGCTTCTCCGATCACGATCTGCGCCGGAAAACAGATGTCGTTATGTACATACTGCTTGCCGAGCCGGATCGCCTCTTCTCTCCCAATCTCAAGCGGAACCGTCCGGATCCCCTGCGTACCCATCGCCGCCGACATGATCCGGCAGAAGGCGTGAGAGGTATTCGGCACCAGGACGACCTTATCCCTGCGATCCTCCTTGCGGAATTTGACCGGATATGGATCCGCAAGTTCCCTCGTCTCATGCGAAACGCCCTTCCGACGCTTCATATCAATCGTCTCCAGGAAGGAACGGACACGGATGCGCAGCGGTCCCTGCACATCGCTCTCATCCAGCTTCAGAATTAACGGCGTCTTCCCGGAAATCTCGTTCATCATACGGATGATCTCATCCGAGAGGTAGGCGTCATGCCCGCAGCCGAAGCTGACAAACTGCACGTACTCCAGATGCTCGCTCTGCGCCGCCAGGATCGCGGACGAGAGCATTCTCGCGTGATAGTTGTTCACGATATCAATCCGGCTGTGTGAAAGATCCACATGGGTGACCTCCGGCAGACTGTCCGCGGTCAGCACCGGGATACCCTGTTTGGTAAACATCTCCGGCAGGTCATGATTGACCAGAGGATCCGTCTGATAGGGTCTTGCGGCCAGGACAATGGCATAGGTTCCCTTCTTTTCCACATCGTCAAGAACCGCCTGCCCCGCCTGCTTAAGCGCCGCCTCAAACGCCTGCTGCGCGGCGTCGCCCGCCTTTACCGCGGCGCGGCAGAGCTCCTTTGCGACGCCAAACGTCTCCTCCATGTACTGCGTCAGCTGCCGGTCACGATCCTCGTCCGTATACCAGTGAAACATCGGCGCGTCAAACGGGATGCCAAACCTGCGCTCCGGATTATCGGAATTGCGCAGGACAATAGGATAGCCCTTCACCACCGCACACATGGATTCGCTGGTCTTTGCCGTATTCTCCGACGGCACCGTCGTGATCGTCGGCATGAAAATCCGGTCCACCTGATGCTCCGCCAGGTTGCGGATATGGCCGTGTACCAGCTTGGCCGGGAAACAGATCGTATCCGACGTCACCGAAGCCAGGCCGCTCTCATACATCTTCCGGGTGCTGGCGTCGGATACACGCACCCCAAAGCCCAGCGACCTCCAGAAGGTTGTCCAGAAGGGCATCGTCTCCCAGTAGGACAGCACCCTCGGAATGCCAATGACGAGATCGCGCGTCACCTCCGGTTTGAGCGCCGGATATTCCTTCATCAGAAGCTCCTGACGCAGCTTGAAGAGATTTACGGCCTCCGGCTTCTTCGCGTTCGTTTCCTTAAGCTTCGCGATCACTGCCTTATCCTTCGGATCGCCCAGAATCTCTCCCCGCTCACAGCGATTGTTCGTCACCCAGGAGCCGCCGTTCGAAAAGGTAACGACGGTCCGCTTGCAGTGGTTCCCGCAGAACGGGCAGGGAGCGTTGGCATTCTGAGTATAGGAAAAATGCTCCATCTCATCCAGGCCGATAAAGCTCCGCTTTCCCTTGCCGAGCTCGCACTGCTCCTTGGTCAGAAGCGCCGCCCCGATCGCTCCCATCAGGCCGGAATACGGCGCGCGCAGAACATCTCTTCCTATGTACTGTTCCATCGCCCGCAGGACGGCGTCATTTTCAAAGGTTCCTCCCTGCACCACGATCCGCTCGCCCAGCGAATCCAGGTTTGACAGGCGGATCACCTTGGTAAACACATTTTCTATAATCGAACGGCAGAGCCCCGCCATGATATCTTCCGTCTGTTTTCCGTTTCTCTGCTCCGTGATGATGCTGCTGTTCATAAAGACCGTACAGCGGCTTCCGAGCGCGGCAGGCGTCTTGGAGGCAAATGCCCTGGAGGCGATCTCCTCTAAAGGAATAGAAAGCGAGGCCGCGAAATTCTGGAGGAAGGAGCCGCAGCCGGACGAACAGGCCTCATTCACCACAATATTCGTGATAATCCCCTTATCCAGCCAGATCGCCTTCATATCCTGGCCGCCGATATCAAGGATGAAGGTCGCGTCCTTCACATACTTCTCCGCGGCTCTCGCATGCGCCACCGTCTCAACCGTGTGATACTCGGTCTGAAACGCCCGGTGGAACAGCATCTCGCCGTAACCGGTCGTCCCGGCTGCCAGGATGTCAAGCTCCACGCCGGCCGCGCGATAGCGGTCACGCATGGCAATCAGAGCTTCCTTCGCCACCTTAAGCGGCTCTCCCTCGTTCGGCGCATAAAAGGAATCCAGAAGCTGCTCCTGTTCATCCATCAGCACAAACTTCGTCGTCGTGCTGCCCGAATCCATTCCCAGGTAAGCCCGCAGAACGGTCCCAGGCGCCGGGAGGGAGACGGCGCGCTCCGGCCTTTTGTGCCGGGTCAAAAAGGCGGCCTTCTCCTCCTCCGATGAGAAAAACGGCTTCGCCTCTTTCCTGTCCGGATCGGTCATCGCCGCCCAGTTCTCATCCATGCGACGGAGCAGGCCAAACGCGGTATCCTTCGCGGTATTCTGAGAAAACATGCGGTCAAGCGCCAGCGCGGCCCCGTAGGCGACCATCATCTCCGGATGCTCCGGGATGACAATCTGCTCCGGCGTAAGCGAAAGCTGCTCCGCAAACACACGGACCAGTACCGGGTGAAAGGTCAGCGGACCTCCCTCAAAGATCACCGGCTTTTCGATATCCAGCCCCTGCGCGAGGCCGCCGATGGTCTGTCGGGCGATCGCATGGAATGCGGAAAGAGCCAGATCCTCACGCCTCACGCCCTGATTTAACAGCGGCTGGATATCCGTCTTCGCATAGACCCCGCACCGCCCGGAAATATCATACACGACCGTCCCCCTTGAGGCCAGCTCGTTGAACTCCTCAATCGGAACCTTCAAAATAGACGCAATCTCGTCGATAAAGGCGCCGGTTCCCCCGGCGCAGCTTCCGTTCATCCTCATATCCGAGCAGGTAAGCTCGCCCGTGCTGCTGTCCTCCTTGAAAAACAGCATCTTCGCGTCCTGCCCGCCCAGCTCAATCGCCGTGCGGACCTGACCGTACTGCCTGCGGATCGCAACCGAATTGGCCGCCACCTCCTGCGCGAACGGAACGCCCATCGCGTCCGCCAGGGGCTTGGCTCCGGATCCGGTCAGACAGACACGCAGCTTCTTGTCCGGCTCCCGTTTGCCCAGGCTTTTCAGCACCATACGCACGCTTCCCGCCTGGTCCGCGTGATGGCGTCTGTAATCCGAATAGATCATCTCCTCATTTACCGGATTCACAACCGCGATCTTCGTCGTCGTGGAACCGACATCAATTCCGACTAAAAGCGTATCGCCGCCTGCGGATCCCTGGGAAGTCGCATGCTTGCGCATCTCCCTGCGTGACGCCATCTTACGCTCATCCGATAAATCTCTGCTCATGTAAAAAAATCCTCTCCTCATTCATAACAATAACAAAGAGGAGAATCTGCCGCGCCACATGCGCTTTCGCAGCACTCCCCCTCTGTAGGCCGTTTCCGGCTCATTGACCGCATTATAACATAAGGAAAAATAGGAAGTCAAGACGCTTCCCGCTTCCCATTCCGGCAATTCATGGATATTTCAGAAAACCTTAACGCCTCTTTAACAAAACCGACCGGACCTTCGCCGCGCAATATCCCCGCCGGGATATTCCGTCAGACCACATCCATCGGAATCCCCAGCGACCTTGCAAGCTCCAGCTGCCCCGGCTGCACCTGCCGGTCCGTGATCACCCGCGTGACCGCGGACATCGGACAGACATTAAACAGGCTGCCGCCCTCAAACTTCGTGTGGTCGACGAGGACATAGAGCTCCTTCGCCACCTCGACAATCGCCTTCTTCACGTCCCGCTGCGGCGTCCCGAGCGAGGCGACGCCTCTTCTGAGATCGATGCCGTTGGCGCCGATAAACGCCTTGGTCGCGTTAAACTGATGATAGGCGTTCACCGTGAAATTGTCTAACGCAGACGGAGGCGTGCCGATCACATGGCCGCTGACGACAAAAAGCTCAATGTGTCTGGCAGAGGAAAGCTCCGCCGCCGTCAGGATCGAATTGGTGATCACGATCATGCGCTTCTCGGTGTTGCGCCGGATAATTTTTGCCAGATAATAGCCACTTGTGGAATCATCAATGATGATGGAATCGCGGCTGTTGATATACTCATAGGCTCTCTCGGCGATCCGCTTCTTCTCCTCCTTGTGCCAGAAGCACTCCCCCTGCTCAAAGGAAATCGTCAGCCCATCCTGACAGACCTTTGCGCCTCCATGTGTGCGGGACAAAAGCCCCAGCTCGTCCAGCCTGCGGATATCATTCCGGATCGTAACCTCCGAGCAGCTCAGCTCCCTGCTGACATCCGAAACGCGGACGCTCCCGTTCTTATTCACCTGATCTACAATATATTCCTGTCGTTCCTGCGATGACAGCATATCTGCACCCCTCCTGCCCCTCTTTTGTTTCCTGTTATTGTACCACGATTTAGAGCGAAGAAAAAGCCCCCGTCTC
>JAJQCO010000095.1:2720-14009 GCA_021202655.1 Clostridiales bacterium | reverse complement strand
AGCCCCTTATAGGGGCAGAACAAGCCACCGGCTAAGCCGGTGGTCTTGACTTTTTCATCAGGGCTTTGCCCCGGTTTCTTTTAAGTAGGCGTTGGCGTCCTTAAAGAAGCTGGCAATGATCAGGATCATGATGATTCCGACGGGAAATGCCGCGATGATGGACACGCTTTGCAGGTTCGCCATGGAATTCTCCGAGAAGATCAGGGCAAGAGGAAGGAAAATCAGGAATACGGACCAGAACAGCCGTACCCGCTTGTCTGGCTCTTCCCCGTAGCGCAGCTGCAGGTAGGTGTAGGCGGAGGCGACCATGGTGATGGAATCAAAGGACGTCGTGTAAAACGTAAACATGCAGAGGATCAGCAGGATCAGAACCAGGCCGGGGAGAGGAAGCTGCTCCAGGACGCGGATGATGGAGGCGTTTAAATCGCCGTCCGCGGCATATTGGCCCAGGACGTCCAGCTTCCCCTGCATCTGGAGCGCGAGCCCATAATTTCCCATGATGGAGAAGGAGGTAAAGGTGCTCGCCAGGCAGTAGAGGTAGCCGCCCAGAACCGTCTGCCGGATTGTGCGTCCCTGGCTGATATAGCCGATAAAGAACGGCACGGCCACGCACCAGACCATCCAGTAGGCCCAGTAGAAGATGGTCCAGTTTTGGGGGAAGGAGGAGGTACGAAGCGAGTCGGTCCAGGTCGCCAGGTGGATGAAGTTCTGCGCCAGATTGCCGATGGCAGTGATGCCGGTCTCCACGATAAACCGGCTTTCTCCGCCGAAGAGGAAGACATAGGCCAGCAGGGCGAAGAAGAGCCAGGTACAGGATGCGGCGGCGACCTGGACGCCTTTCATGCCAAAGTAGACGGCAAAGGTATAGACTGCGCAGATGAGGATCAGGATGAGGAGAGTGAGCATGGTCGTTTGCTCCAGCCCGGTGACGCGGCTGATGGCCGTCGAGAGCAGGGGCGTCGCCAGAGAGAAGGTCGTGGCGGTGCCGGCCAACAGTGCGAATACGGCGATCAGGTCGATGAGCCGTCCGGCCCAGCCGTCCACACGCGCGCCCAGGATCGCCCGGCAGGATTCGGAATATTTCTGTTTGTCGCGTTTGCGGACGTGGAGCATGAAGCCGAAGGCGACGGACAGCACCAGATAGAAGGCCCATGGGATCGGTCCCCAGTGGAAGAGCGGATAGGTGGCGGCCCAGTCCTGCACGGCGCCCATCTCGGCGATGTGCGGGTCCGAGGCGTAAAGCATCCATTCACAGCAGGAATAAAAGAGAATGTCGGCGGCAAGGCCGGCCGTGAACATCATGGATCCCCACTGAAAGGTGGAGTATTTCGGTTTTTCCATGGCGCCAAGGCGGATCGTCCCGTATCTGGAAAAAGCCAGGTAGAGCGAGCAGAGGAAGATGCCAAGTCCCATCAGCAGATAGCAGCTGCCCATCCGGTCGCCCAGGAAAAAACGGATGGAGGCAAGCATCTGCGAGGATCCGTCCGGGTTTATGACAAACCAGATACAGAGCGCGACGATGACAAAAAAAGGAATGATCGTGTCAAACAGGTCAAGCTGTTCAAACAGTGATTTTCTGGTATCCCTGTGCTTCATATGAAATTCCTCCTGGTCATGGATGACGGTTTGAGCGTTCAAAAAAATTAAAATTAATAATTTCCTGAACATCATATCATGGGGCAGGAGAAATTGCAAGGAGAAAAACATTGCGATTTTATGAAGAGGCTATCCGGGCGGCGGAAATTCTGGTATGATGGTGATGCCTGGGGCAGAAGAGATATATTATTGCAGAACCCAGAGTCATGAATCCAGATGTAAGTCAAAAGGACTGGAAATATTAAGATGGAGAAAAGAGCGATGAGCGAAAGAAAACGGAGAAGCCGGAGAAGAAAAAAAGGACGGTTTGCGCCGTCGGCGAGATTCGCTGCGCCTGTGTTTGCCGTGCTTGTGCTGATCGGCGTCGGGCTGGCTGGATCTGCCATGCTTTTTGGCAGTCGCGCCGCCGGCGGATCCGTCATGGAGACGGGAGCGGTCGCGGAGGGGAAGGGCGCCACAGAGGAGAGCGTTACGCTGGAAAACGTCGCGGAAGAAGCTGTCACGGGGGAAATCATGACAGAGGGTGAAAAGCCGGAAGAAGAACGGGACGAGACGCCGATTCTTGGCGGGGCGGTTCTGACCATGCTGGCGTCGCAGACGGAGGGCCAGATGATGTCCTTTCTTCTCGAGACGGCGGAGGGCAGCCTGATCGTCGTGGACGGAGGCCGGTGGGATGACGCCGATTATCTGATGGAACAGATTCGCGCGTGCGGCGGACATGTTAACGCCTGGTTTCTGACGCATGCCCATACAGACCATGTGGGCTCGCTGCTTAAGCTCCTGACGGACGAAGCGGACGGCGTGGACACGGGCATTGAGATTGACCATATTTATTATAATTTTGCAGATATCAGCTGGTACATGGTGCATGAGCTTGGCGATCTCGGCACGGCGGGATCCATCATCAGTTATCTTGATGCGCTTCCGGCCTCCATGCGTCATACCGTGAGCAGAGGGGACGTTATTACAGTCGACGGGGTAACGGTGACGGTGATGAACGACCGCTATGAGCCGGATGCGGACCATGTCGGCGAGCGCGACGGGAACGATGCCTCCATTGCCTATCGTATGCTCGTAAACGGCGTCTCTATTCTCTTTCTGGGCGATCTGCAGCAGGCGGGGGGAGAGTGGCTCCTTGCGGAGAGCGGCGGCGACCTGAAATCAGATATAGTGCAGATGGCGCATCACGGGCAAAACGGCGTGGGCGAGGAGGTCTATCAGGCGATCGATCCCTCCATCTGCCTCTGGCCCTGTCCCCAGTGGCTCTGGGATAATGAGGGGGACGCCTACCGGACGCCGGAGACAAAGGCGTGGGTGCAGAAGCTGCATGTGGAAAAGCATTATTCCGCCAAGGACGGCGATCAGACGATTCGCTGAGCCGCCTAGTCGATGACCTCGAGCCCGCTGTGGTAGGAATAGCTTCCCAGCTCGTCGAGCAGCCGGGAATGGTCGAGACCGGACGTCGCTTTCGCGTCTGTGATATCGGCATTGAGAATTCCATAGACGTCGCTCAGCTTGGCCAGGCATTTGCGAAACAGCTCCGGAAAGGAAGCGTTGGAGGCCTGACGGCGGTCCCAGGGGTTGCACCAGGTTTCGTGGTCCAGGTTCAGCACCATGCGGGGATCGCGGATGTGGTCGGTGACCAGCTTCTGGGAAGCGACGTGGCTGCGCCGGAAGAGCGATTCCATGTAGGCGATCTTGTTGCGCTTGGAATCCTTCGGATCTGCCAGAGTCCGGCATCCAAAGCGCATGGCAAGGATGGAGCGGTGAACCATGGCCGGCGTCACCTGGAAATTGTTCCGGTAGGTGATCGGATAGTAGGTCTCGTTGATCATGTCCGAAAGGAAACGGGAGATAAACTGCGTCTCCATGCCATTTAAACAGATGGTCGCCGCCTGGTTGAACTGAGACGGTTTTTTATGCTTGTAATGCATGAGGAGGATGGCGTCAATGTCATTCTCCAGGGCGGCGTGCTGGCCATGGATGCGCCCGGTCGGGTGTGCGGTGTCATGGCCGATTCTGCCGTAGACGTAAGGGTGGCAGATCGAATCCCCGACGTAGTGATTCAAGTAGCCGCAGAAATAGGAAAGGCATTCCTCGCGCTGCTGCCTGGACTGGATGGCGTCCATGTGGCGCAGATATGTGTCAAAGAAATCCCGGATGTGGTGCTCATGCATGTAGGAACCGACATTGCGGAAGTCCCGATGGCGCAGAATCGGAATGTAATAAAAGAACATGTCCGGTCCCTGCAGGCCAAGCTGGTAGAGCCATCGGTATTTGGCGATGACAGACTTGAGCTGATTTGCGGGCATGTCGTTGTATGCTTTCATTCCCAGAATGTAATGTGTGGTAAATCCGGGCATATGCATCCTCCTTCTTACGCGAGACTTTCAAAAAACAGATTTAAGAGCTTCTGATTCTGGTATCATCATCATAGCATATCTTTCTTTAAATTGCGAGAAACGCATTTTGAATAATTCGTGAACGCCTGTGCCCTGCGCATTGGCTTTGGCGATTTCATCGGATTCAGATATTTTTAGTTCAGGTATCGTCATAAGATGTAAAAAGATTCGGCTTGGCGGTGGTCGCATGGCGGCGCTCAGGGCGCTACATCAGATGATATGGGGACCGTGGACGCTGGCGATGTTTCTGGGAACCGGAATCTGGTTTACGGTGCGTTCCGGATGCTTTCAGGTCCGGCGGTGGAGATACTGGCTTAAGGCCACGGCGGGGCAATTTCTCTGTGAAGAACACAGGGAAGACGGCCAGGTCTCGCAGATTCAGTCCGCCTGTACGGCGCTTGCGGCGACTGTCGGAACCGGCAACATTGTCGGCGTGGCGACTGCCCTGGCCGCGGGCGGGCCGGGGGCCATTTTCTGGATGTGGGTTTCCGCGGCAGTCGGAATGATGACAGCCTATGCGGAGACCTGTCTGGGGATCGAGTATCGCAGCCGTGCCGGAGACGGACACTGGCTGTGCGGGCCGATGATCTATATGGAGCGCGGCCTGGGCAGCCGGACGATGGGCATGATCTATGCAGGGCTTGCGGTATTGGCGTCTGTGGGGATGGGCAGCATGGTGCAGGCCAATTCTGTCGGCGCTGCGCTGGCGTCCTGCGCGGGAATTCCGGTTTCGTTCAGCGCTCTGTTTCTGACTGGGGTCGTGGCGTTGATTCTCGTCGGCGGGATCCATCGGATTGCCCGGGTGGCAGAGCGCCTGATGCCGGTTGCCGCGGGGATTTATATCGCCTTCTCCCTGATCGTGATCCTGTCGTGTGCGTCAACGATTCCCTGTGTGCTGAGAGATATCCTGTCGGGAGCGTTTTCTCCGCTCTCTGCGGGAGGCGGGATTGCCGGTTTCCTCACGAGCCGGAGCATCCGCATCGGCCTGTCCCGCGGAGTATTTTCCAATGAGGCGGGACTGGGGACGCTCGCGGTTCTCCATGGTCAGACGGAGGATACGACGCCGGAGCAGCAGGGCATGTGGGCGATGTTTGAGGTGTTTTTTGACACGATCGTACTCTGCACGCTGACTGCGTTTGTGATCCTGTGCGCGGAGCGGGAATTCGGGGTTCCGGCGGGGATCGCCGGGGCGCAGCTGGCGGCCTGGTGCTTTGCCGGGCGGCTGGGTCGCCCGGGGGAGCTTCTGGTCTCGGCGGCCATGGCAGTGTTCGCTTTTGCGACCATTCTGGCGTGGTATTATACGGGAAGACAGACTGCCGAATATCTCACTCGCAGCTTAAGCGGCGGCCGCAGGAGCGAGCCCTGCGGCTATCTTCCTTTGTATCTGGCGGCTGTCTTTTTCGGGTGCGTCGGCCGTCTGGAATTTGTCTGGCTTATCGCAGATATCTGTAACGGACTGATGGCATATCCGAATCTGTTGGCACTCTGGCTGCTCGCCTCCCGTGTGAATTTGCACGTCGCGGCAAAATAAAAGCGCCTCTCCGCAGCTGAGAGGCGCTTTTCCAATATAAGAGGTAAAAAGGGAGGAGAGCTGATAATTCTGTTATCAGCTCAAGTATTATGAAAAAATCTTGTAAGCACTTCATAAACAACCTGCTCTGTTGTTTATGGTTACAGTATATTTTGGATTCATGAAGAAATCATGATACCGGTGTAAATGATTTTTGACAAAATTGTAAACAAAAAATGAATGGGGCGTCAGATGGCGTCCATTACCGGATCAGATGGAAGCGCTTCCCCAGGCGCAGCAGCTGTGTCCCGAGCGGCATTTGAGGCAGCTCGTCCTCCTTTACCGTTCCTGTGGCCAGGATCAGGATCAGGTAAATGACCATGGCAATCAGCACGCCTGCCGCCAGGCCGATCTGGTAATACTGTGTAGCTGCCGTGACGGCCCGGAAGACGGCGAGCGCGGCAACGCCCATCACGGCGGAGCATAAGAGCGGGAGAAGGAAGGTCGTTTTTACCTCCTGCCGGTATTCCTGCGCGTGGCCGATCGCGATCCAGTTCAGGATGCAGACGACCAGAGCGAAGGTGACATTGCTGATGACCAGGCCGTAAACGCCCCAGCCAAGCGGTCCCAGCATCAGATAGAGAAGCACGGCGTGAATCGCCAGGGAGACGGCGGAGTGCGTGACGGATTTGCGCATCAGGTCAATGCTCTGAAGCACGGCGTTTGTGACCGTGGACAGGGAAAAGAAGATCACGGCGGGGGCGCCGATCCGCATCAGGTTCGCGGTGAGCGCGCGGCTGTCGCCGAAAATCAGCCGCATGATCGGGGAGGCCAGCACGCCCATGCCGACGGCACAGGGAATGGCGATCAGCATGTTGAATTTGACGGTCAGGCTGATCTTGTGGCAGACCTCGTCGCGGCGGCCGGACACCCGGGAGCGGACAATGCTGGGGATCATGGATGTCCCGAGTGAGTTCGCGATGGCGACCGGCACATTGCTCAGAAGACGATATTTGCTGCTGTAGATTCCGAGGAGAGTCGCGCGTTCCTTCTCCTCAAGCCCCCTTGCGCCCATCATGGTGCCGAACATGGCGTTGTCCACGGTGCCGCTCAGCTGGTAGACAAACTGGCTGAGCACGATGGGAATCAGCGTCAGAAAGAGCGCGGTGTAGATGGCGCGCCAGCTGTCGACAGCCGCGGCCTGCGGGCGGTCGAACCACTCTCGATGGCTTTTGCGGCAGCGAAGCATCAGGATTGCGAGAAAGAGAAACGCGGAAACTGCGCCGAGAAAGGTGCCAAGCGTTCCTCCTGCCGCCCCGTAGGAGCCGACATTGTCCCGGCCGGCGAACCAGTTCATAAAGGCCCAGGAGGCAGTGATGCTGACGATGGCATTGACCACCTGCTCGATCACCTGGGAGATGGAGGTCGGAACCATATTTCCAAGACCCTGGAAATAGCCGCGGATCACGCCCATGATCGAGAAAACCAGGATCGTCGGCGCCATGACCTTTAAGGGAAGGGCGCTGTTGGGGCTGTTGAAGATCACCGCTGTGATCTGATCCGCGCCAAAGAGCAGGAGCAGCGTCATCAGGCCGCCGGCCACAGCTCCAAAGGTGAAGGCGCTTTGCAGCACCCGTCTGGCGTCCTGACAGCGTTCCTGCACCCGTTTCGCGGCAATCAGCTTGGAGACGGCCATCGGCAGGCTGTAGGAGGACAGGATCAGGCCAATGTTATAGATTTCATATGCGGTCGCATAGTAGCCGTTTCCGTCTCCGCCCAGGATCCGCGTCATCGGGATCCGGTAAAGCAGGCCGATGAAACGGACGATGATGCCCGCCGCCGCCAGGATGCTGCCCTGGATCAGAAAATCGCCCGCTGCTGGTCCGGAGGCAGGCTTTTTGTTCTCTTCACTCATTATTGAAAAATCTCCTCGTAATAACAATATGGTTGCAAACATGGATAACCAGTTCTGTCAGCAGGGATCACGCCGGAAGCGGTAATCCCGGATGATGATCTGCAGGGATCGGCGGCCATGATATTCATTGATATCCGGGTAATAAATCACATCGATCCGCCGGTTATCGCCCATTTCTTCCAGGAAACGGTCGCCCTCTGTGAACAGCAGTCCGTCCATGGAGAAGCCGCTTTTGGCGCCGAGCGTAAGCTTTACGACGTTGCGGTTTTTGCCGAGTACGCGCGCGCTGAGGATGCGGAGATCATTCTGGGCGAACTGCGGCTTTTCATTGCCCTGGCCGAAGGGCTCCAGGCAGGCAAATTCGCGGATCAGGTCTTCTGACAGATATTCGAGCGGCATCGCCACGTCAATCCAGACCTTCGGGATAAAGTCCTCCGGCGTCAGAGTAGCCTGTTCGTTCAGGCGTCTGCGGAAGGCGTCGATATCCTTCTCCAGCAGAGAAAAGCCGGCCGCCATGTGGTGGCCGCCGAATTTCAGCAGCAGATCCTGCACGCCGCACAGGCCATGATACATGTGGTAGGCCTCAATGGAGCGGGCAGAGCCCTTGACGCAGCCCTCGCTTCTGGTGAGTACGAGCGTCGGGCGGTTCCAGACCTCCCGCACGCGGCCGGCAATGATGCCGGCGAGAGATTCGTGGCAGTCCGGCAGGAAGATCACCAGGACACGGTCGTCGGCGCCAGACTTTTCCAGCTGCGCAAGCGCCTGCTCGACGCCCGAGGCGGTCATGGATTTGCGCTCTTCATTCAGCTCGCGCAGCTTTAGCGCCATGTGTGCGGCCTGCGTCGGCTCCTGGCAGAGCAGCAGCTCCAGCGCCAGCTTTGCGGTCTGCAGTCGTCCGCTGGCATTCAGGCAGGGGCCGATCACAAAGCCGATGTGATAGGCAGAGAGAGTATGGATATCCAGGTCGCAGGCGGCGACCAGGGCGCGCAGGCCCGCACTTTTGGTCTGAGGCATCTGCCGTAGCCCCCATTTCACGATGATCCGGTTTTCGTCCTTTAAGCACATGACGTCGCCGACCGTCGCAATGGCGGCAAATTCCAGCATCTCCTCCCACTCTTTTTGCGGGATTCCGCAGTCCTCATAGAGAACCTGAATCAGCTTCCAGGCCACCACGCCGCCGCAGATTTCAGAAAACGGATAGTCACAGTCGTCGCGCTTCGGATTGACCACCGCATCGGCGGGAGGCAGCAGCTGTCGCCCCTCCTCGTCCCGCCGTACCTCGTGGTGGTCGGTGACCACGACGGTCATGCCCAGCTCCTTCGCCAGCGCAATCTGCTCCAGGGCCGCGATGCCGTTGTCGCAGGTCACGATGGTGTCGATACCGTCTGCCGCCGCCTGGCGGATGATCGTCTCATTGATGCCGTATCCGTCCCGTATCCGTTCGGGGATCTGGTAATCGACATGGCCACCGCAGCGGGTTATGCCCCGATGCAGCAGATAAGTCGAGCAGACTCCGTCGATATCATAATCCCCTACAATACGGATTCGTACACCGGCAAGGATTTTATTTTTTATCACAGAGGACGCCAGATCCATATCCTTCATTTGATGCGGATCGTACAGATCCCGGAGCGTCCCGTTTAAATATCGGTCAATCTCGGCTTCGCTGATGACGTCGCGGTTGCGGATGATCCGGGCTGTGACCGGACTGATGTGGAAGCGGGCGGCCAGCGCCTGGAAATCCGCCCGTTTCGTCCGCAGCATCCAGACCGGATTTGATTGCTTTCGGCTGTTCATCTGAGTTTGCTCCTCCCTTATCACATAAATCAGCATCGCCGCTACTCTTCTTTTCTGAATCATGGATCGTTCATTATCCTATCATAGATCGACATGATTTTCCATCATAAAATTTCTTCTGAAAAAGTGTGCGAATTTCACCCGCAATTTTAGCACTCGACACTTGACAGTGCTAACAACATGTGTTATAGTTCTGTTGGAACAGATAAAATCACACGCAAAGGAGGCGAGTGTGAATGAATATCAATAAATTTACTCAGAAATCCATGGAGGCAGTGCAGAGCTGTGAGAAGCTGGCCTATGATTACGGCAATCAGCAGATCGAGCAGGAGCATTTGTTTTACAGTCTCCTTACGATAGATGACAGCCTGATTATCAAGCTGCTGGCCAAGATGGGCATTTCGAAGGAACAGATTACGGGCGAGGCGGAGCAGAAGCTGGCCGGGCTGCCGAAGGTAAGCGGCGGCGGGCAGGTCTATATCAGCAATGACCTGAACAAGGTTCTGATCCACGCCGAGGATGAATCGAAGGCGATGGGAGACGAGTATGTGTCCGTCGAGCATCTCTTCCTGGCGATGATGAAGTACGCAGACCGGACGTTGAAGGAGATGTTCCGGCAGTATGGCATTACCCGGGATTCCTTCCTGCAGGCGCTCTCGACGGTGCGAGGCAACCAGCGGGTGGTCAGCGACAATCCGGAGGCGACCTATGACACGCTGCAGAAGTACGGGCAGGATCTGGTGGAGTGCGCGCGGGAGCAGAAGCTCGACCCGGTGATCGGTCGGGACAGCGAGATCCGTCATGTGATCCAGATCCTTTCCAGAAAGACGAAAAACAATCCGGTTTTGATCGGCGAGCCCGGCGTCGGCAAGACGGCGGTCGTTGAGGGACTGGCGCAGCGGATCGTCCGCGGCGACGTGCCGGAGGGACTTAAGGATCGCAAGCTGTTCGCCCTGGATATGGGCGCGCTGATCGCGGGCGCGAAGTATCGGGGTGAATTTGAGGAGCGTCTGAAGGCCGTGCTTGAGGATGTGAAAAAGAGCGACGGGCAGATCATCCTGTTTATTGACGAGCTGCACACGATTGTCGGAGCGGGGAAGACCGAGGGTAGCATGGACGCGGGCAACCTCTTAAAGCCCATGCTGGCGCGCGGCGAGCTGCACTGCATCGGCGCGACGACCCTGGACGAATACCGGAAATATGTGGAGAAGGACGCGGCGCTGGAGCGTCGGTTCCAGCCGGTTATGGTGGACCAGCCGACGGAGGAGGATACCATCTCGATTCTGCGTGGCGTGAAGGACCGCTATGAGGTATTTCATGGTGTGAAGATCACGGACTCCGCGCTGGTGGCCGCCGCGGTCCTCTCGGATCGCTATATCACCGACCGTTTCCTGCCGGATAAGGCGATTGATCTGGTGGATGAGGCCTGCGCCCTGATCAAGACGGAGATGGATTCCATGCCGACCGAGCTCGACGAGCTCTCCCGCAAGATCATGCAGATGGAGATCGAGGAGACGGCCCTGAAGAAGGAGACGGATCATCTGAGTCAGGAGCGCCTGGCTGACCTGCAGAAGAATCTGGCGGAGCTTCACGACGAATTTGCCACGAAGAAGGCTCAGTGGGAGAATGAGAAGAATTCGGTCGACCGTTTGTCGCAGCTGCGCGAGGAGATCGAAGCCTGTCACCGGGAGATCGAGCAGGCGCAGCAGAAATATGATCTGAGCAAGGCGGCAGAGCTGCAGTATGGCAAGCTGCCGCAGCTTCAGAAGGAGCTGGAGGCAGAGGAGGAAAAGGTGAAGAGCCAGGATCTGAGCCTGGTGCATGAGAGCGTCACTGAGGATGAGATTGCCCGGATTATTTCCCGCTGGACCGGCATTCCGGTGAGCAAATTAAACGAGAGCGAGCGCAGCAAGATCCTGAATCTGGACGCGACCCTGCACAAGCGGGTGGTCGGGCAGGACGAGGGAGTCGAGAAGGTGACGGAAGCGATCCTTCGCTCGAAGGCCGGGATCAAGGACCCGACGAAGCCGATCGGCTCCTTCCTTTTCCTGGGACCGACCGGCGTTGGA
>JAJQCO010000095.1:0-2710 GCA_021202655.1 Clostridiales bacterium | reverse complement strand
GCGTGCGACAGACAGCACTTGCGAAGGCGCAGGACGTGGCGTTGTTTGACGATGAGAATAATATCGTCCGCATCGACATGAGCGAGTACATGGAGAAGCATTCCGTATCCCGTCTGATCGGAGCGCCGCCCGGCTATGTCGGCTATGATGAGGGCGGACAGCTGACGGAGGCGGTTCGCAGGAAACCATATTCTGTGGTGCTGTTTGACGAGGTCGAGAAGGCGCATCCGGATGTGTTCAACGTCCTGCTGCAGGTCCTGGACGATGGTCGGATCACCGATTCGATGGGAAAGACGGTCGATTTTAAAAATACGATCCTGATTATGACCTCCAATATCGGTTCTCAGTATCTGCTGGAGGGGATTGCTGAGGACGGCAGCATCCGTCCGGAGGCGGAGAGCATGGTAATGAATGACCTGCACGCACACTTCCGCCCGGAGTTTCTGAACCGTCTGGATGAGATCATTCTCTTCAAGCCGCTGACGAAGGACAACATCAGCCAGATTGTGGATCTGATGGTGGCCGATGTGAACCGCAGACTGGCCGATCAGGAGCTCACAGTCGAGCTGACGCCGTCGGCGAAGGATTTTATCACCGAACATGGCTACGATCCGGCCTACGGCGCGCGTCCGCTGCGCCGGTATCTGCAGAAGAATGTGGAGACGCTGGCCGCCCGGATCATCCTGCGGGGGAAGATCAGCGAAGGACAGACGATTGTCATTGACACGGCGGAGAGCGAGGAAAAATTGATCGCATATGTAGAATGAACCGGATTTTCATGACCCGGATTTTCAAAGAGAGCAGAGGACTGCGCAGGCAGCCCTCTTTTTCTTGCCGTGTCAGAGGAAGCTGCCGCCACGGAAAGATGGCGCAGCGATAGAAAGTGATGATTGCGAAATTATGAGAGAACAGTTATAATGGAACGTAACAGTCCGGGCGGCAGCACTTAAGGAGGCGCGGTCCGGGAAAGAGCCGCCGTCCGGGGAGACGGCGAAGGATGAAGGAGAAAAGCCGTCGCCCGGGAGACGGCGGGAAGCCGGGCACGAAAGAACGGAGGGCAAGATTTCATGGAGAAAAGAGAAACTCCTGTGATGAAGGATGGGTTTGCGGAAACCGCTTCCTCGATTATCAGCGGAACGATCAGCGTATTTATGCTGCTCCTGGCGGTGGTATTTCCGCTGATCTATCACGATACCTATGTCGATATTCTCGAGACGAAATATCAGTGTTATTACATGATTGTGCTGGTGATGTCCGTGGCGCTTCTGGTGATCGGCCTGGTTTTGCTGTTCATTGATCTGAAGGAATACGGGGGCGAGCACGCGGGCGGGCTCTTCTCCCGCCTGAAGCCGGAGCACTGGAAGGAAACCTTCTGCCTGGCGGACGTGGCCGTGCTTCTGTTCTGGGTGTGTTCTGTGATTTCAACCCTGCAGTCCGAGTATCTTTACGAATCCTTCTGGGGAAATGAGGGACGGTATTCCGGCCTCTTTCTTCTGACTCTCTATGTTCTCGCCTATTTTCTTATCAGCCGCTTCTGGAAGGCGCCGGGCTGGATTCTCCAGGCACTGATCATCAGCGGTCTTATCATGTGCGTCATCGGGATCACCGATTATTTTCAAATGGATATCCTGGATTTCAGGAGCAGGATCAATCCGAAGCAATCGACGCTGTTTACCTCGACGGTGGGCAATATCAATACTTATACCGCCTACGTCGGTATTATGATGGGCTTTGAGGCGGCGCTGTACGCCGGGGAGACAGACCAGAAGAAAATGGTCTGGTATTATGTGAATATGGCAATCTGCTTTGTCGCGATCATCATGGGCTGCAGTGAGAACGCCTATCTGGCGATCGGGGCTCTGTTTGCGTTCCTGCCGTTCTGGCTGTTTCGCACCCGCAGGGGCGTATGCCGCTATCTGGTCATTCTTTCCACCTTTGCCACCGCGGTTCAGATCACAGACTGGATCAATCAGGTCTTTGCGGAGGTGGTGGTCGGCCTGGACAGCGTCTTTGAGATGCTGGCCGGATTTGGCGGCCTGCTGCCGGTCGTGATCCTTCTCTGGGCAGCGACGGCGGTTTTCTATTACTTTTTCTGCCGAGAGGGAAACGGGGAGAAAAAGACCGGAGCCTGGCCGGTGCGCGCGTGGTCTGCCTTCCTGCTTCTGTGCATCGCGGCGCTACTCTTTATGCTGGTTGACGCCAATGCCATGGGCGGCGGCAGCCGCTATGGAGCGCTGGGGCAGTATCTGGTATTTCAGGATAGCTGGGGAACCAACCGCGGTTATATCTGGAGAAAATCCGCGGAGCTTTACAGCCAGTTCCCGATCCTTCACAAGCTTTTCGGATATGGGCCGGATACCTTCGGTATCTTGACTACCTACAATATCCGGACGGATATGGTGGAGACGACCGGGCAGATTTACGACAGCGCGCACAACGCGTATCTGCAATATATGCTGACCATCGGAATTACCGGTATGCTGACCTATATTCTGTTCCATGTGTCGGCGCTCTGGAGAATGGCAAAGAAGTTGGCAAAAAGCCCTTATGTGGTTGCCTGCCTGTTTGCGGTGCTCTGTTATGATTTTCAGGCGCTTGTGAATCTGGATCTGCCGATCGCGACGCCGATCATGTGGTTTTTGCTCTCGACCGGCATGGCATTTGCGGGAAAGGGGAGAGCCGCGGCCCCGGATGGGGAAGAGAGATGATG
>JAJQCO010000085.1 GCA_021202655.1 Clostridiales bacterium | reverse complement strand
CGCCGGGGTTACTTGGAAGGATGAAGGAGCTTCGTTCTATCGTGGACGGAGTTAACAGCATGGTAGAGAATACCGGACAGCTGATGGAGCAGGTGAAGACGGCGGCCAGAGACCAGAGAGAGGCGGAGCTTTCGGCCATGGAGGCCCAGATTGACCCGCATTTTCTCTACAATACGCTGGACACGATCAACTGGAAGGCCATTGAGCGGGAGGAGTATGAGATCAGCGGTATGCTCTGCGCGCTGGCGGATATCCTGCGTTACTCGATCCGCAATCCGGGCGATACGGTGACAGTCGGCCAGGAATTTTACTGGGTAAACCAGTATATTCTGCTCCAGAAAGCGCGGCTGGAGCAGCCGATGGAGGTGGAAACTGACGTGCCGGAGGAGCTGAAGGGATATCGGGTTCATAAGCTTTTACTGCAGCCGTTTGTCGAAAATTCCATCCGGCATGGATTTCATTTAAAGGAGGAGCCTGCGCAGCTTAAGATCCGGCTTCGTCAGGTAGACAGACAGCTTTATTTTATGATCCAGGATAACGGCAGAGGAATTTCGCCGGATATTCTGAAGATATTAAACGATCCCCAGGGAGAGCTCGAGGGACATGTGGGCATTCAGAATGTCAGAAAGAGGCTGAAGCTGTATTATGGGGAGGATGCAGAGTGTTATTTTGAGAGCAGAGAGGACGTCGGGACGACGGTTCACCTTTTTGTTGCGCTGATCGGACCGGAGGGGGGTCGTGTCAGCGAGAATTGCTGTCAATGAGTAAGAGGCTTCCAATCGCAACGGGCTTGCCAATATGCTACCGAAGCTGAATCCTGGTTATGAGCTGGTGGGGACGGCACAGGACGGGAAGGAGGGGCTCGCGCTTGCGCTTTCGGCCCGGCCGGAGCTTCTGATCATGGACATCCGGATGCCGGGAATGAACGGGCTGGATATGCTTGCGGAGATTCGCAGGAAGGGTCTGGACTGCCATGTGGTGGTGCTGACGGCCTATTCGGATTTCGATTATGCCAGGAGAGCGATTGAACTTGATATTGACAATTACCTGCTCAAGCCGATTAAGATCCAGGAGCTGAAAAAGACGCTGACGTTGGTCGAACGGGCGTTAGAGCAGGAGCAGGGACGAGAGCGGCTGCAGGAAAAGCTGTTATCCCTGGAACAGATTTTCCGCGCCTGCATCTTGGCGGAGCTTCCGGTCGACGAGGAGCTGAACCGGGTAACTTCAAAGCAGTATGGGCTGGATGTGCAGGAGCATCTGGGATTGTTTTCCATCTGGCTTGGAGAGCATTATGAGGAAAATGTCCAGAAGGTTGTGCAGATCATGGAGAGTTATACCGGCCGTGTCCCGGATTATACCAGTCAGATCATTCAGTCGGTGCAGTTTCAGCTTGTCCTGGTCATCCTTTATCATGCCAACGATATGGACAAGGTGCGGCAGCGATACAGCAGGACGGTGATCCCGGCTTTGCTGCGGGGAATGCAGGAGACGCCGGTTTTCGAGTGGGCGGAATCTGACGGGATGAAAAATCTGCCGGAGGCGTTTGCACGATGCTCGGAGAATCGGATGTGGAACATCAGCTTCCCGGAGGGAACGCTGATCAGCCAGGAGCTGGTGGAGAGCGTCTGTGCGGTTCCCTTTAAATATCCGGTAGATCTTGAGAGCCAGATTTTCCGCGCGCTCTCGGAGCGCAGACAGAAGGATTATCATCGGCTGTATCTTCGCTTTAAGCAGGACTGTGCCGTTGGGCGGTACAATCCCAATGAGATTCGGGAAGCCTGCGTGCGTCTGTGTTTGGCGATCCTGAACGCTTCCGTTTCACTGGGACGGATCGCCAGATCCGCCGTTCCGGCCAGGAAGGTATTTGGCGATTTGTCGCAGGCGGTGACATGGGATAAGGTCTGGTTTGTGATGGATCGTGTGTATGAATATGTGACGATCCAAAAGGAACGGGGAAATGTCAGCGCTCTTGTGAAACGCGCACAGCAGATGATCGAGGAGTATTACAGCCAGGGTATTACGCTGGAGGAGCTGGCGGATAAACTGCGCGTGTCGGAGGAATATCTGAGCAAACAGTTAAAAAAGGAAACCGGCATGTCCTTCACGGAAATCGTGCGCGGATATCGCATAGACAGGATTAAGGAGCTTCTGATTCATTCGACCCTGCGTCTGAATCAGATCTCGGATATTGTGGGTTATTCGGATACGAAATACATGAGCAAGGTGTTTAAAGAGGAAGTGGGGGTGCTGCCCGCAGAATTCAGAAGAAATCAAAATCTTACTCCTTTTTAAAAAATTTCCTCTTTGCTTTTGGAAAGAATTTGTTAAAATATGGTCAGATGAAGGAGAAAAAGACAGGCTCGAAAGGAGTGACCGTAACGATGCAGGAAGTGAAGGTAACATTCAGAAATCCGAATGATATCCTTGATTTTGTCAGCAGAGTAGAGAAGTATCCGTACAATATGGATCTGAGTCATGGAAGTATTGTGGTGGACGCCAAATCGTTGTTAGGAATCATGAATCTTGGTTTCAACGAACCGGTCAGCCTGAAGGTCTATTCCGATGAGGATTGCGAAGAGCTGTTTACTGACATCGAAAGATTTACGGCAGCGTAAGCGTTGCCGGGAAAGTACGCCATTATCCAATTATTGTTCCCCATACTGAGCAGAATAGCGGTTTCGCTATTCTGCCTTTTATAGTATAATAAGACAATGAGTGCAAGCGAGTCAGGAGGTATGATTCGCAAAAAAGGGAAAGGACGAGGAATATTATGGATAAGATTGTTTCGAGATTACTGATTTACAGCGATATGGAGCAGGACACGATCCTGATGCAGCTGGCGGATATTGTCCGGAGGATGAACGACGGGACGCAGACGAAGGAGGAGCTGGTCGGTCGGGTGTTTGTTCAGATCAAGCACCTCCTGCAGGTGGCGCCGGATTATGGATTTGACAAAAATCTGTGGCATAATTACCTGACATTTCTTCTGATTACCAGTGAAAACCCCTTCTCGATCACCAGCGAGAAGGTCGGGGCGAGCGAGGGAAGCGTCAACTATTTTGCAAAGGGCGATTTCCGGGCGTTTATGGATTTGTTCCGTTATGATTTTTCCCGGCTGGAGGAGTATCTGGGCATTGACTGCTTTACCAGGATTTCCAATTATAAGGCCATCGGAAAGAAGGAGCTGATGTATAATAAGAACGTCAGCGAGAAGGTCCGGGCTCTCAGTGAGCAGCTGGAGAAGGCGGCGGATGAGAATGAGTTCTTTGATTATGTAACCGGCTTTTATAAGGCTTACGGCGTGGGTATGTTCGGTTTAAACAAGGCCTTCCGGATTCGTGAGAAGCGCGACGGCGAGGTAGAATTCATCGCCATCAACAATATGGACGCGGTGATGTTAGACGATCTGATCGGCTATGAGATTCAGAAGAAAAAGCTGATCGACAACACGACGGCCTTTGTCGAAGGGCGCAAGGCCAACAATGTCCTTTTGTTTGGCGACAGCGGGACGGGCAAGTCGACGAGCGTTAAGGCGATAGTCAACGAGTTTTATGATCGCGGACTGCGGATGATTGAGATCTATAAGCATCAGTTTAAGGATCTGTCTGCGGTGATTGCCCAGATCAAAAACCGCAATTACCGGTTTATTATTTATATGGATGATCTGTCGTTCGAGGAGTTTGAGGTGGAATATAAGTTCCTGAAGGCAGTCATCGAGGGCGGCGTGGAAACCCGTCCGGATAATATTCTGATCTATGCGACGTCCAACCGCCGCCACCTGATCAAGGAAAACTGGAGCGACCGGGACGACATGGAGCACGACAATGGCATGCATCGTTCAGATACGATGGAAGAAAAGCTGTCGTTGGTGAACCGCTTTGGCGTAACGATCAATTACTCCAAGCCGACGCAGAAGGAATACTTCCACATTGTGATCAGCCTGGCCCGCAGGGCGGGAGTAACCATGTCGGACGATGAACTGAAGCTGGAAGCAAACCGCTGGGAGCTCTCACATGGGGGAATTTCCGGGCGGACGGCTCAGCAGTTTGTCAATTACCTGCTGGGGATGCAGAAATAAAAGATTGCGGATTCAGAAAAAAGTCTATTGACAGATTGAGTCAGAGGTGATAAGATATATTTCGTTGCGATGATATTCATTGCAGCGGATGTGCGCGTAGCTCAGCTGGATAGAGCACTTGGCTACGGACCAAGGTGTCGGGGGTTCGAATCCTCTCGCGCACGGGCTAAGAACCCAGTAAAATCAAGGGTTTCAGAGAAGAAGGCGTCCTCATGAGAGGGTGCCTTCTTTCGCAGTATGGCGATTCAGGGCAGATGCTCCGGAAAACTGTCCTTAGGTTCTCCCTGATTTCATCAATCAAATTTTATCTGCCCAGGCCTTTAGTTCTTCTGCATTGGCATTGGCGGCGAAACGCCTGCCCTCCTTTAAAACCGCGCCTTTACAGGACGCCTTCAATTCTTCGTTTGTCTGTCCCATCCCGCTGCTGCCTGATGTCGCAAAGGGGATAACTTCTTTGCCAGTCAGATTATACTGCTCCAAAAACGTGTTGACGATGGTTGGAGCCACATACCACCAAATCGGAAAACCGAGATAGATTTTTTCATACTCGTCCATATTTTTCACATGATTTGCAATAGACGGGCGAAAAGACTTATCATTCATTTCCACGCTGCTGCGACTGTTTTTGTTTGTCCAGTCCAGGTCAGCCTTCGTGTAAGGAATCTCCGGCTGTATTTCATGCAGGTCTGCGCCAATAGCATCTGCCAGTCTTTTTGCCAAAGCAGCAGTCACTCCGCTTGCCGAAAAATATGCCACTAATGTTTTCTTTGCCATGTTAAAAATCTCCCTTCTATCAATTTCTCTATTTATCATAGCTTATTCAAGATTAATTTACAAGCGTAACTGATTTGCAGAGTGCAAATAAAAACTGCCAAATACAGTGAGATCCTTCCATAATCTTTTCTGACGTAAATTTTTGATGCAGAAGTTGATGACTTCGCCATTTTGACCGGAGCCATCAACTTCAACCGACTACTCATGTTCCAGCTTTCCGGTATAAAGCTGATAGTAGATTCCCTTTTTCTCCAGCAGCGATTCATGATTTCCTCTTTCCACAATCCGTCCATGATCCAGTACCATGATCACATCCGAATTCTGAATAGTAGAAAGGCGGTGCGCGATCACGAAAACGGTCCGGCCTTCCATCAGCTTATCCATGCCGTCCTGCACAATCTTTTCTGTTCTGGTATCGATGCTGGAGGTCGCTTCATCCAGAATCAGAACCGGTGGGTTGGCCACAGCCACTCTGGCGATGGCCAAAAGCTGTCTCTGCCCCTGGGAAAGACTGTTCCCGCCGTTTTTGAGAACCGTCTGATATCCGTCAGGCAGTTTCAGAATAAATTCATGGGCGTTGGCCAGCTTTGCCGCCCGGATGACTTGCTCCTCCGTCGCGTCCGGCTTTCCGTAACGGATATTTTCCATGACGGTTCCGGTAAACAAATGCGTGTCCTGCAGGACAATGCCAAGGGAACGCCGCAGATCGGCCTTTTTGATTTTGTTAATGTTAATGCCGTCATAGCGGATTTTCCCATCCTGCACATCATAAAACCGGTTTATCAGATTGGTGATGGTCGTTTTGCCTGCCCCTGTCGCGCCGACTAAGGCCACCTTCTGGCCAGATCTTGCGTAAATTTCGATATCATGCAGAACCGGCTTGTTCTCTGCATACCCGAAGTCCACATGGTCCAGTACGATGTCTCCTTCCAGACGCTGATAAGTCGTGGTATCATAGGCTTTGTGGTAATGCTTCCAGGCCCAGATTCCTGTCCTCTCTGGTGTTTCACAAAGATTCCCGGCTTCATCGTATTTCGCGTTGACTAACTCCACATACCCCTCATCCTTCTCCGGCTCCTCATCCAACAGTGCGAAAATTCTCTCCGCGCCGGCGATTGCCATCACGATGGAGTTAAACTGCTGGGACAGCTGAGAAATTGGCTGGTTAAAGGAACGGGAAAACTGCAGGAACGAAGCAAGCGTTCCCAGCGTAACCCCGCCGCCCGATATGGAAAGGCAGGCGCCCGCCATGGCAATCGCCGCGTAGCTGACATAACCGAGATTCCCCAGCACCGGCATCAGGATACTGGCATAGCGGTTGGCGTTGTTGGAGCTGTTGCGCAGTCTGCTGTTCAATTCGCCAAATTCCCGGATGCAGGCTTTTTCATGGCAAAACACCTTGACCACCTTCTGGCCTTCCATCATTTCCTCAATATAACCGTTCACATTGCCGATATCTGTCTGCTGCCTGGAAAAGTAATAGCCGCTCTTTGCCGATATTTTCTTCGTGGCGATGACCATACAAACCATCATGATGACGGTAATGACCGTCAGAATCCGGCTCAGGCACAGCATGGAAATAAAAACACCGACAATTGTAATAACCGCGGAAACCATCTGCGGAAAGCTCTGACTGATCACCTGCCGCAGGGTATCGGTATCATTTGTGTAAATGCTCATGATATCGCCGTGGGACTTCGCATCAAAATACCGGATCGGCAGCCGCTCCATGTGGCGGAACAGATCATCCCTCACCGTTTTGAGCATTCCCTGGGATACATAGACCATCATATAATTGTAAGCCCAGGTACAGAATACGCCTATGTAATAGATGGCCGCCATGAGAAGCAGCGCCCTGAAAAGCATAAAGAGAGGCGGTTCCTCCTGATTCACAAACGGAAGGATGTAGTCGTCGATCAGACTTTTCATAAACAAAGTCCCTCGGATATTGGCCGCTGTGCTGATCAGGATACAGACTGTCACGACAAGGCACTGCCATTTATATTTTTGTAAAATATATCCGATCAGGCGTCTGAGCGTGGAAAACATACTTTTCTTATTCTTTGTTCTCATCGTCGATGCCCTCCCTTGTCTGTGATTCATAAATTTCCATGTAGATCGGACTTCTCTTCAAAAGCTCGTCATGGGTTCCCACATCTTCAAGCGCCCCATCATGGAACAGTAAAATCCTGTCCGCATTCCGGACAGAGGAAATCCTCTGCGCTATGATAATCTTTGTCGTATCCGGCAGTTCCTCCTTAAGAGCCTGATTGATCCGACTTTCAGTTTTAGTATCGACCGCGCTGGTGGAGTCATCCAGAATTAAAATTTTCGGTTTCTTTAAAAGCGCCCTTGCGATGCAGAGCCTCTGCTTCTGTCCGCCGGAAACATTAACGCCGCCCCGCTCGATATAAGTGTCATACCCTTTTGGAAATTCCCGGATAAATTCATCCGCCTGGGCCAGCCTGCAGACCCGCACCATCTCTTCATCGGAAGCGTCTTCGTTTCCCCAACACAGATTGTCCTTTATCGTGCCGGAAAACAGCACATTCTTCTGCAGCACCATGGCCACATTATCCCGCAGACAGTTGAGATCATAATCCTTCACGGGAACATCCCCTACGCGGATCTCGCCATTGGTCACATCATACAGTCTGGCAATCAGCATGGCAAAAGTAGATTTCCCGCTTCCCGTGGCACCGAGAATTCCGATCGTCTCACCGGATTGAATATGCAGATCAACATCATGAAGCACGGCTTTCTGCGGATTAGAGGGATACGCAAAGGAAACGTGGTCGAAATCCACAGAGCCATCAAACATCTCCGTCACTGCATGCGGGACACTGTATAAATCCGCCTCTTCCGTCAGGACCTCCGCGATTCTTTCTCCGGAAGCCCTGGACATAATGAGTGAGACAAAGGTCATGGACACCATCATCAGGCTGGTCAGGATGTTGATGACATAAGTAAACATACTCATCAGCTGCCCTTCCGTGAGCGTGTCTGAAATAATCATTTTCGCACCCATCCAGGAAATCAGCAGAATGCAGGTATATATGCAGAACTGCATCACCGGAGCATTCAGCGCCAGAAGCTTTTCTGCGCTCACAAACAGAGTGCGGATCTGACTGCTCTCGTCCTCAAAGCGGGTGGTTTCATTTTCCTCCTGCACAAAAGATTTTACCTCGCGGATGCCGTTCACATTTTCCTGTACCCTGGCGTTCAGCGCGTCATACCTGCGGAACACCTTCCGCAGGGTCGGATTGGCCTTCGAGGAAATCAGCGCCAACACCAGAGCCAGACATATGATCACGACAAGAAAAATTCCCGCAAACCCCGGATGAATAAAAAAGGTCATAACCATGGCGCTGATCAGCATGATCGGGGCTCTCACACATATCCGGATGGACATCTGAAACGCCTGCTGCACATTGGAAACGTCTGTGGTCATCCTTGTGACCAGGCCCGCCGTGGAAAACCGGTCAATATTGGAAAAAGAAAAGTTCTGGATTTTCTCATACATCGCCTCTCTTAAGTTCATGGCAAAGCCGGAGCTGGCGCTGGATGCGGTCTTGCCGGACTCCACCCCGAAAAATAAAGCCAGCATCGCCATCACAATCATGATGATTCCAAGCCCGCAGACCGCTGACAGATTCTGTGCCGCCAGCCCATAGTCGATGATCGCCGCCATCATCAGAGGGATCAGCACCTCCATAACCACTTCCAGCACCACAAACACAGGCGTGAGGACAGCATCTTTTTTATAACTGCCGATTTGCCTGAATAGTATTTTAAACATAAACGCCTCCCGAAATATCGTTATCCGAAGCTGTGTGCGGTTTTACTCGAAGAATACGCATCCTCTTTTCCTCCCGCAAATATTTTGTTCCAGCAGGCGACTACCACAATGAGGGAAATCACGCCCGACAGGATATCGGAAAAAGGCCCTGCCCACAGGGCTCCTTCTACGCCAAACAGATAACTGAAAATCAGAAGAGCCGGGATCAGGAAAATGATCTGCCTGGATAAGGACAGAAGCGCCGCCGGAACCGGCTTTCCGATTGCCTGAAATAAAATTCCCGTGACGCCGCCGGCTCCGATCATAAAGCAGCCGCAGAGATAAATCCGGAAACATTTTACGGCAAATTCCATATACAAGTCTGATTCCTGGCCGAAGATACTGATGATCTGCTCCGGAAATACCTGGAAAATGACAAACGCGATGGCCAGGATCACGGTGGCGGAAAGTAACGCCAGCTTATAAGTGTACTTTACCCTGTCGTACTGCCTGCTTCCATAGTTATATCCCAGAATCGGCTGGATGCCGGTCGCAATCCCCAGAGAAACACCGGTGATCAGGTTGCTGACCTTCATCGTGATTCCCAGCGCCGCCAGCGGAATATCCGCCCCATATTTGGACTGTGCGCCATAGCTTACCAGCACATTGTTCATCACCGCGATCACAAGCACAGCGGCGACTTGTGTGAAAAAGCTGGATAATCCCAGAGGAAGGAATTTCCGGATGATTTCTGTTTCCAGCGTAAAATAACTTTTTTTCAGCTTTATTGATTTGAAGCGGAACAGGCAGAGAATGAAATAGACCGCATTCAGAGCCTGTCCCAATATAGTCGCCAATGCCGCTCCTCTGACGCCCCAGTGAAATACAAAAATAAAAAGCGGATCACAGATAATATTGGTCACGCAGCCGATCAGCAGACCAGCCATGCTGGCCTTTGGCTGCCCGTCTGCGCGAATGATGCTTCCCAACGCAGAATCAATGATTGCAAAAGGAAACCCCAGCACAATAATGTATCCATAGTCCAACGCATAGGACATGGAGCTTTCTGTGGCTCCAAACAAACCGCAAAACTCCGGGAGAAATGCTCCGAACAGGACGGCCATAACAATCCCTGTGCCAATGGTCAGAGTCACTGCGTTTCCAACGCCATGGGCGGCGGTCTTGCTGTCGCCCATTCCCAGACATAAACTCATATACGACGCCGCGCCGTCTCCAATCAAAAGACCCAGCGCGATTAATAAAGTAGACAGGGGCAGAATCACATTTGTCGCCGCGTTTCCCAGATAGCCGACTCCCTGCCCGATAAAAATCTGATCGACCATGTTGTAAAGAGAATTTACAACAATCGATATAATACTGGGGATCGCGTAGCGTATCATCAATTTCTCGACCCGTTCAGTCCCTAACGGGTTTCCTTCTCTTACTGCACGTTCCATATTGCCTCCTTGTCCTAAAACAGAGCGGTCGAAGCCGCTCTGTTTTCGTTATTTCTGCATTCGTTTAGTAATTCATGTCCTGTCCGGAAGTCGCTGCCTGCGGTTTCGTTTCCTTCATATCGACGACCGCCGCTTCCGTTGTCAGCAGGGTGGACGCGATACTGACTGCATTTTCCAGGGCGCTTTTGGTCACCTTGACCGGATCAATAATACCTGCCTCCAGCATATCGACATACTGTTCATTTACCGCGTCAAAGCCAATTCCGGCATCCTTTTCTCTCACCTTATCGACGATGACCGCCCCCTCGAGCCCCGCGTTTTCCACAATGGCGTAAAGCGGTGCTTCCAGGGCCTTTGCGACAATTTCGGCTCCGGTTTTTTCATCACCTGTCAGCGCTGCCGCCAGATCCTTTACCTTTTTCTGCGCGTGGATGTAAGCCGCGCCGCCTCCCGCGATAATGCCCTCCGCGATAGCAGCTCTCGTAGCGTTTAAAGCGTCCTCCATCCGGTATTTCGCTTCCTTCATTTCCGTTTCCGTTGCAGCGCCGATCCGGATGACCGCGACACCGCCGGCCATCTTCGCCACACGTTCCAGAAGCTTTTCCCTGTCGTAGTCAGAAGTGGCGTCTGCCGCCTGGCTGCGAAGAGTTCTGATCCTGTCCTCAATATCCTTTTTGTCCCCGCCTCCGTCGACGATAACCGTGGTATCCTTGGTAACCTTCACCGACTTCGCGGTCCCCAGCATATTGTACCGGACATCCTTCAGCTGCATTCCCAGCTCGTCGATCACCGGTTCCGCTCCGGTCAGGACGCCGATATCCTTTAGCATTTCTTTCCGGCTGTTTCCGTATCCGGGCGCTTTTACCGCCACCACATTCAGGGTTCCGCGCAGCTTATTGACGATCAGAGTTGTCAGCGCTTCTCCTTCAATATCATCCGCAATGATCAACAGGCCGCTGCCGCTCTGTGCCGTCTGTTCCAGAATCGGAAGCAGATCCTGGATATTGGATATCTTTTTGTCCGTAATCAGGATGTGCGGATTTTCCAGATTGGCGGTCATCTTTTCCTTATCATCACACATATAGGAAGAGACATACCCCTTGTCAAACTGCATTCCTTCCACGAGGTCGATTTCCGTCTTCATCGTCTTGGATTCTTCCACGGTGATGACGCCGTTTTCCGTCACCTTCTCAATCGCGTCCGCGATCATTTCACCGACATCCTCATTGCCGGCCGAAATCGCCGCGACCTTTGCGATCTGCTCGCGCCCGGTAACCGGCCTGCTCATATCATCAATCGCATCCAAAGCCGCCTGTGTCGCTTTTTTCATGCCTCTGCGGACAACGATTGCATTGGCTCCGGCGGCGATATTTTTCATGCCTTCCCGCACCAGCGCCTGCGTCAGCACAGTCGCGGTAGTCGTTCCGTCACCGGCCACGTCATTGGTCTTTGTGGCGACCTCCTTCACAAGCTGCGCGCCCATATTTTCGTAACGATCTTCCAGTTCAATCTCTTTTGCGATCGTCACACCGTCATTGGTAATCAGGGGCGCGCCATAGGACTTATCCAGCACCACATTTCTTCCCTTCGGGCCAAGCGTAATCTTTACCGTATCGGCCAGCTTGTTCACGCCGCATTCCATTTTCTTTCTTGCCGCTGTATCAAAACAAATTCCTTTTGCCATTTCAGATTCCTTCTTTCTTTTATTCGATGACTGCAATGATGTCTTTCATTGTCACAACCGTGTACGCTTCCTCATCCACCTTCACATCCGGCCCCGCGTATTTGGAGAACAGAACACGGTCACCTTCTTTGATCAGCGTTTGTGGCTTCTCCTCATCCTCCTTGCCGCTGCCGGGACCCACCGCCACTACCACCGCGGTCTGCGGTTTTTCCTTTGCGCTGTCAGGCAGAATAATGCCCGCCTGCGTCTTCTCCTCCTCAGCTTCCTGATACTTCAGTACAATCCTGTCTCCTAATGGTCTTAGTTTCATATGGATACCGTCCCTTCTTTTGTTTTGTTAGCACTTTCGTTTGTTGAGTGCTAATGCACTTCTAAAAAAAATGGGCTTCTGATTGGGAAGCCATACAACCTTACAACAGGAATTAAAACACAAATCCTCTTGATTGTGAAGTGAATAAATGGTATTATCAATGACGAAAACGCAATAATCGAGGTGACATGCATGAACACGGAACAACTGGAGAGTTTTATTCAGGTCGCTGAAAACCTGAATTTCGCAAGAGCCGCTGAAAACCTGAACATCACGCAGTCCGCGGTTTCCCGGCAAATCCATTCGCTGGAGGAAGAACTTGGGACGAAATTACTACACCGCACAACGCGCGTTGTCACGCTGACACCGTCCGGTATCCTTTTTTTAGAGGACGCCAAAGCCGTGATGGGGCGCATAAACAGCGCCACAACCCGGATTCAGAATCACGAAGCCGCCCATGTGCAGGTACTGTCCATCGGATGCGGAAATGAGGCTGACCTTGATCTGGTAGGAAGAGTCATGGTTCATTGCCGGAAAAAACTGCCTGAACTTCATCCTTTTATCCGATTGATCCCCCATAAATCCATTCTGAATTTACTGTATCAGGGTGATCTGGACATTCTGTTTGGATTTGAGGACGACATCCCCGCCAAAGAAAATATGATTTATCGTGAATTGGCTCAGATACCGCTTTGCTGCATTCTGCCGGCAAGCCATCCGCTCGTCGGCGAGGACACCCTGGACGATGAAGCTTTATTCGGACTGCCCATGATCAGCTGTGATTCCTATTCCATCCCGTCCCGGGCGGCCAATCTGCAGAATTATTTTACCAAACGGCTTCCGGCCGACCAAACTTATGTCTGTGATAATATGCAGGTTCTTCTGATGCTGGTGCGTTCCGGCTACGGCTGTTCGATCCTGCCCCGAATCAGCCAGATTGGTCTCGATCTCGTCTGTATTCCCATCAGCGGGCATCCGCCTTTATCCTATGGATTTTTTTACAAAGACGGAACGGTTCATCCGCTGTTGAAAAAAATGATTTCCATTGTGAAAGAGATTTCCATGACGCAGTCATAAAAATCAAGGATGGCCCCTGCAATGTCGTGTTATAACGATGTTGCAGGGGCTTTTGTGGGTTTAAGGAAGCTCTTCGATATGCTCAAGCAAATATTTGATAAAATACTGGCTGGCAATCGGCAGACTGCTCTTGTCTTTGTAACAGATTGCGAGGCTGCGGTAAACCGGAGGGTCAATCGGCAGACAGACAATATTGTAGTTGGTACGCCGCACCATTAACTCAGCAAGGATGCTGACCCCAAGTCCCGCCTCCACCATCGTCATAATGGCATAATCATCGTGTATCCGGTATTGAATGTCCGGCGTCAGTCCGGCTTCAGCGAAAGCGTTCATTGGTTCGCTGTAATTTCCTTCTTCCAGCAAAATGAATGGGGATTTTGTCAGTGCCTGGATGGGAACGCTCTTTTCATTCGCAAGCGGATGATTTGATGGAAGGATTGCCAGCATTTCGCCGTCCTTAATGGGGACGGTGTTCATATCGCTGACCGCCGGGGGTGTCACGAAACCGAAATCAATGGCTCCGGTTCTGATCCATTCCGGGATTAGTTGGTAATCTCCCTGATGAAATAAAAACTGCACATGGGGATAGCGTTCCTGAAATCCCCTGATCAGCCCCGGCATCCAGTGGCAGGTAATGCTGGAGATCGTGCCGACACGGATAATGCCGGACTCTAAGCCTTTGATCTCATTTGCCTTTTCCTGCATGGCCTGATACTGGTAAATGGTTCGCTCGATAAAAGGATAAAGCTCAGCGCCTTCTAACGTGAGCTTTACGCCGTGTCGGGAGCGGTTCAGCAGCTTTATGGACAGCTCATTTTCCAACGAGGCGATCATCTGGCTGATGGAGGACTGCGTATAACCTAACGTTTCCGCAGCCTTTG
>JAJQCO010000112.1 GCA_021202655.1 Clostridiales bacterium | reverse complement strand
CATTTCGAATATCCTCCTCTACAATGTTAAACGACATGTATTCAGGGATTGCAATTTTTACCAGTTCTTCTTTTTTATATACACCAAAATGTTCTGCGATTGCTGCGTCCTGAGGGAATTTCGGTTTTGTCAGCTTATACTTTCGAAGTGATTCGAATTCTTTTCGTTTGGGCAAGGCATTTAGTCGGCATAGATAATCTGCCGTTGCAACCAGATATAGGCTTTCTGCCTTTTGCCCGCGATTCCAGTATGTGAACGGCTTTTTGCTGTCAATCATCCAACGAATGAATTTCCGGTCACCCATGTCTTTGATCCTGTGGTACGTGTTGCTTCGGAAATTATCCCATGATTCCTTTGTAGTATTATCTGATTCGGACTCAATCAGGTATTCCATAGAAACTCCAAGCATCTGTGATAATTTATAAAGCACAGCGCCGGAGGCATTGGATACTCTTGTTTTTCCGTGAACCAGATCAGAAACGGTTGAGTAAGAAACCCCTGATGCCATTGAACATTCTTTAATTGTCATTTCTTTTTCTGTTAATAACTGTTGTAAAATTGTCATTTCCAATTCCTCCTACAGTTAATTATAACGGAATACCGTGATTTTTCAAGTGCTGATATAAAAAATTATTGGGAGAAACAAAAACACCGCTATCTCCATTTGATTCTTTAAGAGAATCAGATCGAGATGGCGGCATAATATCTAATCACACTTGTCCGAAGAATGTAATTCCTAAGTTTTTCTGTTTTGTTCCAATCGTTCTGTTGCCAATGCAACATATTCCGGATTAATCTCAATCCCGAGAAATCTCCTTCCTTCGCTGATCGCAACAACACCCGTTGTTCCACTCCCAGCAAACGGATCCAGCACAGTATCGCAAGGCCTGCTCCCGGCTAAAATGCAGGGCCGAATCAGTTCTTCCGGGAATGTAGCAAAATGGGCGCCGCGGTACGGTTTAGTCGGGACCGTCCATAGTTTGTGCTCTCCTGCTATTTCCCTGTTTCCTCTCAGCCTTGCGTTTGGCCTTGTTCCTCTGCTTCCTGCTGGCGGCGCGTTATAATATCCGACTGCCGGTTCCATGACTGCATTCTGATCATAGTAATACCGTTCCGATTTGCTTAAGAGGAAAATATACTCATGTGCCCTGGTTGGCCGGTCTTTGACACTCTCCGGCATACAGTTCGACTTCTGCCAGATGATATCTGACCGCAGATACCACCCGTCAGCACGGAGCGCGAATGCCAGCATCCATGGAATACCGATGAGATCCTTCTTTTTTAGCCCGTCCGGTGTCTTTGGGCGAAAATGAATACTACGCGCTGGCAGTTTTGCATCGATTCTGTGCTCCCAGCTTCGATTCCCACTCGTGTACGAATCCCCGATGACAACCCACAGTGTACCGTTATCTCTCAGCACACGCCGGACTTCCCGAAATACACGAACCAGCGCATCTATGTACTCATCCGGCGTTTCTTCCTGTCCGATCTGTCCATCCACTCCATAATCCCGCAAGCCAAAATAAGGCAGCGAAGTAATGCAGGTTTGTACACAGGCATCCGGAAGCAGACGAAGCTGTTCTGCTGCATCGCCGGTGAGAATCTGTATATAATCAGATTGAGACTGTGTTTCCATAAACTGATTACCACCTTTCCTCATAATTGCAAGAGGTTTTAGCCCCTCCATGCAAACTTGTAAGCATAAGCAGCGTGTGCTTTCTCGACGCTTTTGTAGCCGTAACCCTGCGCATCATCTAAAACCTCACCTGTCTTGGCGTCTACAAGCACATATCTCGGCTCACAACACTTAGACAGCGATTCCGATTTCTCAACTCTGTAATTTTTTGCTGTTTCTCCCATCGTTTTTCTCCTTCCGGTGTTTTGGCCGGCTTACCGCTTATACGTTACAATATCCCCGTTGTCCATTTCGATATCAATGGACAAGGGATATCCTTTCCGATCATTTGTAATCGCAACATATCTCTCGTGCCTGATCTTTTTCGAAATATGATGTCCGGACTCGCAGGCTTCCGCTTTCGCTTTCTCGTTGTATTCCGTCCTGCAAAATTCGCAAATATAATGTTCCACTGTTTTCATAACTGTTCTCCTTTCTCATTCGATCTCAATGACAATATACCGGCTGAATGCCGCATCGCTCAGTTTCCGTTGGAAAACTTCCTCAAACTCTTGATCCGTCATCTCCGGGTGTCTCAGGCACGCCATGTCAGCCCGGAAAACCTTTTCGTAATTTTCCCTGTTCAGCCATTTCCCATGATACAGCGTCAGGCTGTCTGCATATACCTGGCGTATGTAGACCGGAAACAATGAGTCATCATATGATTCGGCCATCGCCGGGGATAATACCAGAAGCGGAGAATCCGGGTACCGATTCAGCAGCTCTCTGAGTTTTACAGTGCTGTCCAGGGAAGCCAGCGGATTGTGCCGGATACATTCCGGATGATTAAGGACATAGGCAAGCATGCCCTCATCGGCTGTATTCTGCCAGCCGACGTCTTCCTTGTAATACTGTCTCTGTCCATCCGCGCTGATCCGGTACCTGCGGCTTCGCGGAACCCCTGGAATGTCGACATACCATTCCTCTTCTATTGCGACGCCAAGCATCCTGCATATCGGAGGAGCAACGACCAGATCGCAGAACTCCGTAATCTGCTTCCCTTTTTCTTTGTAATACTCCGGAGAGTCCACAGCAATCCGAAGGCTCCCAGCTTCCATGTAAGTGTGATAGCAGCACCGCAGGTCCTTGTGATAATATGTATTTGTATATTCGCCCTTGCAGAGTGGTTTGCCATCTGACCAGACGTATCCCTGCTTATGCAGATATCGGATAAGCTGATCTGCTTCTGCCTCTGTGTTGCATTTAATGACCATACCGCCCGTAATGTCCTTAATTCCCATAGTATTTTGCTCCCTTTCCTATACCTTACTCTTCCGGCATCTCAAAAGCAGTATGAGTCTGACCGGATGAAATGATGTCAGCCAATACCTTATCCGCA
>JAJQCO010000239.1 GCA_021202655.1 Clostridiales bacterium | reverse complement strand
TACAGAAAATCTGTTCCCTTTTTCTTAAATTGTCCTTGACAAGGGGTACAGTTTACAGAAGGCAAAGTCGAGAATTTAATTGACAACCTGCATGCTCTGATGGAAACGATGGCATTGACAGCGGAGCAGGCGCTGGCGGCGCTGAAGGTGCCCGAAGAGGAGCATCCGAAGTATCTGTCGATGTTGAAGTAAACATGGCAGGCAGATGAAAAAACGGAATACAGGTAAGAATGGAAAGAGGAGGTTGCTTCACAGCAGCTTCCTCTTTCCTTTCTTGGGCTCCTGAAATTTTTCGTAATATTTTCAAAGAGGAAGCGGAAGAAAAGCCGCTTCCTTTATAATTATAAGGAAGCAGAAAATTTGATTGATTTGAAAATATTTCATGGAAAACGGAGGAGGAGAAGGCAATGCGAAAGAGAATATACAGAGTGATCAATGAGAAAGTGCTGGCGGATTTCCGGAGGACGCTGCTTGAGGAGGAGAAGAGCGCGAATACCATCAGTCAGTATCTGCGCGACCTGGAAGCTTTTATGCGCTTCGCGGACGGAAAGCCCGTGAATAAAGAGATGACGCTGCGCTATAAAGACTTCCTGAAGGAAACATACAGCCCAAGGAGCGTGAATGCGAAGCTCTGTGCGTTAAACGGTTTTCTGAAAAGGGTGGGGTGGTATGACTGTCTCGTGAAGCTGATGAGAATTCAGCAGGACACCTTCCGTCCGTCGGACAAGGTCATGACAAAGGAGGAGTACGGGATGCTCCTCGCCGCGGCGAAGCGTCTGGGGAAGCGGCGCTTAAGCCTTGTGTTGCAGACGCTGTGTTCGATGGGGCTGCGGGTGAGCGAGCTGAGCTTCATCACGGCGGAGGCCGTGTATCGGGGGTATGCGGTTGTGACGTTGAAGGGGAAGACCCGGAATGTTCTTCTGCCGGAGGATTTGAAAGCGCTGCTTAAAGAATATATGAAGGATCAGAATATTTCGAGCGGCTGCGTCTTCGTCACCAGGAACGGGAATCCGTTGGACCGGAGCAATATCTGTCATGAGATGAAGGCGCTTGGCGAGGAAGCCGGACTTGCGCGCAGCAAGATTTTCCCGCACAATCTGCGGCACCTGTTTGCCTGCGTGTATTATGCCAGAGAGAAGAATGCGAACCACCTGGCGGATATTATGGGGCATTCCAGCCTTGATACGACGCGGATCTACACGCAGGGCAGCATGGAAGAGGAGCTCGCGGCGCTCAATCACATGGGACTGGTCGATCTTTCGGGATTTATCCGGGAAAGAGGACAGGAATCCGACACGGTTACAGAAGCCGCTGCGGACAGTCCCCTTCCGGTACACAGGCAAAAACGACAGGATCTGTCACCGGAAGATTCCTCCGTATGCTATGGAGAAAAAAAGACCGCATAATGTATATTATGCGGTAAAAAAAGCCCTATGCGTTCATTTTATATCAGTACTGATAAAAAAGCAAGAAAAATCCTCGAGAATTGAATAAAATTCACAAAATCTATCCTGCCCGCCGACGTTGCCCGGGACGGTTTTATTTTTATGTCATAAATTCCGTTCGCGAAGAAACGGCGTATTTACAAGGCTTCGCGGGCTTTAACCACATAATATACATTATGTGGTTAAAGATCGAGACCGGAGAAATCCAAAATTTATGATTACATGATCAGATCCATGATCAGACCATGGAGATAAAGGGGGATGCTGTTTGAAACGGGTACGGAAGATTACGCCGGAGGGAATGCTCATCAAGATGCTGATGATACAGAACAATATGACCGTGAAGGAGCTCGCGAAGCGGATTGGAAAATCGGACGCGACCATCTGTGATGTAGTTTCTGGCAAAAATAAGAGCAGGGAGACGCTGAAACTGATCATAGAGGCATTACAGGAGAACGGATCGGCGGATATCTCGGAATATCAGAAGTTTTTTATGGAACAAATAGACGGGTGAATGGAGGTAGAAAGGTATGGGAAAGAATGGGATGAGCGAGAAGCTGAGGAGACTCGTGGCCACGGTTCTGTGCGTCGTGATGGTTGCCGGTACCGGGCTGTCTTCTCTGGCCGAGTCGGGGATCCTGAGCTTTGTGCTGCCGCTGGCTTCAGAGAGCGAGGTCGCGACCGCGTCAGACGAGAACTCAGGTACGTCGGTGGTGTATGTGGATGATGAGGATGACGCGACGCCGTCGAATGCGACCGCGTCGAATTCGAGCGCGACGGGCTCGAACTGGCAGGTGCTTTTGCAGGCGCGGATCGACGCGCTTCCCACGGTTGCGGAGATCCAGGAGGACGAGACGAACCAGCTGCTGATCGACACCTACTGGGAGGTCGTGGATATCATGGAGATCCTGAACGCGCAGACCAGCGTCGCGCTCTATGACGCCATTTGGGATGAGGACGACGGCTCCGTGGAGGGCGGTGAGGATCTGAATCTGACTACGCTTTATCGGGTGACGGACTATGTGCTTACGGCATATGCGAGACTGGGAGCTTCTCAGGAGATCGGAGAGATGACATATGTGACTGGCTCGCAGATCAAGGTTGAACCAGCAGAGTCTAAACCGGACAATACGTTTTTGACGCTGGAAATTACAGACAGCAACGGTGATGAGACCGTAGCCGGGAGCGAAGGGGCAGATTCGACTCATAAGAATGACTATTATTCCTATCTGACCGGCGAGGAGCTGGAACTGAAATTTTCAATCGGTGGAGGTTATCCGGAGGATTATGTTTATCGCATTTATTTCCGTCCGGCTGACCATGTGGGCGTCTATACCAAAGAGGATAATACGAGCATTCTGGCGGATTCGACTTCCCCGCTGTATGGAAAAGAGCTGCAGGATCTGGTCACCTTTAATGTTCCGTCCAGCGGCGTCCAGCTGGGAACCAGTCATTATGCCCAGATGGCCTGGGAGGAGGATCTGCAGGCCTGGTATCTGGAATTCAATGATATTACCTCCGCCAATACGGCCAGCGGGACGCTCAAGATGACGTATCCGTCGCCGGGCACACCGGGCGGGGATCTGGATATCTTTGGCGTGATCTATTTTAAGAGTGGAAACTCAATTGGCACGAGTGCAAGCGATACGAGCAGCACGGGTCTGGAGGCGTTCGACGCGAACTGGAAAACGGAGCGCCAGGAGTTTAAGGTTGCGATCACGAACGAGGAGCAGAAAACGGACGGGCTGGTTCTTTCTCTCAATGAAGAGAATCAGATTTTCGTGGCGGTAAAAAATCAGTCTGAGGACGCGGATATCAAGTGGGAAATCAGCATGACGGAGTCGACGGACTCCTCAGCGGCGGATAATATCGGCGAGGATCTGGTCTATGAGATTCAGGTGACCGACACGATCACGCTTCCCACGGGGATCACCTGGGCGCTGGAGGAGACTTCGTTTACGGCGACGAAGATCGAGAACGGCTATATCTATTTTTCCGACGCGGACGGCAATATGGTGACCGTATGCAACAAGAGCGGAAACACCGTGGATGACGACAGCTGGCATCTCACCTATGACAAGGAGACGAATTCGCTGGTCATCACCTGGCTGATTCAGAATACGTCAGTTGACAGCGATGGGTTCGTGACGAAGGAGATCTCGAATGGCGACTGGGAGGTCCGCTTAAACGGCGCGTACCTGACCTATTCTGATGGGGATGGATCGGCGTTCGCCGCCGAGTCCACCCATACGATCACGAATGAGATTACATACGACTGTCATTATACCTGGTCAGAGGATGATGAAAGCACAGCCGAGGCGACGATCGAGATTTCCGGAGAACAGGCCGGCGTCGTGCTGACAAAGACGGCGGATCGGAGCGGCACGGTCTATATGGGCGAGGACGCCTACTATACGATCTCCCTGTACAACCAGGGTACGGAGCCGATAACGGATTTAAAGACCCTGAATGACAATGGTCTCTCCATACAGCAGTACATCAGCCCGGAGAATATGTGGAAGATGTTCTTCGGCGATGAGGAGGATCAGGCGGAGGATCCATATCTGGATGCGGACTCCGGTAAAGACCTGACGATCACGATCACCAACGCCTGGGTGTATTACAAGGAACCGCTGGAAGAATTAAAGACCGTCAACGATATGAACGGGGAGGCCACGGTATATAAGACCAACGCAAATTACAATACGAAGACGGAACCACTGAATATTGTCTATAACACGAATTTCGGAGGCTATACAGATCTGGAGCAGGAAGTAGACGAGGAAAATTCGGAGACAAGCACTCTGGTAGACGGAAATCCCGCTACGAAGACCGCGACGATCACCATAACGAAAGAAGACAGTGGATCAACGGTCAAAGTTGAGATAGTGGACGATGACTGGAGTTATGAGTTTACCGGAATCGGGACTGCGGAGGAGTTGAAGTTAAGCCTTCTCGAAATCGGTTATGTCGTGACCCAGAGTGCGAAATACAGCGCCGTATGGGATCTGTCGGAGCCGGATAACCAGCTGAAAGCCGGTGAGATCCGACACTATAAGGTGTATTCTTCTCTGAAAAACACCTTCCAGTTCTGGGAAATCGAGTACCTGCAGGTAAGCAGCTCCTATGGCACGGCGACAAATACGGTTCGTCTGGAATACAGCGACACAGAAAAGAATGCAGATACGGCGACGGATCGGTATTCATCCGTACAGAGAGATTTTCGGATTGATAAGGATATTACGGAAATTAACGGGGAGGACGTACAGCAAAACAATCTGGACACGAGCGTATTTTATAAGGGCTCTGTCGTCCGATATGCATTGAAGATTTATCATTACGGAACCGGCGTGGCCGAGGATCTGCCCCTTATCGACGAGACCAGCGGAGGACAGTATCTGCTGGTACCGGTTAATGAGAAGAACCAGGAATCCATAAAGGCAGGAAAATGGAATCCGGAAAAGGGCGATTATGCTGGCGAATGGGTAAGTCATTCGGTTTATCTTACAGGATATGAGGTTTACTGGAACGACAAAAAAATCACCTATGACGGAGAGGAGTACTATGTCCTTTCTGGAGAAGAACTTTTTGAGGTAGATGGTAAAAATTATTTTAATTGGACGGAATGGCCCTATTATGATGTGTGGTTTGATGATACGCACTGTGCGTCATGCGTATATCTGACATTGAATCATACGGGAGATACGGTAGATGGCCTGAACTATACCATCACGTGGAACTATGATACCTTTGGCGGCTCCGCGGCGGATAATTTTGATTCGATTTACTATAATATGCTGATCACTTCCAATACATATGGGAAAGACGCGCAGAATACCGTCTGGCTGAACGGCAGATATGGCTCGGATTACCGGAATTCCGCGTTGTATGATCAGATCGATTCGAGAGAAATTTTATCGGGATCGCTGAATAAGCAGATTCTGACGTCCGATGCCAGCAAGGATGGGGATGTCAATGAGGAAACCTACACAACCTACAGTCAGATCAATCTGAATGCCAGAAACGGGTACAAACAGACGGTTCGCTATAAGCTGGAGTTAGACACAACGAGTAGCACGGAGGATATTGTGTTCCGTGAGGTGAAGGATATCCTGCCGGATACCTGCGGCGTCTTTATGTGGAATACAGATAATGTAAATGTATATCTGTATCAGTATGCGTCCGAGGTGACCGACGGAGAAGGGAACCTGTTGACGGGGCCTGTGCCAGAGCCGGAGATAGAGATTGTTTATATCTATAATGGAACGGAATATAGTGAGACACGAGCGCAAACTTTACTTCAAAATGGACGCACGGTAGATCAGGTCATTTGCTGGAAGGAGGGTAACAACGAGCAGCTTACGGTTCCCGCGGGTGCGGGCGGCTTATGGATTTATGTAGAGCTGACCTTTGAGCTGGATGCGTCGAATTGGGAGGAGTATGCAGAAGCGGTTGAGGGAGACCTGACGAATACCTTCTCTGCGATTCAGGACACTTATGATAATATACTGAACGAACAACCGGATACGGTGAGCGTTCTCCATTCTCTGGCTCACAATCCGAAGGCCTACCTGCAGAAGGGCGTGTACTGGATTTCTCTTGAGGATGATGCAGGTGGTTATAGTGATATTGATTCCCGGGAGCTCTATTGCAATACGACGGAGGAGTATGAAGGAAGTCAGACAGAAGGTTCCCGGATTGTTTATTATATTCAGCTGTATAACCCAAGCACCAGCCCCCTGTATTTGACAGAGATACAGGATATCATACCGAAGGGCTTTACTCCGGAGTATATATATAGCTGTGTATATGACTATAATGACGATTTCGCTGAAGAAATAACTAATGGTGGCTCTACAGTTTTTGGCACATTGTCAGATCCCGGGATTTCCAAAATAGAAGACGCAGAAGGCGCGGATGTGACGAGTGAGATCACATGGAAAGATTCCACGATGTACGTTACTGTGAATGATGGAATCATGACATATACGTTCCCAGAAAACCAATCTGGCGGTGACCTGAACTATGATTCATCAGTAGGATATTACTATCTGAATCAGAATGAGGGGCTTGCTTTTCTGGTTGAGTTTGTGGCAGGAACGGCCTCGGAGACAGAGGAGTATGCGACAAACACCATCGGCATGCCATATCTGGACGTCTCCGGCGCGGGTGTCGGCGTTGCGGATGTGAGCGGCGAAGCAGTTAATCTGAAAGAGACGTCTGCAGAACAGAATGTGGGCGGCTGTGTGGCGATATCTGAATCCCAGAGCGGGGAGGCGGGCTTCCAGAAGATTGAGATGACGGAAGCGGCAGAAAAGGCGGGTGCAACCATCGATGTGTGGCTGACCTCGGATGTGACGGTTCACCGGAGTGGGATCATTCCCGGGATTAAAAAGACCGTTTCGGCAGAGGCAGAGAGCGGGATTTACGGGAGCGACTCCGTAGAGTGGACGATTGAGGTCGTAAATAATGGCACGGGTCCGATGGTTAATTACACGGTTACCGATGTGATCGACGCCCCCTTCCAGATCGAAGCGCTTTCGGCGGCCATGTATAAAAAAGACTCTGATCAGGACTCTGATCTTATTCTGTTGTCAATAGACAACGGATTAAATAAGGCGGATTGGGAGAATATGGGTCAGATAAAGAATCAGGGGCCGATCTTTACTGTTTATGACAGGAATGATGAGGAGAATCAGTATCAATTTTATACATATTTTGCGGCTCTTGATTATACATCCTCAAATACGGGATATTACGATACATGGGTTGATGTAAAACCCAATCAGGCTTCGCTTGTAAATAATATTTTTAAAGATTATATGGATGGTTCTGATTGGGGAACTGTGACTGACGGTTTCAGCTGGAACATCCAGCCTGCTTCTGATTCGAAGACAGAAACCCTTGCCATATGTTTTTGGGGTGTGGATTGGGCCATCCCCGCGGGCGGCAAGCTGGTGCTGACGCTGACGACAAAATCTTTCTCGGATCCAGCTGACACCGGCACCTATTACAACCTGGCGACGGTGACGCCGACGCAGTCCTACGAGGACGATGCGGTTACAGTCGGCGAGGCGGTGAGCACGGAGGATGCTTCGGACGGACGACCCTATGTGAGGTCGAGCGACCGCGTCTATGTGTCGAACGGCTATTCCACCGGCTCTCAGAAGTGGCTGCAGAGCAACGTGAATCCAGATCGGATCGCCCGGTCAGAGGTGGATAACGTGAACGGCGTCCGCTATATCCTGCTTGACAGCTCGGATGAGGATTTCCGCTATACCCTGGAAGTCAGCAACCAGCTGGAAAATCCGATGGAGAACCTGGTCATCATAGACACGCTGCCGCAGAGCGGCGATTACAAAGCATTCTCGATGCAGACGGATGCGACTGCGCGAGGCAGTGAATTCCAGGTTGATCTGCTGCCGAAGGAAGAACTGGACTGGCAGGCCGTTGTCGGCAAGAAGCTTGACGAGAGTGAAGTTACGGGAAAATATGATCCGGATCTGCAGGCCTCGGAGACGATTGATGTTCCTGAAGATGGAGTGCTCACCCTGGGTAAGGATTACGAAGTTCTTTACAGTATCTACAATGACTTCGGAGAGAACGGAATGACGGCCAATGACGCGGTGGATTCGGAAGCCGTGGATGGTGATGGCAATAAAATCTGGACGGAAGATCCGGCTGGCGCCCGAGCCGTGCGGATCGACTTTACTAAATACATAAACGAGGACGGTGAATATGGGATCAAGCCAAACCAGGCGGTTCAGGTCAGCTTCAACGCGATGATCGCCTCGGACAGCAACGCTGAGTCAGCCGATTCGACGGAGTCAGCCGATTTAGCGGAGCCGGGAGAGATCGCCTGGAACAGCTTCTCCTACATGTACACGACGCAGAGCGTCGAGAGTACCGCGAGCACCGTAAGCACCGAGGGTACGGAGACCACCGAGAATACCGTGAGTACGAAGGTTGCGAGTACCCGTTCGGGGAAGACCACTCTCTGGGCAGCGCCGAGGCAGGTGGGCATCATGACCCCGGCTATTCCACAGCTTACGAAGGAATTGAACGGTGTGACCGCAGAAGAGGTCACGAAGGATCAGACCTTCCGCTTCCTGATTCATGAGGGAGAGAAGCTGTCGACGGGGGACTATAGCGGAGAGAACACGGATACGCTGGAGGCCGATTTAAAGGAAGCCCTGGACGAAGCGGGACGAAAGTATTTCACTGTGGAGCTAACGGTGGAGGCGGGTAAGACAACCTCCGAGACGGTGTACCTGGATCCGGGAAGTGCGTTCGTCTATAAAGAGGATGCGACCTATACGATCGTCGAGTTACCATACGGCATCGACGAGCCGGGCAATTCCCTCTTTGTCAGCGGATACATGGGCGTCAATGGCGTCAATGTCGAGGGCAATGTGGCGGAATTCACCTACCAGAAGGATACAACCGTTATGATCACAGCGGACAACAACTCGATCGACTGGGGGCTGAAGGTGGCGAAGGTGGACGGAAAGACCAAGGAAGCGATCGAAGGCGTAATCTTCGGGCTGTACAGCCGGACGGCGCTGAGCGCTGATGCTCTGGCTACTCTGAAGGCTGACTATGCGAGTGAGCTGTCGGAGGCGACTCTGGAGACGGCGGATACGATCACGGTCGATGACGAAACCTGGTATCTGGCGGGTATTCAGACGACGGATGAGGACGGCTCTATCAGCTGGACGAATCGGACGGACGACGTCTACTACCTGAAGGAGCTGAAAGCAGCTGATGGTTATGTCCTGCCGACATACGCGATCAAGGTCGATTACTGGAACCTGGACGAGGACAGCCAGGAGCTGGAGGAGACGGAGAACGGAACCTATCAGATCGTGACGGTGACAGTGACGAACACGAACAGCTACCTGCTGCCGAGATCCGGCGGCATCGGAGTGGTATCTGTGCAGATCGCCGGTCTGCTGCTGATGGGAACCGGCGCCGGCTTTGCATATAAATTCAAAAATAAAAAACAGGAGGAAGAAAATGATGACTAAGGGGAAATGGAAAAAGATCGCCAGCCTTGCGCTGGCGGCCATCCTGACGCTGTCGCTCGCAGCGCCGGGGTTCGCAAGCTCAGGAACGACAACGGGCGTAAACGATAACACGCTCACGGTGACTTCCGATACCAGCGGTCACACCTACGAGCTGTATCAGATCCTTGGCGGAGATGTGGATACTATAGATGAAAATCTGTATCTGGCTAATGTGATCTGGGGCGACGGTGTGAAGGAAGCGAATCTGGCTTCGGCACTAACGACAAATACTACATTAAAAGATTATTTCACATTTGCGGACACATCCGATCCGCAGGCCAGCGAGCTGGCGGACGGCCTTGCCAATATTGAGGCCGAGGGATCGGCGAGCCTGACCAATGCGTTCGCGGTGGTAGTGAATGCGAACCTGGTCGATACATGTGTAGATAATAATCCCTCTCCGGCCTATAACAGCAGTACAGAGAAGTATGAATATACATTCCAGAGCCTTTACGATGGCTACTACCTGTTGAGGGATGAACCGGAGTCTCTTGTCGATCCGCAGGACGATGACGATGAGGATACCGCTGGCTACACGCTGTATATCCTGCAGATCGTGAACGGCGATAATGAAGTAGAGGCGAAGACCGACACGACGACCATCGACAAGCATATCGTAAACCCGCATACGGATGATGGCGATCCTGATCTGGAAAAGACCGAAGAGTATACGATCGGCGATCTGATCACCTATCAGCTTGACGGTTCTTATGTACCGGATATGACCAATTATTCAAGCTACTGGTACGTGGTGCAGGATACGCTTTCTGCCGGACTGACCTTTGACAACATGGTGAGTGTTAAGGTGGGAGATAAGACCCTGGAGAAAGTGGACGGCTACATGACAGGAGAGTCGGCTTATTATACCTATTACTATACGACGGAAGATGTTTCTGTAACAGATGTAAACGAGAATACCGTAACCGGGACAAAGCTTACCATCGTCTTCAATGAGTTTTACAACAGCTACAAAGGAACGGCGTATGATAATGCAGAAATTGTGATCCAGTACAACGTACATCTGAATGAGGACTGCAACATTGGTTCGGTTGGAAATGACAACACCGTCCGCCTGATCTATTCGAACAACCCGAATGTGGATTGCAGCGGCGAGTGGGACGAGAGCAAAGATGGCGTCGGCTATACCACCAACAAGAAGACCGTCACCTACACGACTCAGATTAAGATTAAGAAGGTCGATGACGATGGCAATGCGTTAAGCGGCGCTGAGTTTTCCTTAAGCAGTTCAGACGCAAAGTATTATACATATACGACAACCTCGATTACGACATACAAGCAGGATGCGACCGGTGATTATTACAATAAGAGCGGCGTCTGGGATAAAAGCCAATGGGATGACGGAGATATTGTGGCATATAATCAGGATGATCCAACACAGACAGATGAGTGGCGCTGTGTTCAGACGTCATCGGAGGTCAATTACTATGTGAGCGCGTCAGACAGCTCGTCGGGAAGTACGACTGTGACCGGAACCACCGGCGCGGACGGCTATGTTATCTTTACCGGACTCGGCGCGGGTACTTATACACTGGAAGAGACCGACGCTCCGGAAGGCTATAACCTGCTGGCGGATGTCATTACGGTGGAGATTAAATATACAGATCCGACCCTGCAGACGGAGCAGCCCTATGTAGATCAGGATAAGGCTATATGGGATTATGTGGTCAGCGAGTTGTCTGGGGTAGCGGCTTCTGGAGAGAGTGACGGCACGGTTCTGATCACCGTGGAAAACAGCCCCGCATCCCTCCTTCCCTCGACCGGCGGCATGGGTATTCTGATTTATGTGGCCGTGGGACTCTGTGCGATGACCGGCGCGGTGGTGGTGCTGCGCGCGAGAAACCGCAGAGAAGAGGAGTAAGGACAGAGGAATGACAAAAAAACGGGCGTCAACCGTCCTGATCGTGGCACTTTTCCTGGCTGGATGCGCCGTCCTCCTGTATCCGATTGTCAGCGATTACTGGAATTTCCGGCACCAGAGCCATGCGGCTCTGGTGTATGAGGAGGCGGTGCGCGAGACCAGTCAGGAAAGCTACGGCGAGATGTGGGAGGCGGCGAGGGCTTACAATGAAAGCCTGCTGACGAAGAGCGGCCGCTTTTCTCCCACGGAGGAGGAGAGCGCGTATTACCGGTCGCTTCTGGCAATGGAGCGCACGGACGTCATGGCGGTGCTGGAGATTCCGTCGCTCAATGTCTATCTTCCGGTGTATCATGGGACGGACGAGGACGTCCTCCAGTCCGGGATCGGGCATATGGAGGGATCGTCGCTGCCGGTCGGCGGCGAGAACACGCACGCGGTATTGTCCGGCCACCGGGGACTTCCGTCGTCAAAGCTGTTGTCAGATTTGAATCTGATGCAGGTGGGCGACCGCTTTATGGTGCATGTGCTTGGCCAGGTGCTGGTCTATGAGACGGATCAGATCGAGACGGTTCTGCCCAGTCAGACGGACAGCCTTGCCATTGAGAAGGGGAAGGATTACGTGACGCTTCTGACCTGTACGCCCTACGGGATCAATACCCACCGGCTTCTGGTGCGCGGGCATTTTGTGGAGACGCAGGCGGAGGAGGAAACCCGGACGGGCGGCAGTGTGACGAATACGGCCTACACCTGGAAACCGGATCGCAACGAGATTCTGGCGCTTATTCCGGTGCCGTTTCTCATCGCGGCGCTCGTGCTGGCGCTCAGGAAGCCGAAAAAGAAGAAAAAAGGAAACAGTAACAGGGAAAAGGAGGGGGCATGATGGTTAGAAAGAGGAGTTCAGGATTTGCCGCCGTTTTGCTTGGCCTGGTCCTGGCCGCCCGGGCCGTGTTGCCCGCGTGCGCGGCTTCCTCTCAGGAGGAGACATGGGATCTCTCCCGGACGTGTACCCTGACGGTCAATGCCGCCTATATCACGGACGGATCGACGCGCAATCCCGTGTCCGGAGTTGAATTCTCCGTATGGAAGGTGGCGGACGTCGCCGCGGACGGCGGAGTAGTCGTCTACACGGCAGTCGACGCGCTGGCGGAATATGGGGAGGAGCTTGGACAGGCGCTGAGTGAGGACAGCAGCGAGCTGGCGCAGATGCTGGCCGATCAGATTTCCGGCGACAGCGCGCTTGGTGAGTCGCTTTTCATTGCGTCGGGAAAGAGCGGGTCGGACGGGAACGCGGCGTTTGAGGTGAGCGCCGGAGTCTATCTCGTCGCGCAGACCAATACGCTGAGCGGTTATACGTCGATCAGTCCGTTTCTGGCGGCTCTGCCGATGATGGCAGAGGACGGGAGCGGCTGGGATTACAGTATCCAGGCGCTGCCAAAGCTTGTGAAGACATCGACGTCGACGTCCGGCGGGGGCGGTCATGGCGGAGGCGGCGGAAGCAGCTCGGGAGGCGGAAGCAGCTCGAGCGGAGGCGGAAGCAGCAGTAGCAGCTATGGTCCGGGCGTGGGCGGCGGCGAAACCGGCGACACGTCAGGGATCGCGACCTCAAGCGAGAATCCGTCGATCGGGGGAAGACTGCCGCAGACCGGAATGCGCCGGAGCGCGGTAAACTTCCTGGCGGCAGGAGGAATTGCTTTCCTGGCGCTGGGCTGGAAGATCACCTCGGCGGGCCGCAGGCCGGAGGACGAGCAGTAATCCGCGAGGCAGAGAGTAACGAATGAGAGAATTGGAAAAATGGAGACAGCGGCTGTCTGCCTGCTGTCAAGGAAAGTCCGCCCGCCGATGCGGGAGGGCTTTCCTGGTCATAGGAGCCGCCATGCTGCTCGCGGCGCTTGGTATGGAAGGGCGCAATGTCTGGGAGACCAGACAGGCGGGTCGGGAGAGCGGGCAGATTTATGAGCAGCTGGAGGCAGTCATGGACGCCCTGGCAGAAAACTCGGAGGATTCGCAGGAGACGGCGGCGCTCCCATCTGCGGAAGAAGCAGAAGGGGAGATGCTGGACGCCAACGCGTATATCGGAATTCTGCGCATCCCGGAATTTGACTTAAACCTGCCGGTACAGCGGGAATGGAGCTATCCGGCGCTCCGGCAGACGCCCTGCCGCTTCACAGGAAGCGTGGAGGATGAAGACCTGGTGATCTGCGCCCACAACTATTCCACCCATTTCGGGAAGCTGAGGAGCCTGCAGGAAGGCGCTCAGGTCACATTTGAGGAGATAGGCGGGACGATTCATTACTATCAGGTGGCGCGGGTGGAAATTCTCGGTCCCACCGACATAGAAGCGCTGCTTGAGGGAGACTGGCCGCTCACCCTGCTCACCTGCACCTACGGCGGAGAGAACCGGGTCGTCGTCCGGTGCAGATAGGGCGGATAGAGACTGGGAAAGGGAAAGTTTTTGGCAGGAGGAAGAATATTCTGGAAGGAAAGCTGGCGAGACAGGAAGGCTGACTGCGTGAATGGAATCGAAAGGAGAACCCCCTCGCAGATCTCCCATCAAAAACTCCTTCCTTTTATATGGAAAAAATGAGACAGGTAACCATTAGCTGTATAGATGAGAAAGGATGGAGAGAAGCATCCTTCATCTATATCATAAAAAAGAATAAGTTTATAGCCTGTTCTTGTTGGCTATAAACTTATTATAGGAGGAAAGATAAATTGAAAAGTGACAATGCGGTGAATGAAACAATTTCTAAAAAAAAGCTTTTTGATTATCAGGAGAAATTAAGTGGTGGTGTACTTGCATATG
>JAJQCO010000008.1 GCA_021202655.1 Clostridiales bacterium | reverse complement strand
TCCATTTTTCGGAACGCGAAAAACTCCAATGCCTTCAACAGGCTAAAGCCCATAATTAAGAGGACGAAGTGAGTTTGCAACTCCGTCCTCTATTACCGTTGTCTGGTAAGCTATAGTCAGATGTATTATTTATTCGTGGTATTTCCGAAAAGCTTCACCGATGAACTGTAGGAAGCCAGTGGCGCCATCCAGATTTTGCCCTTACCACGGTACACATTGACCAGACCTTCCCCGGAAGCAGCAGAGCCGATAAGGTTTTTGGTTGCAGCCGTGGCTCGAATCAGTCCCAGCGAAATTAGTTCGTTAAGTAGTTGTGCAGTTCGCGATTTCTTTATTCCTAATGCATCCGCGATTTCTTGTCTGCTGTAAGTTTTTTCTTCTTCCATCAGTTCAAGAATTGTTTTCTGTCTATCTGAGAGTGTATCGGATATCGTTGCAGATATTTTCAGTTTTTCTTCCGCTTTTTCTTCCGATTCTTCCACTTTTTCTTCCGACTTTTCCGGCGATTCTTCCAACTTTTTTCCTAATTGTCCTTCCGATAACAGCAATGTCAGCGTAACCTGATTCATTATCGTATCTTCATCAAGCTCTGGTTGCGGCCATCCATGATCAGCCCATATATTCAGTATCTTTGGAAAACCGGAGTCAGCATCAGGAACCGTCTCATTTACTGATAGGTCAGTGTGACGTTCTGGAAGGTGACGTCGGCGTTTCTCGCGACGAACATTCCCACGTACACATAGTTCGGATCGACTGCTGTGAGCGCGAAATCGAATCCTGCGGAGATGGCGGGGTTATCGCCAAACTGGCAGGTGTAGCCGTCAGTCCCTTTGCTGATCGTGACGTGTACGGTATCGCCGGGGTTGTAGCCGATCTGCAGGCCGTCGCCGCGGGTCAGGACGCCGTTCTTTCTGGCGAAGCAGTTCCACGGCTCGGAGGAACCGAGCATCAGCGGGGCAGCGGCGACGTAATCGCCCATCGTGTCGTTGATGATCGTGTCCAGATAGATGTCGTCGCGCACCATAAGGCCGAAGGAAGCCTGGTTGTTGGCGTCAAAGGAGTGGATCGTCACATCGGCAGACAGGGTGAAGTTGGATCCGGCGGGAACCTCGCGGTAGTACATGGCAATCCCATCGCTGTTTTGCGCGATTTTGCCGACGGACTCGGCGCGGACGCCGCCGGAATTTTCGCCGACTGCCATGCGGATGCCGCTTCCCTCCTGAGAGAGGTTGACTAAGAGGCTGTTCATATACTCAGGGCCGTCGATGTCGCCGAATACGGTCGCCTTCCAGTCGCCGACGGAGGGCCAGAGCGTGCTGAGCGTGGTCGGCGTGACGAAGGACTGTTCGTGGTAAGCGGCGTTGATGGAAGCGTCCGTGTATGTCGGTACCTGCGGGTCGGAGACGACATAATTTTTCAGGTCACAGCTCGATTTGAGCAGCTCGTCTGCGATAAACCAGGCGTTGCACTGGGCGCCGTAGAGGTTCGTGTGGGTATTATCGATGCTGGCTTCCCGCTGAGAGGTCCAGGCATGGCGATTCTTGACGCCGTCGGCGCCAAGCTGTTCGTACACATCCTTTGTCCGCGCGGTCAGATCCAGAACGGTGACGCTTTTGCCGACGCCGAGCTGCCAGATCGCCTTTGCGTAATTGCCGCCCTGGAAGGTGCCTTCTTCGTTTGTCACGGTAGTGGTGATGTGTCCGCTCTCGCCGGTATAATTATTCCCTGTGTTGCGGCGGACAATTGGCGTCACAAGAACTGGCGTCGCGCCGTGCTCCCGCGCCACGAGGATATAGTTCTCATACAGATAATACTGGAAGGATCCGACGACCGACGGGGAGCCGCTGGGGTTGGTATAGCGGCCAAGCTCGGCGCGCTCGTCGTTGTGGCCGAAGCCGATCAGCAGATAGTCGCCGGATTTGATGTGGTCCGTCAGATACTGGTACTGCTCCGTGTCAAGGTAGCTCTTGGAGCTGGTACCGGAGACGGCCAGGTTCTGGATCGTGAGCCCCTGAATGTACAGCCCTAGCTGGGTGCCCCAGCCGTATCGGGGGGAGTAATAGCTGGTGTCGTTAAATGCGGCTGCCGTCGAGTCGCCGACCACCCAGAGTGTCGCCCCGGAGCTGACGGTGACGTTCGTCGAGCTTCCCTGGATAGAAGGGGAGACGGACGAATCGGATAACTCCAGCGGGGCAGAGACGAGCGTCTCCTCGGCCATGGCCGGAATGACGCAGCATGCGGTTGTGAATGCGATGACACAGCTCATAAGCAGTGTCCGGATGCATCTGTGGATGATATTCATTTGGTTTGTTCTCCTGATTTCCTGTCATGATGTCGCCCGCGAAACGGGCGTGTGTATTTTGTCACGTAAGAAGCCGCCGTCGGCAGGTTCTCTCGTTGCTTTCCTCATTATACATGAATCGCATTTTATTGCCAAGGTTTTTTACCGAGATTTAAGGAAATAGAAGAAATCTGAAAGAAAATATTAACGACAGGGGCTGCCGACAGGCAGCCCGCGAATGAGTTATGACTGTTTTAATCGTTCCAGATCCTGATAAAAATCCGGATAAGAGATATTGACGCATTCCGCCCCTTTGATTTCGGTTTTGCCCTCCGCGCAGCAGGCGGTGACGGCGAAGGTCATGGCGATGCGGTGATCAAGGCGGCTGTCAATGACGGCGCCGTGCAGAGGTCTGCCGCCGTGGATGATCATGCCGTCCTCGGTCTCGGTCACATCCGCGCCCATGGCTGAGAGGCTGCGCACCATCCCTTCGATCCGGTTGCTTTCCTTTACCTTCAGCTCTGCCGCGTCGCGGATGACGGTCGTGCCGTCTGCGAAGCAGGCCATGGCGGCGATCATCGGAAGCTCGTCGATCAGAGTCGGGATGATGGCTCCGCCGATTTCCGTGCCGTGGAGACTGCAGGAGCGGACCAGAATGTCTGCGCTTGGCTCGCTTTCGCCCCGCCGGTTCAGGATTTCAAGGTTTGCGCCCATCATGCGGCAGACCTCTAGGATTCCCGCGCGGGTCGGATTGATCCCGACGTCTTTTAAAAGGATTTCGGAACCGGGAACCAGGATGCCCGCCGCGATGAAGTAGGCGGCAGAGGAGATATCGCCCGGCACGGTGATGCTGTGCGCGGTGAGCTCTCTGGCTGGTTGGATGACGGCGGTCGTTCCCTCTGTGCGGACATCCGCGCCAAAATGAGAGAGCATGAGTTCGGTGTGGTTGCGGGAAAGCTGCGGTTCCGTCACGCGCGTTTCTCCCTCGGCATAGAGACCGGCAAGGAGGATGGCGGACTTGACCTGGGCAGAAGCGACCGGCGACAGATAATGGATGCCATGCAGTCGACTCCCCTTGATTTCCAGGGGAGCGCAGCCGTTATCCGGGATGCTGCGGATGTTTGCGCCCATGCCTGAAAGAGGCGTGATGATCCGCTTCATGGGACGTTTCTGGATCGAGGCGTCGCCGGTCAGTGTCACGGTGAAGTCCTGCGCGGCCAGAATGCCTGAAATGAGCCGTGTCGTCGTGCCGCTGTTGCCGCAGTCGAGGACACATTCCGGCTTCTGCAGGCCATGGAGTCCCTTCCCGTGGACGATGACCGTCTCTCCTCTGTTTTCAATCTCAATGCCCATGTTCCGGAAGCAGTCGATGGTGGACAGGCAGTCCGCCCCCTGCAAAAACCGCCGGATCTCGGTGTCTCCCTGAGCCAGAGAGCCGATCATGACCGAGCGGTGGGAGATGGATTTGTCTCCCGGAATGGTAACCTCTCCGCGAAGTCCGTTTGCTTTCGTGAATTTCATCGTTAAGTTCTCCTGAATGCCTGTATTATTTGATCAGTTCATAATTATATTTCTTAAGCTGCTTCCATGCCGCTTCCTCGTCGGATTCATTGTAAAAGGTAATCCGCAGCGCGCCCTCGCCGTGTTCCCTGTTATGGTTGATTCCCATGTTGCAGATGTTGATGCCACGGGCGCTTAAGATGCAGGACAGCGTCGCGATCGCGCCCGGTTCGTCCACGATGTCCACCGTGAAGGAATAATCCGGAAGAAGAGAGCCGGTCGATTTCTCGGAAAAGGAATTGCGGTAGGTCCGGGAAGTGTCAAACAGCTCATGGATGGCCGCCGCGTCCTGTTCCTTCAGGGAAGCGAGAATCTTCTGAAGGGATCCGATATAGGTTTCCATCATCGGGATCAGGTTTTCGGTGTTGGTCATACAGATCTGTTCCCACATAACCGGAGAGGAGGAGGCGATCCGTGTGATATCGCGAAAGCCTCCGGCGGCCAGACGTTTCATCACTCCCTCCGGATTGTCGGTGTCTTTGACCAGGTTTACCAGGCTGGAAGCGATCAGATGGGGCAGATGGCTGATGGCCGCGACGATGCGGTCATGCTCCCGGTAATCCAGGACGATGGGAAGCGAATCGATCTGCTTTGCCACATGGATCAGTCGGTCGATATCCTCCTGACGCGATTTTGCGGTCGGGGTGATGATATAGTAAGCGTTTTCCAGCAGATGGTCTGTGGAATTTTCATATCCGGTCTTTTCCGATCCGGCCATGGGGTGGCTACCGACAAAGACGTCCTCAAGACCCAGACGGGTGACGGCCCGGTGAATGTCGGTCTTTGTGCTGCCCACGTCCGTGAGGAGCGCGCCCTCCTTCAGAAACGGGCGGATCTGCGACAGGTATGCGGCGTTGTATTCGACAGGCGCACAGAGAAAAATGATATCGCATTCCCGCAGCTCCTCTGTGATGCCGTCCAGAATCTGATCCACGATTCCATCCGCATGCGCCTGCTCCAGCTTAGAGCGTGTCCGCATATAGGCCAGGATCCTGGCGTCCGGCTGGGCCCGCCTGATTCCGCGCGCGATCGATCCTCCGATTAATCCAAGCCCGATAAATCCGAATGTAGTGTCCGCCATCTTCCTTCTTTCCTCCATTGAGACGATAATGTGCCGCCATTTGGGGCATGATTCACAGAAAAACCGCCTGCTTTGCGCCTGTGTGCTCCCGTCCGGGGCATTCCCTGTGTATTCTAACCCATCCGCCCGCCCTGGTCAACACTTTAACGCTTTAAATTCCGCCTAAATACCGATCGGGGATTCCGAAGGTCAGGTGTTTCTTATGCGGAGGTCTTGCATATCGACTTCACGGACAACAGGAAAAATAAAATAAACAGAATCACGGTTTAACTTGAAATATTCAAACTTTTTTAGTAGAATATCATCTATAAGGGTGCGAATAATGTACAGGAGGTATTTTATGAACGTATATGGAACGAAGCAGATCCGTAACGTCGTACTGTTAGGTCATGGCGGGGCAGGTAAGACGACGGTTGCCGAGGCGCTGGCGCTGGTGACCGGAGTCACGAAACGAATGGGAAAGGTCCCGGATGGCAACACCATCAGCGACTATGACAAGGAAGAGATCAAGCGCCAGTTTTCGATTTCGACGTCCCTGATTCCGTTAGAGTACAATGGGGATAACGGTCCGCTCAAGATCAACATTCTGGATACGCCCGGATATTTTGATTTTGTGGGCGAGGTGGAAGAGGCGGTCAGCGTGGCTGACGCAGCTATTATTGTGGTGAACTGCAAGGCGGGTATCGAGGTCGGTACGGAGAAGGCATGGGAGCTCTGTGAGAAGCTGAACCTTCCGCGCCTGATTTTCGTTACGAATATGGATGATGACCACGCAAGCTTCCGTGAGCTTGTGCTGAAGCTGGAGAGAAGATTTGGCAGAAGCATTGCGCCGTTCCAGCTTCCGATCCGTGAGAATGAGAAGTTTGTCGGCTATGTCAACGTGGTGAAGATGGGCGGTCGGCGCTTTACGAATCTGAGTGATTATGAGGAATGTGAGATTCCCGAGTATTCCAAGAAGAACCTGGGCATTGCGCGTGACGCATTGCTCGAGGCAGTCGCAGAGACGAGCGAGGAGTACATGGAGCGTTATTTCTCCGGCGAGGAATTTACGCTGGAGGAGATCCAGGGCGCTCTGAGGGAACATGTGATAGATGGTTCGATCGTCCCGGTTCTGATGGGGTCCGGCGTCAACTGCCAGGGCTTCAAGACTCTGCTTCAGGTGATTGATCGTTACCTGCCGACGCCGGATCAGTTTGAGTGTGTCGGCGTCGACGTATCCACGGGAGAACGTTTTACGGCAAAGTATAACGATGAGGTTTCTCTGTCGGCGAAGGTGTTTAAGACCATTGTGGATCCGTTCATCGGAAAGTATTCTCTGATGAAGATCTGCACCGGTACGCTGAAGCCGGACAGCACGATTTACAATGTAAATAAGGACGCGGAGGAGAGGATCGGCAAGATCTATCTGCTGCGGGGCAAAGATTCCATCGAGGTGTCGGAGCTTAGGGCCGGCGATATCGGCGCGGTTTCCAAGCTCAATGTGACGCAGACCGGCGATACCATTGCGGTGCGTACCGCTCCGATCGTTTACCACAAGCCGGAGATCTCCGTGCCATATACTTATATGAGCTACAGCACGGTGACCAAGGGCGATGAGGACAAGGTATCCAGCGCGCTGTCCAAGCTGATGGACGAGGATCTGACGTTGAAGTCGGTCAACGACAAGGAGAACCGTCAGCTTCTGCTGTACGGCATCGGCGACCAGCAGCTTGAGGTGGTGGTCAGCAAGCTTTCCAGCCGCTATAAGGTGGAGATCAAGCTCGACAAACCGAAGTTTGCCTTCCGCGAGACGATCCGCAAGAAGGTAGAGGTGCAGGCGAAATACAAGAAGCAGACCGGCGGTCACGGGCAGTACGGCGACGTCAAGATGGAGTTTGAGCCGTCCGGAGACCTGGAGACGGCATATGTGTTCGAGGAGAGAGTGTTCGGCGGTTCGGTTCCGAGAAACTACTTCCCGGCAGTTGAGAAGGGCGTGGCTGAGAGCTGCGTCAAGGGACCGTTGGCCGGATATCCGGTTGTCGGTGTGAAGGCGACGCTGACCGATGGCTCCTACCATCCGGTGGATTCCTCGGAGATGGCGTTTAAGACGGCTGCTTCGATGGCGTTTAAGAAGGCGTTTATGGACGCGAATCCGGTTCTCCTTGAGCCGATTGCATCGATGAAGGTGACGGTGCCGGACAAGTTTACCGGCGACGTCATGGGTGATCTGAACCGCAGAAGAGGCCGTGTGCTCGGCATGAATTCCGATCATCATGGCAAGCAGATCATCGAGGCGGACGTCCCGATGTCCGAGCTGTTTGGCTACAATACGGATCTTCGGTCGATGACCGGAGGCATCGGCTCCTATGAGTATGAGTTCTCACGCTATGAGCAGGCGCCGGGCGACATCCAGAAGAGAGAGGTCGAGGCAAGGGCAGCCGGAGATCAGGACTGATCAGACAAAATATTTGCAAGGAGCGGGGGCTGGCGTGATACGTCAGCCCCTCGATTTGTCAGTGCATACGGAAGGAAGGATGCGAATGGACGCGAGAAGACAGCTCTCCAGAGTGGGGTGGTGCTATGTGGTATTTATCCTGATCTATATGGCCGTCTCGTATTTTGTTTCTCTGGTTATTTTCATTTCCTTTTTCCGGTATGACATGAGGTGGTATGACGACAATGTTTCCATGCTTCTCGCCGACGTCGTCATGTATGTCGTCGCGTTTCCGGTTTTCTGGCTAATGATGCGGACGCTCCCATCCTGGAAAAAGCAGAAGACAGAATCCATTAGCGGCAGAAGTCTTGTCAGACTTTTCTTTGTCTGCCTGGGAGTCACCTATCTGGGAAATGATCTCGGACAGGCGCTTATGTCCGCCATCGGAGAGGCTGCCGGGATGGATATGCTGAATCCGGTGGCAGAGAACATCGCTGCCATGGATGTGTGGGCGGTTTTTGTGGTCACGGTGCTGATCGCGCCGGTGATGGAGGAGCTCATGTTTCGCAAAATGCTGATCGACCGCCTGGTCCCGTTCGGGCAAAAAACTGCGGTGCTTCTCTCGGCGATCAGCTTCGGACTGTTTCACGGGAATTTTTATCAGTTTTTTTACGCGGCGGCGCTGGGATTTATCTTTGCTTATCTGTACAGCTCGACCGGCAGGCTTCGCTATTCGGTGCTTCTCCATATGGGGATTAATTTAGTCGGCGGCGTAGTACCGGTGCTGCTGGAGGAGGGGCTCCGGTCCGGCAGCCCGTTCGCGGCATGGGGGGAGACCTGTCTGCTTCTGCTCATGGTGATCAGCATGGCGGCAGCGGTGTTTCAGATCATCAGACATGCGGGCGCGCTGTCCTGGTTTCCGGCATGGGAGAGACCCGAAAACGGCATTTTCCTGGAAATTCTCAGAGCTCCCGGCATATGGGCGTTTTTCCTTGTTTCCGGCGCGCTGTTTTTTATTGGGTAGGAGAGGCAGAATTGATTTGACAAAAAAATCCGCTTGTATTACACTGATAGCATTATGGCAACAGGCAGCGCCGTGAGGAATGGAGGGCGTCGGCTTACGTTGTCCTTTAAAGAAACAGGAGGATGATATGTTATGAAACATAATTTCCGGAAAATAGAGGCGAAGTGGCAGAAAAAATGGGACGACGCGAAGATTTTCCGAGCGGTGGACGGGAGCGAGAAGCCGAAATTTTACGGGCTGGTGGAGTTCCCTTACCCGAGTGGCGCAGGCATGCACGTCGGCCATATCAAGGCCTATTCCAGCATTGAGGTCATCGCGAGAAAGAGAAGGATGCAGGGGTATAACGTCTTAAACCCGATCGGGTTTGACGCCTTTGGCCTGCCGACGGAGAATTACGCGATCAAGACCGGGATTCATCCGCGCAGGATCACAGACCAGAATATCGAGAAGTTTACGAACCAGTTAAAGCGGGTCGGCTTTTCCTTTGATTGGGACCGTGTGATCGACACGACGGATGAGGACTATTATAAATGGACGCAGTGGATCTTTTTGAAGCTGTTTGAGAAGGGACTTGCGTTCCGCGATACGGCGCTGGTGAATTATTGCCCGAACTGCAAGGTTGTCCTCTCGAATGAGGACTGCCAGGGCGGACATTGCGACATGTGCCATGGCGAGGTGGTTCAGCGCTCCAAGGACGTCTGGTATCTGCGGATTACGGCTTATGCGGATCGTCTGCTGGAGGGACTGCAGAATGTGGATTATCCGGAAAATGTGAAGCAGCAGCAGATTCACTGGATTGGCAAGTCGAAGGGCGCCTTTGTGGATTTTACCATCGACGGCGTGGATGAGAAGCTTGAAATCTATACCACGAGGCCGGATACGCTGTTTGGCGTGACCTTCATGGTCATTGCGCCGGAGCATCCGCTGATCGACAACTATGCGGACCGGATTCAGAATATGGATGCGATCCGGGCGTATCGCGCGGAGTGTGCGAAGAAGAGCGAGTTTGAGCGCACGCAGCTGGTGAAGGATAAGACCGGCGTGAAGCTCGAGGGCCTGGAGGCGGTCAATCCGGTGAACGGAAAGAAGATCCCGATCTTTATTGCGGATTATGTCATGATGGGCTACGGCACCGGCGCGATCATGGCGGTGCCGGCGCACGACCAGAGAGACTATGATTTCGCGAAGGCGTTTGGCATTGACATCATTCAGGTGATCAAGGGCGGAGATATTTCGAAGGAGGCCTATGCCGGGGACGGCGAGATGATTAACTCCGAATATCTCAACGGCTATACGAATAAAAAGGACTCCATTGAGCGCATGCTGGAGGAGCTGGAGAAGCAGGGCATTGGCCGTGCAGGCGTCCAGTATAAGATGAAGGACTGGGCGTTTAACCGTCAGAGATACTGGGGCGAACCGATCCCGATCGTCCACTGTGATTACTGCGGACCGGTGGCGGTTCCGTATGAGGAGCTTCCGCTCCGGCTGCCGCCTGTCGAGCATTTCCAGCCGGGAGAGGACGGCGAGTCTCCGCTTGCAAAGGTAGAATCCTTTGTCAAGTGCAAATGCCCGAAGTGCGGACGGGATGCGAGACGCGAGACGGATACCATGCCGCAGTGGGCGGGTTCCTCCTGGTACTTCCTGCGCTACACGGATCCGCACAATACCGAGGCGCTTGCCGATCCGGAGAAGTTAAAATACTGGATGCCGGTCGACTGGTACAACGGAGGCATGGAGCACGTGACGCGGCATGTCCTCTACTCCCGTTTCTGGCATCAGTTCCTGTATGACATCGGCGTCGTGCCGACGCCGGAGCCCTATGCGAAGCGTTCCATCCAGGGCCTGATTCTTGGGCCGGACGGCGACAAGATGAGCAAGTCCAAGGGCAATGTCGTGGATCCGCTGGATATCGTCGAGGATTATGGCGCGGACACGCTGCGCACCTATGTGCTTTTCATGGGTGATTACAGCGCGGCGACGCCGTGGAACGACAATTCCGTGAAGGGCTGCAAGCGTTTCCTGGAGCGTGTGGCAGGCTTTACCGATATTCTTTCTGAGGATGAGGATACGAAGAAGCTGGAGACGCCTCTGCACCGGACGATCCGCAAGGTGACCACCGATATCGAGGATATGAAATTTAACACGGCGATCGCGGCTCTGATGGCGCTGACAAACGATATTTATGCGGTCGGCAAGATCAGCCGGGAACAGCTTCACACCTTTATCAAGCTTCTGAATCCGATCGCGCCGCATCTGTGCGAGGAGATCTGGGAAGCGACCGGCGAAGAGGGCTTCCTTGCGCAGGCGTCCTGGCCGACCTGGGATGAGGCGAAGACCGTGGAGGAGACGACGGAGATTGCGGTGCAGGTCAACGGAAAGCTGCGCGGCAATGTCACGATTCCGACCGGCGCCGCGAAGGAGGAGGCATTCTCCATCGCGAAGGCTGACGCGAAGATCGCGGCTCTCGTGGAGGGCAAGACCTTCGTGAAGGAGATTTATGTGCCGAATCGGCTGGTAAATTTTGTTGTAAAAGGATGATATTCGGGGGCAAAATACAGATTCCCTGATATTTTCAGGGGTGTCCCTGTAACATGGATGGCTGTCAGGATTTCCTGGCAGCCATTTTCCGTGCGAGCATCCGCAGGGTTTCCATCCGTTTCTTTTCAGCGGGAGATATCCCTTCGCACAGGACGGCGATGATCTGTTCGGTTTCGCGGTCAGAAAAACAGATCTGTTTTCGGTTGGCGTCAAGCTGCATGGCGAGGAAAGCGGAAAGCGCCTGGCTGCGGGGAAGGGCGGAAATCTGTTCGGCAAACTCGGCCAGATAGGCGATTTTTTTCGCATCCATGCGCCGGATGCGGGGATCGTCCTGCCAGTTCTGATTGATCATGGGAATCAGCCTCCTGTCTGAATCGTCTGAATGGTCAGCTGGATGTTTTCCAGCATGTCGATGATGTCCTGTTCCTGCGGGTTGGCGTAGGGCTTGATTGCCTGAAGCATTTCGATCATGGATGGGCTGCGGCTTTCCGGCTGCCCCGCCGACATGGCGGAGAGCGGCTCGTTTGCAAACAGCGTCCGAATCCGCACAAGCTCCTGAATTTTGATAAAGACGGAACAGAAGCGCTGTCCCTGGGGTCTCATGAACGGGATGGCGGCTTTCATCATCTGGATATGTGGGTCGGCCAGCAGATAATCAAAGTCGGTCAGCCGGAATTCCTTCTCAGATTCTTCTTTCATAACGCCCGATTTTCTTTTTTGAAATACTATATGCCGGACTCAATGAAATCATTCCCGCCGCATATCCTGATGGTACAGGAGGAATGAAGGATGAAGATCAGATTGATTATAGATGGCAATGCCGTATACGAAATTGATGAGGAATGCGAAGCCTGTATGAGAAAACCGGCAGGCTCTTCCGTCGGCAGACCCTTGCGGATGTCAGGGCAGACAAAGGAGGATGTCCGACCAGGCAGAAAGAAGCCTCAGGCAGAGACGGAAGCTGCCACGGAAAGCTCTTCCTGAAATACTGTGGCAAAAGAAAACGGCTCCCTCAATGAAAGGAGGGGGCCGTCCATGGATCGTGCCGGATCAGCAGAAATTTCCGTTATTGCCGCCGCATCCGCAGCCAAAGCCACCGAATCCTCCGCCACATCCGCCGCAGCAGGAGAGCAGAAGGATGATCCAGATCCAGTCGCAGCTGTTATGTTCGCAGCCGTTTCCGCCAAAGCCGCCGCATCCGCCGCAGCAGCTTAAGATCAGGATGAGCCAGATCAGATTTCCGCATCCGCTTCCTCCGTTTCCGCAGTCACAGCCACAGTTGGTCGCTGCCAAATCACTCATACCAGTTCCTCCAAAAGATATTTACACTCCATCATATGAGAGGCGGCATGTCACAGTTTACGAAAAACCGTAAAAAATCAATTCTGGGAAATTTCCGCTTTTCTTTTTGTTTGAATGTGTTATAATGAGAACGCGGTTGCGGGTCATGAGCGGAGCTGATTTTCCATGGCATTCGAAGGAAGCGGACAGCGACAGTCTCTTTCGTTGACCGGCATAAGACCCGCGATGACGTTGAAGTTCAGTATGACTGCCGGACAGGCAGGCTTGATATATGGGAGTGGACAGATAAAAATATGAGTCAGTATGATAGCAGGAGAAGTTCCGGGACATCGCATTCCAGAGCGAGAGGAAATACGCATGGTAAGACCAGCCGTTCCGGCTCGAGGTCTTCCTCCTCGGGGAATCGCGGCGGATATCACGGGAATGGACGCCGGGGCGGATCGGGTTCCGGATTTACGAAGCTTCTGGTCGGCTGTGTCGTGCTGATCGCGGCGATCGGCGGCATTACCTTCCTTATGAAAGGGAGCTCCTCGAAGGAGGAGCCGGAGGAGACGGCGCTTACCATTGAGACGGTCGTCGAGGAGACGGAGCTGCAAAAGCAGGTCAGCGTAGACGGAGTCGATATCACCGGAATGTCCCGGGAGGAGGCGAGGGAGGCCATCCTTGCCGATAATCCCTGGAGTATGACGGTTGTATGGGAGGAGAATACATATGAGGTCGCCGATCTGCTGACGGCGAAGGTAGACGAGCTTCTGGGAGAGATTTACAGTGGAGAACCGGAGGAGAGCTATACGCTGAGCACCGACGGCCTGGAGGATGCGGCGGCGACCGAGGCGGCCAATGTGGCGGCTCAGTGGGATAAGAAGGCGAAAAACGGTTCGATTTCCGATTATGATTCCTCGTCGGACAAATTTTTGTTTACCGGCGCGGAGAACGGTCAGGCCGTCGAGCAGGAGCAGCTTGCGTCCGATATTCTGTCGGCGCTTGCGTCCAAAAATTTTGACGCGGTGATCACGGCGTCGGTGCAGACGGTGGAGCCGGAATTTTCTGAGGCGGCGGCGAGGGAGAAGTATAAGACGGTCGCCACCTTTACGACGAACACGACGGCAAACAGCAAGAGAAACACCAATGTAAAGCTGGCGGCACAGGCGATCAACGGCACCGTCCTGCAGCCGGGGGAAACCTTCTCGTTCAATGACCGTGTGGGAGAGCGCACCGAGGCCAAGGGCTATCAGGGCGCTGCCGCGTACAACAACGGCGAGGTAGTGGAGGAGATCGGCGGCGGCGTGTGTCAGGTTTCTTCCACGCTCTACAATGCGGTGGTAAAGGCAGGACTTAAGACGACGGTTCGTCGTTCCCATACATACGAGCCCTCCTATGTGACGCCGGGGACGGACGCCACGGTCAGCTGGGGCGGCCCGGATTATGCCTTTGTGAACAATTCCAGCACCTCCATCGGTATCCGTGCGAGCTATTCGAATCAGACGGTGACGGTTTCCATCTATGCGATTCCGCTTCTGGAGGACGGGGTCAGCTATTCGCTGAAGTCGACGAAGCTTAAGGATCTGGATCTTCCGGCTCCGACCTATGAGGAGGACGGGACGCTGCAGCCGGGCGAGGAGAAGACGAAGAGCTCCGGCAGCCAGGGTAGCCAGTGGGAGACCAGGCTGGTCATCACAAAGAACGGAGAGACGGTCAGCCAGGATGTCGATCACACCGTGACATACAAGGGACACGCGCCCGTGATCCTGCGCAATACGTCGGGAACGGTTGCGGCCGGTGAGTCATCGGAGGGAACGGAGACGGAGATTGACCCAATCGAGGGAACCGATGAGACGGATGAGACGTCCGAGGGTGCGGCGGATTCTTCGGAGGATGATGAGGAATCGACGAAGGCTCCGTCTGCGGAGTCAGTGTCGGCGCCGACGTCAGTGTCTTCGCCGACTGCCGTCTCATCGCCGACTACGTCCGAGACGACGACGTCACTGACGCCGGGAGGCTCGGTTTCCACCTCGCCTTCAGTTTCTTCCTCGCCCGGAGCGACTGCCACGACGGAGGCTACGACTGAGGCGGAGGTATCTGCGCCGACGGCGGCCGCGTCCGAGGAGACGATCGCCCCGAATCCGGGAGGCTGACGGAGAAAACGACTTTTATGTGTGGCGGAGTGACCGGACAGCGGCGCATGTCAGAACGCATGAAAGTCGATGACTCCGCTCTGCGAGCTCTCGTCATCGTCGCCAGTATTCGCAATCCGGGCTATTGCCCTACTTGCTCATACCGGCTTGGTTGCCAAATGTCTGTACGTCCTTGCGTGCA
>JAJQCO010000125.1 GCA_021202655.1 Clostridiales bacterium | reverse complement strand
CCCTCCATCCTACCAAATTCAGCATCATTTTACAAGTATTTTGTTTAATATTACACGGAAAACGAATGAAAGAAAACGCGGCCAATGGCCGCGAGAGGAAAAAAAGGCGCATTGCGCCTGACATATTGGATTACAGGCGGCTATGCCGCTGAAGCGGGGCAGACGAGACAAAGCAAAAATCTCCGGTTATGCCGGAGAGTCAAATGCATGTCATCTTTCATCTGTTAATCCAAATGCCTCACGGCTAAGTTACCTGCTGGGCACTTTACTCGGTGGCAACGCCACATGGTATAGCCGCAGGGCGTCATATCTACTGTCATCGGCCGATATCCTTCTACTTAGCGTAGCCACGAATTCTGCTGTCTGCTCAAATATCTCCTGATTGAAACGAACAGTTCCTATGACTTTTCCTCCAGTCTGTAATTTGTAATTAAATCCATCGAGCCAACGCCTTCACCGCATGCGCATCCAATCCAAAGATCCTCTTCGCTCCCATTTTCTCTGCAACCTCCCAGAACTGCGGCCAGTAATACCATTTGTTCTTCATCGACGAAGCATTCTGCTCCAATGGAATCCCATTCTTGATTGCAGCAGCAATGATATCCCGCGACAACACTGTCATCTCTTCTGTCCACTCTCTCCGTCTCCGAAAGATCCGATCCGGATGTGCCACAGCCGCAAAATATCCTGACTGGATTCCCTGAACGACCGCCCTGCCCAGTAATCGATGCTCTTCTTCCCGTTTTCGCTCCAGATCCCAGGAAAATGAAAACCTGCCCCAATCTTCCTCTTCCGCCATATGCTGACCCAGGAGAAGAAACTCCATTCGCGGATCTGCAACCAGATCATTATAATAACCTGCCTGATCAAAAGATGGAAAATATTCTGCTTCCAGTCCGATATGCACAGCAATCTGATCCGTATACTTTTGCTTCAGGCCGGTCAGAGTATGCAGATACTCTCCCAGTTCCTCGTATTTCATCCTGTTCCCAAACGGATTGCCGGGAAACGGGGCATGATCCGCAAACCAGATCGAGTCGGCTCCTATATCAATGGCTCTCAAAATATATGCTTCATCCGGCACATGTTCTGCATGCCCACACCGGAAGGTATGTACATGAAACAGAGACCGGTTCGTTAATCGTATCATTCATCATCCCTCTTTCTGAACACACAAACCTATATCCTCGATTATACAACGATTCATTGTATACCTCCACCAAAAATAATCTCAAAACCCGGTTGACAAACCTTTGTTTTTCTGCAATAATCTATACACAATTGAATACGCGATGATCTCAGATCAGCAAATAAGGATGAATGACGTTTCGACGCCAGAAGTATGCCCTTTGCTGGTCTTTTTGATTGTCTTCTGACGGTACGGAACGCATCCAAAATCTTTCCAGGAGGTACATGGGATATGATAAAAGTTCCGAAGAAACCTTATGACTGTCAGCGTGCTGCCGGATATATCGCTTACATGATGGGCGCCAGCTGTTTCCACAGCTGCACTTGCAAAAGTTTTTCGCAGGAGCAGTCGTTTCTGCTGCATTACCGGGAAATGCCGGAGCCAAAAGCCCTCCGCATCGAAGATCAGGTGTTGGATGAACTGGCCCAACTGGGTACCGGGTTCTTACGCAGGCTTTCTGACCTCAGCTGCGAAGTTCAGTTTTCCGTTGAAAACGGAATACTGGTCGTTCAGTTCGATACCGGTGGATTCGAATCTCTCTCCGCAGAGGTAAACACAAACGGAAGTGTCCGGGTTGTCGCACACAATACATCTCTCATATAGCACAAAACTCCATCTGGTTCCGTTTCGGGAATCCGATGGAGTTCTTTCTGTAGTAAGTAAAGTTACTCTGCCATACTCAGGCTATCATCTTCCTGCTCCGCTGGAGTCAGGCCGTTCGGTGCGAAGCGAGAAGGCCGGACGGCTTGATTCTTCTTGCTCAGCCGGGCTACCTGAATATATAATGCTTACGCTTTTTTAATTTGTGCGAACCCGCACTCGTATAAAATTATTATTCCAAACCACTTCTTAAAAGACACTCATGACACCATATGCTTTCCCACAGCTGACACACTCGCTGTCCGATATGATATTCTGTTTTTCGCACTGTCAGCTTTCCTATCCCGTCTGAACTCAGAACAGGAACAGGAATATCTCATATGCCTTTTCCAAGGTGTCGTCGCTTATCTTTCCTGTCTCGTCCGGTTCCAGATTCAGAGTGTCCTCTCTTTCCGGGATATCCATTCTTTCCAGCCAGTAAACGCTCTGAGAATATATCGACGTATGGATTTCTGAAAAATCTTCCTCTGAAAGTCCGCTGCTGAATACCTCAATGACTGGGTTAAAGATGATTCGTTCGCCGCCCGATGGACACCCGCGGTATGCATAGGTCTGTATATGTTTCCCATCTGCTGTATCGTTAGACACCAGAAGCCAGTCAGCATCTTTTGTTTCCAGATCAACACTAATGTGTTCTTCCTGTGCGGTTTCCGCCTCCACGGATGGTGCCACATTAATGCTTCGTAAATGGGAACAGGCAGACATGCCTATCGCTATGCAGACAATCGCTGATATCATTCTGTATTTGTTTCTCATAGTAATCTCCTTTTTTGCTCTCATTTCCTACGACGCCCGCCTCTTTCCGGAAACCCCTGGTTTCCGGAACTCCAGTTCCGGCTTTGCTTTATGGGCTTTAGCCTGTTGAAGGCATTGGAGTTTTTCGCGTTCCGAAAAATGGAAATGCCTTCAACAGGCTAAAGCCCATAAAAGAAAAAGGGCCTTTCAGCCCTTTCCTTAAAGCTATGTTTGTGTTGTATTGCACTTAGATGAACATCGGGGCAACAAAGCACAGTGTTGCAAAAACGCCAGCCATCGGCCACCAGACATATTTCAGGAAGAAACCAAGCACATCCGCAAATCTTCCAAACATCCTGTCCATGAAATACAAGCTGTTTTCGCTGCACAGAATATGCACTTTATCCTCTACTAAAACACATATAATGCTCATCATTGCAATCGTCGAATTTACGATGCATATTACGAAAATCGCCATTCTAATTATTTCGCTTAACATTTTATTTCCTCCTATTTTTTAACTATCATTAATTGTTATTATCATAATGGCGATATCGAATGGAAATAA
>JAJQCO010000232.1:9100-14586 GCA_021202655.1 Clostridiales bacterium | reverse complement strand
GTCAAGTATAATTTCCCTCACATATCGTCTCATACAGAAATATGACTGCTTTTTCTTCTTCCCGAATCCTGCGAAAAAACGCATTTTCCAGGTCCGATCCGCAATCAAATACTTTATAATGTTATCGCAAACTATACAGCCCTGTCAAGGCAATTTCCGGATATTTTGCCAAGAATATTTTAACAGGAAAGAACTTTTTGCATTTTCCATAACACTTGATACAAGATTGATCCTATGATAAACTGTCAACAGAATATTTCATTTTTGAAAGGGTGTGAATAGTCAATGATACGCAAGACGTTTAATACGACCGGATGCTGCGATCCTGATCTTCATTATATGGTGGATCTATCCTCACGCCTGAAAGAAATCAAATCCATGATAGATCGAGGAGAATATTTCACCATCAACCGAGCCAGACAGTATGGGAAGACAACCACATTGCAGGCACTGGCAGAATATCTGGCAGATGATTATGAAGTACTGAGTATTGATTTTCAAACTGTCAGTTATGTTGATTTCGAGTCAGAGCAGCTTTTCGTAGCCGCTTTTTCCCGTGAGCTGTTAGAATGTACCTCCTGTCTGCCGGAAAATATAAAGAATAAACTCATGGAATATTCCCAAGGCGCATCGCAGGAAGTGACCCTTTCTGTGCTGTTTAAGACACTGATGGAATTATGCCGGAATACAAAAAAGAAAATCGTTCTCCTGATTGATGAGGTTGATTCCGCAACCAACAATCAGGTATTTCTTGATTTTCTGGCGCAGCTCCGGGCTTATTTTCTGAAGCGAAAGAGACTGCCAACTTTCCAATCTGTCATACTGGCCGGGGTCTATGATATCCGCAACATCCGTCGCAAGCTCCGCCCCGAAGATGAACACAAGACCAACAGCCCATGGAATACTCGCGTAAGCAACGAGGAAAATGGGAGCTTGCTCACATTTGACGACTGCACGCGGGATCAAATGGAGCTTGCTCCCTTTGATATTGCGGCAGATTTTCTGATAGATATGAGTTTTTCCTGCCAGGATATTATGGGAATGCTGGAGCAATACGAGTCGGATTATCAAACAGGTATGGATATAGGTGAAATAGCGAGCCTTCTCTATGACTACACATCCGGTTATCCCTACCTGGTTTCCCGTTTGTGCAAATTACTGGATGAACAGATTGCTGGAGAGAATGATTTTCCTGAAAAAAGCGCAGCATGGACGGCAGTGGGTGTATCCGAGGCTGTCCGGCGTATCCTGATCGAGAAAAATACGCTGTTTGAATCATTAAATAATAAGATAGTCGCTTATCCGAAACTCCGAGAGCTTTTATATCAACTCCTGATGAACGGCAAAACCATCACTTACGCTCCGGACAGCGAAGCCATTGATATCGCAATGATGTTCGGATTTGTAAAGGCCACGAAGGCTGGTGTTGTCGTATCAAACCGGATTTTTGAAACGCGTTTGTACAATTTTTTTCTTTCATCCGAAGAAATGCAGGGAAGCGATATGTATACGCTGGGCGATCGGGAAAAATATCAGTTTATCAAAAACGGCGAACTGGATATGACTTTGATTCTGAAACGATTTGTAACTGCTTTTGACGATATCTATGGAGATCAGCCGAAAAAATTCATTGAAGAAGACGGCAGACGGTATTTTCTATTGTACCTGCGCCCGATTATCAATGGCACCGGAAATTATTATATCGAATCTCGTACCAGAAACCAGGAACGCACTGACGTAATCATTGATTATCACGGTAGACAATATGTGATTGAACTTAAAATCTGGCGCGGTGACTCCTACCATACGAGGGGTGAAAAGCAACTCCTTGATTATCTGGGCTATTATCACCTGGACAAAGGCTATATGCTCAGTTTTAACTTCAATAAGCAAAAGGAAATCGGCGTCAGAAAAATTGTTCTGGGAGACAAGGTGCTGATAGAAGCAGTTGTTTGACTCATACAAAAAGAAGAGAGTAACCGCCAACCTACAGCGATCACTCTCTTCTTTTTGTCTCCTGTCAGTTACCGTTCCGGATATCCGGCTTCTTTACGGAATCCATGCTCCGTTTGCATCCACCTGATGCCCATCCGGCGTCGCCTCATTCACATACATGGAACCGTACGGGCGAAGATTTCCGTTCGTATAATTCCACTCTGCCGTTTCGGCATTGTAGGTCCAGGTCGGCTGTGTCGGCTCGACGGGATTGAAGAAATAGGAAACCCCATTGATCACCTGCCAGCCGGTCAGCATCCTGCCGTCGGACGGATTCAGATAATACCAGTAGCCATCCTGCGGATCCTGGCGCCATCCGGTTTTCATGTTGCAGTTTGTCGGATCCAGATAATACCAGGAACCGCCAATCTGCTGCCAGCCAGAAGCAGCATAGCCGTCTCCGTTGAAGTAATACCACTGCCCGCCGATCTGCTGCCAGGCATCTGCCGGATATCCGCCATTGCTATAGCGGTACCACCAACCGGTCCCGTCATGCTGCCAGCTGCTTCCGCTCGAAGAGCTTCCGGAACTGGAGCCGCCGCTGCTGCTGGAACCGCTGCTGCCGGAGCCGCCGCTGCTGCCGGAGCCGCCGCTGCTGCCGGAGCCGCCGCCGCTGCCACTCTCACTGCCGCTCTCGTTGCCACTATCACTGTCGCTGTCACTGTCATCGGATGCCTCGACCAGCGCCTCGATTGCTGCATTCAACGCATCCGTTGCCGCATCAATCTCCTCCTGCGTCGTCGCATTTGACAGCGCGTCTGTCGCCGCAGCCAACGCACTCTCCAGCGCCTCCCAGCTGTCAGAGGTGTAGTCGCTTTCGGTCAGAGCCTCCGCCGTCTCCATCGCCTCTTCAAGCGCAGTCGTGTCAAGCTCTTCCTCTGGTAACTCGTTCCATTTTTCTGCCAAATGCATACCAAGAATGACATTGTATTTTGCCAGTTCCTCTGCATCCGCATCAATCATGGTTGCATACCAGTATGTATCCGCAATGTTCTTTGTCGTTTCGTTATAAGTCTGCCCATACACCAGCAGGCTCTCAATATCACTGCCATACTGGAAGTGGAAATGCGCCGCAATCGGGAATTCTGTAGTACCTTCCATATCCGGTTCCATCGTTACCCAATATTTATACTCGCTTCCTTCATCCAGATTGTCCGCAGTAAACACATACATGATTGCGCCTTCCAGGCCATTTAATACTTTGCCTGTCATGGTGTAACTGTCAGACGCCAGTACATTACCATCTGCATCCAGCCAGCTGAGCACATAACCGCCATCAGCAGTTTCTTCCACTTCCATGTACTCGACTCCGTAGGTGTCCGTCATGCTGTACCAATATGCTTTCAGAGAGTCAGTATCCGGATACATGGCTTTTATGTAATCGCCCATGCCATATGCCTCAAATGCGGCAATATAGGCTTCATACGCCAGATCCCATACTTCTTCCAGATACGGATACTGCTCAAGCATCTCCTCCGTTGGGTAGATCCAGCTCTGCCAGTTCTCATAAGAGCCAACCCATTTCTTAAGGGTAGTATCGCCAACCAGTTGCGTAACGTCACCGACCGTCACGAGATACGCTCCGTCTTCACCCTCAGAAAACAGTTCCGTATTGCTCAAATCAATACTGCCATCCTCATTGTACAGAGCATCCGTGATAACCTCTACACCATCAATGATAATAACATTACCGACATAAACGCCTCCGTCAAACGTGAGTTCATAGATCCCACTGCTGGTGTAATAAGTAATTGATGTTACATAATCTCCAACCAGGCTGTCATAATACCCATCCATCTCATTATTGTTCCAGCCGAGATAATACACTCTCCAGATGTTTGTGACATGGCGCAGGCCATAGCTGCTCGTTGACGTATGGAGCACCACTCCGTATACCGTATCGTCCGCGATCGTATCAAAATTGCTGACGGTCAACGCATGATTGACATGACGATCCGTATCGCTGTAAGTCAGGCTCGCATCCGTCACGGCTGTCACCGTTCCCTGTGCCGCGCCGAATACCAGGCTTCTATCCTCGGCAACACTGACTTCCTTATAATAAGACGGCGTTCCTGCCAGCATATAATAGGAATAGCTGTCGCTCTCGAATAACGCGTCGCTTCCGGTATAAGTCGTTGTGCTCGTCTGTCCACGATTCGTTGTTGTAATCGTCACACTGGACGCGTCCGTGATCTGCTTATAGCCGCTCAGATCAATATCTTCTCCCAGTTTCACCGGGAAGATTACGCCGGTGATATCCGATCCATCTGCATTCACATGATAAGAACCGCCCGCCAGCGAACCGGACAACGGCTTGCTCAATGAGGCGGAACTATAAGCATCTACATCAGAAGTTCCCTCAGCCGCATAGAACTCCGCGTACGGGATGTTCATCAGCACATACTCACATGGCACCTCAACGGAACCATTCACTGTATAGATTCCCTTCTCCGTGTAGTACGTGATCGACTGAATCGTACTTCCGACCAGACTGTCATAGTGACCATCCGATTCCCCGGCATCCCAGCCAAGTTCCGATACTCTCCAGATATTCACCACATGACGCAGACCATAAGTATGTTCTGTCCCGGCACCATCCACGGCTTTGATTGTCACACCGGATACCTTGTCCGTTCCGGCTGTCAAATAATTCGAAATTCCCTCAACGGAAACCGCGTAATCTACATGCCGATCCGTAGTCGATACCGTCAACGTACCGTCTATTTCCGTCGCCGTTCCGATTGCCTCACTGAATTCCAGGCTGTCGTCCGAACCAACGCTGACTTTCTTATAATAAGACGGCGCCTCACTCAGCAGATAATAGGAATAGCTGTCGCTCTCGAACAATGCGTCGCTTCCGGTGTAGGTGTTGGCAGTCGTCGTTCCCCGATTGGTCACGGTAATCTCGACAGAAGAATCATCCGTAATTCTTGTATACTCCGTCAGATCCACGCTGTTGTCCACCTTTACCGGGAAGATGGAACCGGTAATATCCGTTCCATCCGGATCGACATGATAGGAACCACCTGCCAGGCTCATCGTTCTCGACTTATTCAACGTCGCCGAGGAATATGCATCTACATCCGCATCGCCTTCCGCGGCATAGAACTCCGCATACGGGATGTTCATCAGGGCATAAATGTCCTCCGCCGTATAAGTGAACGTATAATTCTGATATCCCGTCGCATACACAACAATCTCATATGTACCATTCTCAGCGATGGGAGTAGCGTCTCTCGCGATGGAACCATTGCTGTTGATGATCGTCGTTCCATGATACCCCGTACTACTATAGGACGTTTCATTGACCTCTACCGATGTGATCTTACTGATGTAATCATTGAATGCCTCCGTATCCGATCCGCTGGCAACAACCAGCGCCCTGGTTTCCTCGTCATAGACAACCGGCATATCATCCACATACAGGTTGAACTCATAAGACGCAGACGCATATTTTTCGCTCGCATCTGTGATCGAAAGCGTATACAGGC
>JAJQCO010000232.1:0-9090 GCA_021202655.1 Clostridiales bacterium | reverse complement strand
ATAGTACAGATACAAGGTTACCGCGGTCGTCTCGTCCTCAAGCGACGCAAGCATCAACAGGTTCTCGGTCACCTTCCAGTCTTCCATTACATCGCCGTCAGAATTATACACGGTATACTCCCGGTCAAAATCATCCGGGAAACCGGAGATGGTGAGCGAGGTATACTCCGCGGTCACCGACGCATCCTCAACTACGATCTCTGCGTCCGCAATAACCGGAACATAAATTTCATCCAGGTTAATCTCATAAATGCCATCCGTGGTGTAATAGGTAAGACCGGTAATTGTCTCGCCCATCATGGACTCATAATGATCCGATGAGGTCGGGCAATTATGCACACTCGTCGTAAATCCAGTACACCAGGCCAGAGAATTCTTCGGCTTCCAGTAGTTTTCCAGATGGCGCAGGCCATAATCATGGCCATCCGTATGAACCACAATTCCATTGACTGTCCCGGAAAGCTGATCCGCCGTTACATCAAGCTGATAATCTCCATAGCTTGTCTCGGTCGTCAATACTGCTGATCCGTCGATGGAGGTGGCACTGCCCTCCACTGCCTCAAAGACAAAATTTCCGCTTCCATCCAGCGTCACTTCCTTGTAGAAATCCGGAGTCACACCCTCCTCCAGATCCAGATTATACCAGGAATAGCTCGGATTGCCAAACAGATCATCCTCATCTGTAACTTCCAGCGCTTCGTCCAGCTCCGCGCTGACCTCCGCCGGAATATGTACCGGATAGGTCACGCCCAGAATCGCGCTGCTGTCCTCATGATAAGAACCGCCCGCCAGATTCGCGTTTGTCGTTTTGCTTTTCGTCGCAGAAGTAAAGGCATCCACAGGAATGTCATTTTCTACCTCCGCTTCGTAGAATTCCGCGTACGGAATGTTCATCATTGCGTAAAAATCCAGATCATTCTCCAGCGGCACATCCGCTTCCGCGTCAGTATCCGTTGCTTTGCTGTTCGAATCACTTGCCGTTTCATCTTCTTGTGTATCTGAAGAACCGGCATTCGCATTCGAAGCGGTCGCCGTCGATCCTGTCGACGAATTGCCGTCCGAAGAACCCGTCGTGCTGTCAGCCAGCACCCAGAAAGACTGAGAGCTGCAGATCATCGCCACAATCAGAACCGATGCCAGTGATCTGCGCCATTTGTTTCTTTCCATTTTGATAACTAACCTCCTTTCCTTTTTGACACACCAAAAACCGACTTATTATCGCACTCGCATCACCTCAGCCTTCTTTTCTAATGTTAGACTACGCTAACTCTCATCATTGTACTTCCATTAATTCGCATATGTCAACTCATGTAATTGACTATTATTCTCATCTTCTTCCATCACGCTCGTCATGCTATGAAAAAATATGTTACGGCAACTACAGGACCTGCCACCGGCAGCTCCTTCCGTATGCTATGGCAAATAAAAAGGCAGAAGCGTTTGCCCCTGCCTGTATGTTTGTTCTGTTTTTCCGCCGATCACTCCCGGCTGATCAGATATTGATAGACGTCTCTCTTCGCGATTCCGCGATCCTTCGCGACCATCCTCATCGCTTCTTTTCGATCCATTCCCTGTGCAAGATAGACCTCCATATGCTCCTCGATGGACACCTCGTCCCAGGAACGCTGCCGCTCCTGTTCCATCTCTCCGATGGAACGCCCCTCGATGACAAGAACATACTCGCCCTTCGGTTCCTCCGTCCGATACCTGGCAAGCACACCGGAAAGAGTTGTGCGAAAGGCTTCCTCATATTTCTTGGTCATCTCTCTGCAAATGGTAATCCTTCGATCCTCCCCCAGCGCCGCCGCCAGCTCCGCAAGCGTCGCCACGAGGTGATGCGGCGCTTCATAGATGATGATCGTGCGCGTTTCCGATTTCAGCTCCTCGAGGATCCACTGGCGCTCCTTCCTGTCCGCGGGCAAAAACGCCTCAAAGCAAAACCTCCGGGTCGCGAGCCCGGACATGGTCAGCGCCGTCACACAGGCGGCCGGTCCCGGCAGTGAGGTCACCTCGATGCCGACCTCATAGCACTGCCTCACCAGCTCCTCCCCAGGATCAGAGATTCCGGGCGTCCCCGCGTCCGTCACCAGGGCAATTCTCAGACCCTTTCGCATCTGTTCTACCAGATAGCGCGCCTTATCTACTTTATTATACTCATGATAGCTTGTCATCGGCGTCCGGATCTCAAAATGATTGAGCAGCTTGATGGTATGCCTGGTATCCTCCGCCGCGATCAGATCGACCTCCTTCAGCGTATTCAACACACGGAACGTAATATCCTCCAGATTTCCGATCGGCGTCGCACACAGATACAATTTTCCTGCCATAGCTCCCTCCTCCTCCTGATTCCGGGATCCGTCCTGCGGCAAATCCCGCGCCGCATATCTTCCCCCTCGTCAGTATCCATATACCTCCGTGATCTCCTCCGAATAAATTCCCGGCTCCCGAAAAACAATAATCGGCGCCTCAACCCTCATCGACGGATTTCCGCCCCGCACCGCTTCCAGCAATACCATATTCGCCTTCCGGTCGACAAACGGATGCACAAGCTTCATCCTCTTTGGCTCCAGGTGGTGCTCCTTCAGCGTAAAAATAATTTCCGCAAGGCGTTCCGGTCGGTGTACCAGATAAAACCGGCCGCCCGGCTTCAGCAAAAGCTCTGTCTCCCGCACAACATCCCGAAGCGTACAGAGAAGCTCATGCCTGGCAATCGCCTTTTGCAGGTCCGGATTCCGCAGGCCATGAGAATCCGTCATATACGGCGGATTAGAGGTCACCACATCAAAAGAAGCCCTGCCGAAGATCCGGCTGGCTTCCCTGATATCTCCTCTGACGATCTCTACCTTATCCTCCAGGCCGTTCAGACGAACACTGCGCGAGGCCATATCACATATCTGCTCCTGGATTTCCAGTCCGGTGAAATGATTCACTTCTGTCTTCGCCTCCAGAAGGATCGGAATGCTCCCCGCCCCCGGCCCCAGGTCCAGCGCCCGCTCTCCCCGTCTCACTGAGGCAAAGCCAGACAGAAGCACGGCGTCCATTCCAAAGCAAAACCCTCGTTTTTTCTGAATAATATGATATCCGTTGCGCTGCAGATCATCAATCCGCTCATCATCAAACAGAATTCCGTTTTCATCCATTGTTTCTGGACTTTCCTTCCTTCTTTTCCAATGCCTCCAGCTTCTTTAACTCAGAATCCTCCGCCTCACGCTTTCCCTTCCTGCGTCTCGGCCGGAATTTCAGCTGATCCGCCCGGTATTCACGGATCTCCTTATCCTCTCTGCCGACCATGACAACAACCTTCACGGTCTGTCGCAGCACATTCACACTGTGTACCTCTCCCTTCAGCCCATCCTCCGTCGTCACGTAATCGCCCACACCGGGGAGCTTGCTGTTTAAGTACTCATACGTTTCCTGTTCATTCTTCAGACAGCACATCAGTCTGCCGCACACACCGGAAATCTTTGACGGGTTCAGAGACAGATTCTGTTCCTTTGCCATCCGGATCGAAACCGGCACAAAATCTGTCAGATAGGAATGGCAGCAGAGCGCCCTTCCGCAAATCCCGACGCCGCCCACGATCTTCGTCTCATCACGGACGCCAACCTGGCGGAGCTCAATCCTGGTCTTAAACACAGACGCCAGATCCTTAACAAGCTCCCTGAAATCAATTCTTCCATCCGCCGTAAAATAAAACAGAATCTTATTGTTATCAAAGGGATATTCGACGTCGATCAGCTTCATCTCCAGCCCATGCTTACGGATCTTCTCCTTACAGATACGAAAGGCTTCCTTTTCCCTGCTCCGGTTGCTGCTCTCCCTTTCTTCGTCCTCCTTCGTCGCCATCCGGATGACATCCTTCAGCGGCTGGATGACCTTTTCATCCTCAACCTCGCGCCGTCCCAGCACCACATTTCCGTACTCGATGCCACGGGCCGTCTCCACAATCACATGGTCTCCCTTTTTGATATCCATCTCACGCGGAGAAAAATAATAAATCTTGGCTGCGCTGCGAAACCGCACGCCGATTACTGTCGTCATTCTAACCTTACTCCTTCTAATTTTCCTTCATCACAAGAAGCATCAGCTCCATCGCCAGCTCCATATTAACGTTGGCGTCCAGACGAACCTTCGCCTTCTCGATCGCCTCCAGAATTCTTTCCAGGCCGTCATATCCGCTGTTCTTGCTGATTTCATTGATCAGGCGAAACTCGTCCTTGAAGATCAGCTGATTGATGTCTCTCGTCACCTTATATAAAAGAATATCCCGATACCAGAGCTGCATGAACTCCAGGCACTCATGAATATCCAGCTTGTCTTCCTTCATCCTCCGGATATCCTCCAGAAGATCGGAAATGTCCGCCTCCTTCACATGCCGCAGGATCCCCAAGACCTCATTGGCCATGTGCTTGAACTCATCCGATGAGGAAAGCGCGATCGCCTTGCCCAGATTGCCCCTGGCAAAGGTCGCAAATATTTCCGCATCCACCTCCGGGATGCCCAGCTTCTCCGTCAGATAATCCCTGACCACAGAATCTCTCAGCGGTTTCAGCTTCAGCTGAACGCAGCGGGAAAGGATCGTCGGCAGAAACAGATCCGGATTCGCCGAAAGCAGGAGAATCACCGCATAGGGCGGCGGCTCCTCGATCGTCTTAAGCAGCGCGTTCTGCGCCTGCTGCGTCATCTTCTCCGCCTCATCCACGATATAAATCTTATATCCGTTGTTATATGGCCGCACAACAATGGAATCGTTAATCTGTCTGCGAATATCATCCACGCCGATACTGTTCGGCTTCTCATGCGTCACATGGATCAGATCCGGATGGCTGCCGCTTAAAACCTGTTTGCATGCATGACATTGCATGCATGGTTCCGTGCCGCCCCTCTCACATAAAAGCGCCAGCGAAAACGCATTTGCCAGGGATTTCTTGCCCATCCCGGCTTCTCCGGCCAGAATATAGGCGTGTGACACCTTATGATACTTTATCGCATTCTGAAAATGTGCTTTGATCTGATCGTGTCCGACGATGTCATGAAAGCTCTGCATAAGTATGTCCCCCCAACGGATGCGTTTGATAAACAGGAGCTGTCATCGGCAGCTCCTTCCATTTTCTGTACAGCCAGATTATAACACAGTTTTTCATTCATGTATAGAAAAAAACTTATCCAACCGGCGCTGCGCCAGAGACTCCCCGGCCTTCCTCCCGAACGACGCGGATTCGCTTTGAGGCGCGGTCCGACATGCCCTGTAAAGGAAGCCCCATGTCCCTGTACTGCTCTATGACATGAAAAATTCCCTCCGTAATCCGTTCTCCCGGCGCAAGAATCGGAATGCCCGGCGGATAAAGATAGACAAACTCTGTCGAAATCCGGCCCAGACAGTCATTCAGCAAAATCTCCTCCCAGGGATCTGAAATGGCATCCGCCATATGACGGACAATTTCCGGTTCCGGGTAACGCCATCCATCCTCTTTCCTGTCGTTTAAGCGAACCAATTGGCCGTCGATCTCCAGAAGCGCGTCTGCCAGTCGATCCAGATTCTCCTGACGGTCCAGAAAGGTGGTGATCGCCACCACATAATCCGCGCCGCACATCTCCATCTCAATATGATACTGACTTCGCAGCCATCGGGATAATGTTTCCCCGCTCAGATTTTGCCGCTTATCCGTCGCTGCCGCACAGCCCCGGCAGGATATCACGATCTTTGACAGATCAACCTCGTATACGCTGCAGCGGCCAATCAGCTCCCGACCGATCAGACGCAGGTTCTGAAGCTTCGTCAGCCTTTCGCGAAGTGCCCGGATACGCTCAGCGAATGCTTTCATATGCTGCTCCCCGTGCTTCCACATCTCGAAAATACAAGATTCTATCGACGACATGAGCACATATGACGGACTGCTGCTCTGAAAAATCTGAAGATAATATTCCAGCCTCTGAACGTCAACCCGACTGCCCCTCACATGAATCAGGGCCGTCTGCGTCAGAGAAGGCAATGTCTTGTGCAGGCTCTGAATAACAATATCCGCTCCACAGCAAAGCGCCGATTCCGGAAATTCTCCCCTGATTACAGAGTTCGCCGCTGACCGTTCCTTTCCTTTGCTATGACAAAATGAAAAATGGGCTCCATGCGCTTCATCTACAATCAATACGGCTCCGTGCCGATGAACTGCCTCCGCGATCGCATGTACATCCGAGACAATTCCGTCATACGTCGGTGAAGTAAGCAACACAGAAGAGATCTCCGGGTGATTCAACAGAAGCTTATCCACATCATTTGCGGAAATTCCCCCGTTTATCCCCAGCGTTTCAATAAATTGTGGATAAACATAGCGAATATCCCGGTGATTGAGGATTACTCCGTGATAAGCAGACTTATGGCAATTCCTTGCCAATAGCATTTCCCCGCCTCCCATCGCGCCGATCGCACTGAGAATTCCACAGGAGCTGCCATTTACAAGATACCGGGTCCAATCCGATCCATAGACAGAGGACGCCCATTCCATGGAATCCTTCAGGATCCCTTCCGGATGATGCAGATTGTCAAATCCTTCAATCTCTGTGATATCAATCTCATACGGATTGGGAAATTCCCGAATCCCTTCCAAATCGGTACGTCTCTTATGCCCCGGCATGTGCATCGGCGCCATGTCCGACGCAGCATAACGCTCCAGTCTGGAGAGCAGGAGATCTTCCCTGGTCATATAAGCAATCCTCCGTTTATCCTTTACATTTCCCTTTTCATTGCTATAATATCTTCTATAAAAACAGCTATGCAAAGGAGATCACATCATGCGCGAAATGGAATTTAAAATGGAACGAAAGGGCCTGGTAAGCATCGGAGACGAAGTTGAAGTCACCGAGCGCGAAGGCGTCAATTACAGCTACATCATCGAACCGGCAGTTGCCATGTCCGGCTGCTACAAATCCAGAGACCGGCTGAAATCCCGCAAGGGAATCGTCAAAGATATCCGTGAAAATTCACGCGGTTTCTATGTCATCGTCGCCTTCGACGAATAAAACGCCACTGCTCTTTACGCCTATTCCATATAAACCCGGTTCTGTTCCGGAATGACAAGCACCCTGCGCCAGAGCGCTCTTGCCTGCTGTCCCGGCTCCCAGTCACAATCCATCCAGTAGCAATAAGCGTTCCCGTCCTGCGTCAGCACATACTGGACGACATCATTTCCCGTCGTTGCCACCGAGCTGCGAAGCTCTGTATCCTCAAGATAGCTCATCTGCCCGTCCGGTTCAATCACCGCAATCCGTCCATAATTACTTTTCCAGCTTTCCGGCAGATACGTCGCGTAAATCTGTCCGGAAACATCCGAATAACTCATCTGCGCCAGACGCCCCTGAAATTCTCCGTGGACGAGTTCTGTCTCCCCATATGAAACAATAGGCTTCTTATAGATTTCACTGTAATAGACGTTATTCTCATCCCGCCGCACATAGCTGCTGTAATATACCCAGTCGCCGACGAAACAAAAGCAGTCGATGGTTCTTCCCTGAGACTCAAACAGCTCTGTGCTGCCGCCTGACTTTTTATAAATCCCATTGCCACTCTCACAGGCATCCAGAACAAACGTCGTCTGCCCCTTCGTCCGGCTGTCAATATCCACATTGCGAATCTGATTGGAATTCATCCTGAAAATCCGATCCTCGTAATGAATCGTCCCGCTGCTGCCCGCCGTCACCATCCGCCCGACCGTATCGTAAAGATAAATCTCTCCATTTTCCACAACTGCACGCGTGCTACAGGTCAATGTCTCAAAATCCTGATCTAGCTGGATTTTCTTCACACTGCCATACTGATATACAAAAGCCTGATCATCCAGAATGTAGTAATCGTCCACATCGCCGGCAATGATCTGCGCCTCACCGTCATTGTCCTGCAAACGATAAAGCGTATGGGAAAGAGAAGAACTCACTCTCGTAAGCTGACTGTCTGTCCTTTCCGGACACGGCAGATAATACGTCCAGGCGCCCGCCGACTGAACCTCCAGATTGAAACCCGGTTCTTGCTCCAGTCCGGCCTCTTCTGCGGAAAGAGAATAGAGAATATCTCCCTCCTCCGTCAGGTATACGGCACGGCCACCGACCGGAATCCAGATTTCCTCCTCTGTTTCTTCCTCCGACTCTTCTGAAGCCTCCGTCAAATCCTTCCTCTCCGTCGAGGTCTCCTGCGTCTGCGTCTCCTCTGCTTCCTCTTTTGCCATTTCCAAAGTATTGATATCCAGAGGACTGCGAATCTGACTAACCCGGCTGCGAATCTTCCACACGCCAAACCCGATCACCACTGCCGCAATGGCAATAAAAACCAAAGAAACCAATATCTGCGCCACCGCATGAAGCAGACCCTTCGGTTCTGTCTGCTCCCTCTCTTCTGAAATTTCCAAACGATCCTCAATCTCCAGAAGCATAGACGCCTCATCGAATCGGGATCGATTTTCTTTTTTTGCCTCCTTAGACTGCATTTTCTCTTCCGCATAAGAGTTATCCAGCATCTCCCTGCTGGCCTCCAGCTTCGTCTCCGCGAGAAAATCAGCCCTTTTCAATAACCAGTCCACCGGATTCTTCTCTTTCCGAAGCTGATCCGTCCTCTGGAAGGCCTCCATATACGTCAGGATCAGCAGCTCCTTCATCCTGTCTTCCTGATTGTCAAATATCAGCTCCGCATGCCGGTATAATGTCTGGTACGTCAGAATATACAGATTCTCGAACTCTTCTATCCGAATGGACTCTTCGGATTGCTTTTTTTTCTTCATCCTTTCCGACCTCATCTGAACAGAATTTCACTACGACTCTAAAATCATCACACTTAATTCTCATCTTAACAAATTATCAGCCTTTTGACAACTCAAAACAAGGCCTGATGTTTATATTTTTTGAAAATATTGAATTTTTCGGATAAAAAATTCGCTTGCAAAATACATAAAGATGCCTTATAATAGACAGCGATGGAGATTTAGCTCAGCTGGGAGAGCGTCTGCTTGACGTGTAGAAGGTCGAAGGTTCGAGCACTGTAGTCTCCATTTTTTCATGTCATAAAATCCAAAAAAGACAATTTAATTTTAAAAATATATAATAAAA
>JAJQCO010000092.1 GCA_021202655.1 Clostridiales bacterium | reverse complement strand
TGTCGGATTATACCGCAGCAGAATGTGTATATGGTCTCCATTCTCCGGATATACCAATGGTACCGGACACAGGTATTATACAGGTACTGCTTGATGGAACCCTGTAGACTGCCGTGCAGGATCTTCTTTCGGTACTTTGTGACGAATATCAGGTGAACCATCAGCAGGTTCTTGTTGTGCCGACGGTGCTGGTATGGATCCATAGTTATCCTCCTCGTCTGCCATGCTGGTTCTATTTACCCGCAGGGCAAGGTGTCCTGTAGGTACTTATGACGGATCCGCTTTTGCTGTGCTGACATAAAGCTCTGTGTCAAAAAATTTCACCTGCGGGATGCCTGTTTCGTACTGAATCACATACCCGATTATATCGAAATCCGAATCTGCCATATTAAAGGTGACGGACAGGGGTCCTGATTCTGCCCGTCAGGAAGGGCAGATTCTTATGGCACAGATCGAGATCGTACAGACAATGAAATTACACCTGCATACGGACAAGGCAGCTGCGGCACTTTTCCTGGAGGCCGCGAGAACCTATGCTGCCGCATGCAATGTGGTCTCGCAGTATGTGTTCGACCATGAGTTTACTACGGGAATCACGGTACTCCATAAAGAACTGTACCGGCAGATCCGCGAGCAGTTCGGGCTCAAGTCCCAGATGGCACAGTCCACCTTTCGGACTGTGGCGGCACGCTACAAAACTGTGGAGACACAGCTGGAGGCGAAACCCCGGCGTTACTAGGATGAAAACGGTAAATCCTGCAAGTTCACGCGTACCCTGGAGTGGATGTGGCGCCCAATCCAGTCCCGACGCCCACAGATCGACCTGGTGCGCAACAAGGATTACAGCTTTGTCAAAGGCGGGCGTTCTGTCAATACCCTGAAAGGGCGGGTCGTTGTCAGTTACGATAAGCCCGACTGTTTTGACAGGTACTTTAACGACGGCTGGACGTTCGGGACAGCGAAGCTGGTATCCCTCCTTGGGGAATGGTACCTCCACATCTCCATGACGAAGAAAATCACGGACACCATGGATGAGTCCCATCCCACACACCTGGTTGGCCTGGACCGCGGGCTACGCTTCCTTATTGCTGCCTATAATGAGTAGGGGGACACCGAATTTGCCGACGGGAAGGAAATCCTGGCGAAGCGCGCCCGGTTCCATCAGGTCCGCGCCGAGTTACAGTCCAAAGGCACCAAATCAGCGAAACGCGCATTGAAGCGCATCTCTGGGCGAGAGAACCGCTGGATGACTGATGTCAATCATCAGAAATCAAAGGCATTCGTACTGAAATACGGCGCAGGCACGCTGTTTGTGATTGAGGATCTGGCGGGAGTCAGCTTTTCCGAAGAACTGTTAAACCGCCGGAACGCCAAAGGCCGCAATGAACTCCGAAGCTGGGCGTTCTACCAGTTCGAGCAGTTCCTGTCCTATAAGGCGCAGGCAGCCGGTTCGGCGGTCGTAAAAGTAGATGCCGCCTATACCTCCCAACGCTACCCGAAATGCGGACGCATCCGGAAAGCCAACCGCAGCCATGAGAAGCATGAGTACCGCTGCGATGTCTGCCATTACCGTTCCAACGATGATCGGGTAGGCGCCATGAACATCTATGAGCTTGGCAGGCGGTACGCCGCAGGGGAACCAGACCCCGGCTTTAAACGTCGGTAACAACATATTTCTGCCGGGTATACCTGGCGGGAGAAAAAACGGGCTTTGTCAATAGCCCGGTGATGCGGCCACAGTCCTCTGTACCGGGGAACGCAAGGCGAAACGCGCAGTCTGGGAGATGTCCCTCGCGGACATACGCCAGGACCAGATGGGTGAGCTGCAAACCTTTGAAACTATGTCGGGCAGGGGTCTTTAGCTAGCCACGATCCCTTCATGGGTCGGGGTAATTGACAATAATGAAAAGAATATAAATTGGAGGTGCGGTAATGGCAAAGGAAGAAATAAAGATTTCACTACCTGGAGATCAAACGGTCAGCAAAGGTTTGTCTTTTACGAAGAAAGATTTCGAGGAGTTAGTGGAATCATCCATGAATTTAATTAAGCAGGCCAAAAAGAACCGCTGGCCGAAAGAAGATGTGGTATCCCTGTATGGAATTTTTTACTCTTCTATGGCCGGCCTGATCCGATCCGGGGCACTGGTCAGCCGAGATACCGGTATTGATGGATTTCCGGAACTCCATATCATCGCAAAGGATAAGGAATACCGATGCAGGGAAAGTGTGATATATGGTGTACTGGGAAACGAAGCCGATGATTTATTGGCTCCTTACGAGGATACCTTCGCATCATATGTAGCGAATCGTCCGTTTGATAAGCAGATCAAATCGGCGCCTACTGAAATACAGGAGGCGGACATTGCCGCCGCAGAGCCTCCATTGGAGGCTAAGAAAAAAGGCTCCCGCAAAGAAGCTGCGAAATCGCCGGAAAAAGCTGCGGAAAATTTTGCGCAGCAGAAAAAACAGATGGAAGCAGCACATCAAAAAGAAATCTTGGAATTAAAGGATGAACTGAAAAAATCACAGGATCGGGTACGCTATTTTGAGACGCAGGCAAAAGGAAAAAAGGGGCAGGTGCCTTCTGATGAAGTGACAGCTCAGCTTGCAAAAGCAAACGAAACGATTTCAGGGCTGACAAAACAGATTGAAGAAAAGGAAGCAGAATGCGCGAAACTTACCGAAGCATTTCGGACGGTATCGGATGATCTGGATCAGGAACGCGAGAAGGAAAAGGAAGCCTCTGCAAAGCACGCAGATGAGATACGGGAAATCAGCGAAAGATATGAAGAAATGAAGCAAAAAGCGGAGACACCGCTCTTATCTGAGAAAAGCATTTACAATGAACTCCTGCCGGATCTCATCCATTCTATTGATACCAGTAAAACAGATACGGCCATCCGTGCGGTTCTCATGGTTTTGTCCCTTGCAGGTATTTTTGTATCATTTCTGTTTCTGGTATAAGGAGGGCGGCTTATGGATCAGGCAAAGAAATTACGGAAAATTTTAAGGAGAAGTCGTCTGTTATCACCGGTTTCCGTTCTGGCGACCCTGCTAATGGCAGCCTGCGCGGTGATTCTGGTACTACATTTTGCGGTCAATATCTATAATGTGCGCGGGGACGGCATGCAGCCATCCATTCCTGACGGAGGGATCATTATCACTGATTCGATT
>JAJQCO010000198.1 GCA_021202655.1 Clostridiales bacterium | reverse complement strand
ATCAGAATACGACGATGGGAGATATCCTGAAGGCGGCCGGCTGCTCGAAGGGCAGATTTTATTATTATTTTCATGCCAAGGGCGAGCTTCTGGACTCGCTCTATGAGGTCTTTGACAAAAAATATGAGGAATTCTTCGATATGCTTGACAGCGAGAGAGACGCCTATGACCGTTTGCTGGCGCTGAATCGCTTTATGTTTGATTTCATGTCAGAGCAGATCGGCGTGGAGCTTCTGCGAAGCCTGTATATCAGCCAGCTTTCCGGGACGACGGGAATCGGCTTCTGGGGAGAAAACCGTTCGTTTCGCAAGATTCTGACGCGAATTGTCGAGGACGGCGTGCGAAACGGAGAGCTGCGGACGGATATCGGGGTATACGAGATGGTTTCCGATATGATCGCCGAGGAGCGAAGCCAGCTGATCTCGTGGTGCCTGGATGATGGGAAATATCCGCTGACGGAAAACAGTATGCCGCGGCTGGAGCGCTTTTATATCGGTTACTTAAAAAACGCATCACATGTCTCGTCAGGCGCGGGCGCAAAAGAGCCGGACGGACAGAAAACCGGCACATCCGCTTAATTTTATTAAGTCAGAGCCGGAAAATAACAAAATAACAGGGATTTTACTTAAAGAAGGAAGGAGTAATCAATTATGGTTGCACTTTCCTTTTTCTTCTATTATAATAAGACCATGGTCTGAATAAGACTGCGGTCTGAAAAAAGGAGGGAATATACCGTATGGAAAAAACAGCAAATGGAAAGAAGAGCGGCAGGATTCTGGATTTTATTGAGCGAGTCGGCAATCGGCTTCCTCATCCGTATATCCTGTTTCTGCGGCTCTGCCTGATCCTGGCAGTGATCAGTCTGCTTTGCAGCATGGGAGGGGTGAGCGTCATAAACCCGACCACCGGAGATCCTGTAGTGGCGAACAGTCTGCTCAGCAGGGACGGTTTTATCTGGCTGTTAAAGAATCTTCTGTCGAATTTCCAGAGTTTTGCGCCCCTGGGACTTGTTCTGGCGATGCAGATGGCGATCGGCTTTGCGGAGCGCGTCGGACTTCTGACGACGGCCATGAGAAAGGCTATCCTGGGAGTGCCGCTTTGGGCGCTGACCGGAACGGTTCTGTTCCTGGGAATCAACGGAAGCATCGCCTCAGAGGCCTCGATTATTGTGGTTCCGTCGTTGGCGGCAGCGGCCTTTGAATCCGTCGGCATGCATCCGATTGCGGGACTGCTGGCCGGCTATGCGGCGACGAACGCCGGATTTACCGCATGTATCATCATTGCAGGTACCGACGTGCTTTTGTCCGGCGTCACAGAGACGGCGGCTCAGCTGATCGATCCGGCGATTCAGGTGAACGCGACCTGTAACTGGTATTTTATGATCGCCTCGGTTTTTCTGCTGACGATCGTCGGCGTGTTTGTCAATAAGCATTTCATTGTGCCGCGGCTTGGCGAATATCGTTCTCCGAACGCAGATGCCGTCGCGGATCAGGAGATCACCGAGATCCAGGGGAAGGCGCTGCGCAACGCAGGAATCTTTACGATTCTCTATATCCTGGCCTTTGCGGTTATGGTGATTCCCGCAAACGGAATTTTAAGAGGCGAAGACGGATCTATCTTAAACGGACCGTTTATCGCAGGACTGGTTCCGGTTCTGATCATTTTCTTCATTCTGGTCGGCGTTGTTTACGGCGTCACAGCGGGAACGATCAAGCAGAGCTCCGACGTGCCGAATCTGATGGCGCAGGCGCTGGACGGGATGACCAGCTATATTGTCCTGGTGTTTGTCATCGCTCAGTTTATCAACATGTTCAGCTACACAAATCTCGGCATGATCATCGCGGTCAAGAGTGCGGACGCCCTGAAGGCGGCGGGCTTTACGGGAATTCCGTTGATGCTGTTCTTCATCCTGCTCTGCTGCGTGGTCAACCTGTTCATGACGAGCGGCTCCGGCAAGTGGTATATTTTCGCGCCGATCCTGGTTCCCATGATGATGATGATGGGATACAGCCCGGCTTTTGCGCAGATTATCTATCGAATCGGAGATTCTACGACAAATGCGATTACGCCGATCTATCCGTATATCCCGATCGCGATCGGCATGGCAAAGGCCTATGATAAGGATTTCGGCATGGGAAGTCTGATTTCCATGATGCTTCCTTATTCGGTGGCGTTTCTGTTAGTCTGGATTGTACAGCTAATTGTCTGGGTGGTGTTTTCCCTGCCGCTCGGGCCGGGTGTGGGCGTGTTCCTTTAAAGCGTGGAGACCGTGCGGGGAACGGAATCGGCCACAGAAACCATGGAACAGAACAGATGGAAAGGAAACGGACGAGAATGGAGGTCTGAATGATGTCGGAAGCACAGATGAAAGGGCGTTACCGGGAAGCGGTTCAGCTGTATACAAGAAATACCAGAGGCAGTGTGTTAAATGGCAGTCCGACCATTCAGTGGGAAGCGGACCGGCTCCATTTTACTTACGAGCGTCAGGTAAGAGAGCAGGAGGATGTGCGGACGGTTACGGTTCGGGTTGATGCGTTGAGCGGAGAGACAGAGGAATTGCCCTCTGGCCGGTCCGGGGGAAGCAGTTCTTCGAATGTGCCGAAGGACTGGAGCCTTTCGCCGGGCGGAGGTCATGCTCTGTATACCAGAGCGCACAATCTGATCCTGCGCGAGATGTCCTCGGGCGAGGAGAAGACGCTGACGGACGAGTGAAGCGAGACCTGTGAATGTGGCTGTTATATTGATATTTACAGCCAGATCACGGCGCAAAGAGAAGGAGCGGACGGGCGTCCCTCCATCTGCTGGAGTCCGGACGGAAGATATTTCGTGACCTACCGGGCGGACCGGCGGACGACCAGGCTTCTGTCCGTGATCGAGTCCTTCAAGGAGGAGGGCGAGGAGGATGTGAGGCCGGTTCTCCACCAGTATCCCTGTCCGTTCGCCATGGATCCGGATGAGGAAATTCCTCGCTATACGCTGTATGTTGCCGATACGAAAGAAGGCGTTCTGAGACGTGTGGACGCGCCGGATTTTCTGTATCCGGTCTTTACCTCGTCGGAAAAATCCATCGTAAAGTGGCTGGATGACGGCAGCGGTTTTTATTTTACCTGGATCGCGAGGGGATACAAAGAGGCAAGGCTGTATCTGGCGGAAGCGGCGGACGGAAGGGCGCGGGTTCTGATTCGGGAGACGACGGACACCTTTTTTAACCTGGGCGCGTTCCAGCTGTTAGACGGATACGGCAGCTACCTGTTTTCCAATTTTGTGACGCAGGACCGCAGGTATGCGTTCTGGCAGAGCGAGAGAAACGGCTATGCCCACATGTATCGTTATCGGCTGGACGAGGACGGAAGTGTCTGCGAGGGCGACCTCTTTGGGGAGGCTGAGCGCGAGCGGATCGTGCAGAAGCTGATTTATGTGGATGAGGAAAAGGGGCAGCTTTATTTCATGGGAAATGGAGATGACGCCTGTTCCGATCCGCTGTATTCCCAGCTCTATGTCATCGGATTTGCCGGCTCCGGTCTCAAACGGCTGACGCCGGAGGACGCGACGCACCGCGTTTCCATAGGTGAAAAAAGCTTTGTCGATACCTGGTCGCGCGTGAATCAGCCGCCCGTGACGGTATTGCGTGATTGGAAGGGAAGGCTGATTCGCCGGTTGGAGGATGCGGATATCTCAAAGCTTCTGGAGCTTGGCTATCAGCTTCCGGAGCCCTTCACGGTGACGGCGGCGGATGGGAAGACCCGGCTTTATGGAATTCTGATCCGTCCGGCACGGATGGAGCCGGGCAGGAAATATCCGCTGATTGATTATATTTACGGCGGAGCGCAGCTTTATAATGTTCCCCGGGAATTTACCTGGGATAACGCGATGAACCGAGAGATTCTCGGCGGGCTGGAGTCCTTTTCCAGGCTGGGATTTGCCGGGATCATTCTGGACGGACGGGGAACGCCGGGGCGGGGAATGGAGATTCATGGGTTCAGCTATCGGAACATTCACGCCTGCGCGGGGCTGGAGGATCACGCATCATGCTTAAAGGAGCTTGGCGAAAAATTTCCCTTCCTCGATATCGACCGTGTCGGGATGTGGGGCAATTCCGCGGGCGGGTTTGCAACCGTATCGGCGATGCTTCGCTATCCGCAGATTTATAAGGCAGGCGTCGCCTCGTCGGGGAATTATGACCAGCGCATGTACGAGCATTCCTGGACAGAGCGCTATTATGGGCTTTATGAAAAGGAGCTCTATGAGAAGGGCGACATTACCCGTCTGGCCGGGAGGCTGCAGGGCAGGCTGATGCTCGCCTACGGCGCGATGGATGACAATGTTTCCATGTCGCAGACACTGCGTCTGTGCGACGAGCTGAACCGTCATGGAAAAATCTATGATCTGGTGGTCCTCCCACGGTCGAATCATAATGTGCCGGCGGATCTGTATTTTGTCCGGCGCAAGATGGACTTCTTTGTAAGAGAGCTTTTGGGAGAGGAGCCGCCGACTGAAATAGCTGAGGACGAACTATCAAAAACAGATATCAGATTCTTCGCTGCGGACGGCTCTATGACGGAGTGACCGACGAGTGGAAGAGCGGACAGAGTATCCTGACAGACGGCGATCGGATCGCCGAGGTGGGAGTTGAAGTGACGGAGCCGGAGGGCGCGTCTGTGATCGACCTCACTGACTGTCAGGTGACGCCGGGGCTGATCGATGCGCACATGCATATGGATTATTTTGACTGGCACACGATTCGCGAGGAGGTGTATTCGCAGAGCGAGGAAGCCAAGGCGCTGGCGGTTGCCCGTTGTGCCGAGAAGGCTCTGCGACGGGGCTTTACGACCGTGCGCCATGTGGGCGGTATCACGAGCAACAGCTACGGCGTCCTGGATGTGAAGCGCGCCATTGAGAAGGGGTATCTGAAGGGAGCCCGGATCGTGGCGGCGCCGATGTTCCTCTGTTCCTCGGGCAGTCACGGCGACTTAAGCCAGGGATTTGCACAAAATCCCGGTCTTTCCTCCATGCTTCAGAATCAGAGGTCAACGCTTGGCAGCGGGAAGGATTTCTTTGTCCATGCGGTGCGCGAGCAGGTAAAATACGGCTCAGATTTCCTGAAGATCATGGCGACCGGCGGATTTTTCACACCGAACGACACGCCCATTCAGCAGCAGTTAAATGACGAGGAGCTGGGAGCCATCATTGCGACGGCGCACGAATGGGGAAAGACGGTGACCGCCCATGTTTATACGAATGAGCTGATGCAGAAGCTGATCGACCTGGGGATCGACGGCATGGAGCACGGCAGTCTGATGAATCGTGAGACGGCGGCCCGGATCGAGGAGAAGGGGATTTATCTTGTCCCGACCTTCAGCCCATATGAGGAGGCCGTGCATTACGATCCGGAGGAAATAAAAAAGAAGCAGCCGGAATTCCGGCGGAAGCTGGAGCTTTATAAGGACGCGCTGCAGGCCGGGCGCGAGGTGATCTGTCACAGCCATATTCGTCTCGGATACGGCACGGACTTTGTCGCGAATCATCAGAATTATGAGAGCGGTTATGAATATGAAGCCTGGATCAGAAGCGGCATGTCGTCGTTTGCGGCGCTGCGTGCGGCTACTGCCACAAACGCCTGGATTTTGCAGCGTTCCGGGGAGATCGGGACGATCGAGGCAGGGAAAGCGGCGGATATCGCCGCCTGGAGCCGGGATCTGATGACGGATCCGAAGGCGCTCCTGGACTGTCGGTTTGTCATGAAGGGCGGCGAGGTTTACCGCACGGAGAGCTGCCTGTAATCAGTTTTTCCGCTGTCCGTTTTGGGAAGAGAGGAGACGAAATGAAGCTGCCGGGGCATTTCCCAGTCGGCAAGAAGCGGTCGCAGGCTGCGGCGGATCTCAGGCTCCGACATGAGACAGCATGAGGAAGAAGCCGCCGGTGGCGGGGTTGGCAGGCTGCCGGATTCCGCTCGTTCGGCCACCAGCCAGGCAGCGAGATATTCGCGGCCTCCTTCCAGAACAGCGCGGACAGCGGCTTCGCGGATTCCGGGAAGCGAGAGCAGGGCGTTTTCCACGCGCAGCGTTGAGATTTTCCTGCCGTGAATGTTGCAGATATCATCTGCCCGGCCATCAAAGTAGAAGAAACCATTTTCATCCTGATGGCCGCAGTCGCCGATGCAGGCGTCTGCGCCGATGCCGATGACTCCATATGTGGTTGTGACGAGAAAACGTCCCTCCCGGATGCACACGCGGACGCCCGGAAAGGGGCGTCCGACTAATGTCCGGTCATTGCCCATATCGTCATCCTTTATATAGGTGATATAGCTCAGCTCGCTTGCCCCGTAATAGAGGGTCAGTCCGGCCATGGGGAAACTCTTTTTTAAGGCGGTGGCTTCTACCCGGCCCAGGCTCTGGGAGCCGCTGAGGATGGAGCGAATATTCCGGTTGACGATTCTCCTGCGGGTGCAGAGCGTTTCGAGCAACCGCAGCTTAGACGGAATCAGATAGATTCCGGTGGCGCGGTCGTCTTCCATACGCCTGGCCCAGATGCGCGGGTCGGCGTCTTCCTCGGCAAGGATGGCGGCGCCTGCCGCGAGCAGGGAAAGATAGATGTTCAGATTCCCGGTGAAGGCGAGAGTCCCTTGCGTGAAAATCCGGCTTTCCGCATTCATATCAAAGATTTCGTTCTGAATGGGGAAATAGTCATACCAGCTTTCAAAGGTGCGGAAGAAAAGCTTTTGTTCTCCGGTGCTTCCGGAGGTCGCGACCGCCATGCAGGCGTCGTCCGGAATCGGAAGATCAGAAACGTGCGGCTCAGTCTGCGCGATCAGCGGAACCAGACGGGTGCCGGAGAGCGCCAGAAAGGTAATGAACTGGATGTCTGTCTGTCGGCTGTGGATGACAAAGAGACGATGGTCGGAATTTCCCGGAGCCAGAAGCGCTCTTTTTTTTTGCCTGGCCGCCGCTGCCAGCACCCCACAGGTATAGGTTTTGCCCCCGGTCAGGCGCGCTTCTCTTTCCGGCGGCATGGACTCGATCATTTCCAGATAATTGTGTGGTTTTGTTCGGTTCATGGATTCACGAAATCCTTTCTGCCAAAATCGCGCTGCCGACGCCGCCCGCCGCGGCGACGCCGCAGAGGCCGTATCGCCCGTCCTTTTCTTCCAGCGCTTTCATGAGATGCAGCAGAATCATGGCCCCGGAGACTCCGTAGGGATGCCCGTAGGCCAGAGCGCTTCCGAAGATATTATAGCGATCCTCTATGCCGGGGAAGGCACGGGCAAACAAAACATCAATGACAGCGAAGGCTTCGTTGATTTCAAAGGCGTCTATCTGCGAATACGAAAGACCGGCCTTTTTCAGAAGGCGGCGCGCCGCGAGCGGGGCCGCGCATGGACTTTGCAGAGGATCGCCGCCGACGGTATCGCCAAGGCGAAGACGGACATTCGCCGTCCGGCCATGCCTTTTCAGCCAGCGCGTAGAGCAGAGGATTACAAAGGCCGCGCCGTCATGCATCAGACAGGCATTGCCTGCCGTGATTCTGCTTCCGTTCGGAAGCAGGAAGGGAAGACGGTCAAGAAGTCTTTGCGAGATGTGTTCTCGGATGCCCTCGTCCTGTGTGCTCCCGGCTACGGAAACGCAAACGTCTGCGAGGGAACCCTCTTTTCTGGCCCTGGCGGCGAGACGGTGGCTTCGCAGCACCCACGGATCCATCTCTTCTCTGGTCACCTCATGTTCCAGCGCGGCACGCTCCGCGCCCTCGAGCATGACCTGTTCTCCCTGTCTGCCAGGGATGAAGCGTGCGACGGTGAAGGAGCTAGGCTCAAAGAGCGGATGATTCTGGTTCCAGGCGCGCAGAGGCTGGGTAGAGGCGCTTTCCAGACCGCCGGCAATCACAAGGTCCGCCATACCGCTTTCGATCCGCGCCGCCGCCGCGGTGATTGCTTCCAGAGCCGAGGCACACTGCAGATCGAGTGTAAGCGCCGGGACGCATGGAGCGATTCCGGCTTCCAGCAAAGCCAGGCGGGTGATATTTCCCCCGCCTCCAACCGCGTTGCCTCCGAGGATGAGATCAATCTCATCCTCCGGCAGCTCATATCTTGCAATCACTTCTGTTAATATCCTTGCGCCCAGCATTTCAGCCGGCACATGGCGGTAGATGCCATCCTTCACGCCGATGAAGCTGCGCAGGCCGCCGAGAATCCACACCTGTTCAAGCATACCGATGCCTCCTGATCTGTCATAGGATAAGAAAAAAGCAGCCAGTGACAGTTCCTGTAGATATCATGAAAGAAAAAGTCCTGTCCTGCGCATGGCCTTTGCCAACGCGGCGGCCGCAATGCATTTGACGATATCGAGCGGGATGAAGGGCAGCACAGACTGTACGAGGATTGCCGCCCACGGCTGGCCGGTGACAAGCTTCATCTGCACTGAGCCAAGCAGATAGATGACCGGGATTCCAATGATGATCAGGAATGCGGTCTGCAGCCGGATATCCTTTACCTTTCGGCAAAAGAGTGAGATCAGCACGGAGACAATCAGAAATCCAAAAATATATCCGCCGGACGGTCCGAACAGCTTCGCCGGGCCGCCGGTCCCTCCCGAGAAAACAGGAAGACCGACGAAGCCGACCAGAATCCATGTCAGCATGACGACGAAGGTCTCCTGCGGAGCCAGAAGCAGGCCGATGAAATTGACCACGAGGGTCTGAGCCGTGATCGCGGCGCTCGAGAAGGGGAGAGGAATCGTGATATAAGAGGAAGCAGAAATCAGGGCAACCATCATCGCCATCATGGTCAGGTTGTTCACAGACCAGAGAGAGGTTCCGGAAGCAGAGTTTGTTTTGGTATTCATGTCATGTTCTCCTTAAGTTTTATTTGCCAAAGCATTCGGATGAAGCTGCCGGTGGCAGGCTCTGTCGTTTGAGCGAGAGACGAAGGTCGACTGCCTGTCTGCCGACCCCATTGTGGATTTTGCCAAAGCATTCGGATGAAGCTGCCGATGGCAGGTTCTGTCGTTTGGCAAGCCGACTGTCGTCTTCCCGTCCGACAGTCAGATACCACGTTTCGTTTTTATGTAACGGGAGACGAAAACGGATTTCTGCATGAAATGTCTCCGGCGGACGGGCGATCTCGTTCCATATTCGATCCAGTAAGCGATTCATGATCAGCATGCCGGGAAGGATGGCGTCGTCGCCACGGTGAATGGGGTTTCCATCCGGCACCATTTCAAGAAAGTGCGTCAGCTCCTCGTCGCTGATCCGAAAGGGCTTGCCGTGGGCGTGGGACTGACCGGCGAAGAAATTCGCTGTCCGGTTTTCCTGCGCCTCCCCGGATTGAGACTGATCTGGCCGGATCAGCATCATGCGGATCGTAGCCCACCCGCCAGGCCAGACGGCTCTGGCTTCGATCTGCGCCAGCTTTGGCGTCCGTCTGCAAAGGAAAGGCGGCGGACAGGAGACCGCGCCGGACGGTAATCCGCCCTGGCAGGTAAGTTTCGCATTTCCGATCATCCAGCCGTCAAAGCCCTCTATGGCAGTCAGGCTTTGCTCCAGCGGAATCAGGACAGCATCCAGAATACAGGCCATATTTATCAGTCTCCCGATCACAACATTTGTAAAATCCTTTCTCAGTATACGGAAAAGAAAACTGATTGTCAACCAAAAATTCAAAAATGGTTAACAATTGAACCGCCATCACATACAAGGTGTGATGCTTATGTCGGATCCTGTCGTTGCAGATACCACAGGAATCTGAGAAGGAAGCTTGAAATGAAGCGCAACCTGTGATACAGTATGGACAGGGAACAATGAAAAAAGTCTCATAATTTAAGAGAAAGGACGAAGAAAAATGGAAAATTGGTTAAACAGTATCATTGATCTTGTCACGTCAGCGGGAGGGAAGATCATTCTTGCGCTTGTTGTGCTGTTTGTTGGAAATATCGTGATTAAAACCTTCCTTAAGGCCATGCAGAAAAATAAGGCGTTTGACCGGATCGATGGTTCGGTGAAGACCTTCAGCCTCAGCTTTATGAAGGGCGCGCTCTATGTCATGCTCATCGTGGCGGTGATCGGCATTCTCGGCGTTCCGATGGCCTCCGTGATTACCGTGCTTGCCTCGGCAGGCGTCGCGATCGGTCTGGCTCTGCAGGGAGCTCTTTCCAATCTGGCCGGCGGTATCATGCTGATGATTTTCAAACCGTTTCGCGTCGGCGATTTTGTGGAAGCTTCAGGAGCGACCGGCGTGGTACAGGAGATTACCATGTTTTACACGGTGTTTCTTTCTCTGGATAACAAACGCATCACGGTTCCGAACGGCAATCTGATGAACGCGAATATTACCGATTATTCCTCGGAAGAGCTGCGCCGTGTGGATCTGACCTTTACCTGTGCAAAGGCGGAGAAGCCTGCGAAGATCCAGGATCTGATTCTGGATGTGATTTGCTCGATGGATATGGCTTTGCAGTCCCCGGAGCCTTTTGCGCGTCTGAGCGGCGGCGACAATGAGTCGATGGAATTTACCGTCCGCGTGTGGTGTAAAAACGCGGATTACTGGGATGTGTATTTTGACCTGAATCAGCGGATTGTGGAGGCATTTGCGGCGCATGGCGTGCAGGCGCCTGTAAAGAGGGTGTCCGTCCAGCAAGAGGATGGAACGATGAAAAACACAGGAAGGTGAGAAACGATGGGCAAGGGAATTCCGTGGCTGGAGTTCGTCTCCCCCAGGGAGCGAAAGCGACGAGAGGAGCAATATTATCGAAGGATGTTTCCCTTTGGAGAGGAGCAGCGCAGGCTGGAGGGCAGGCTCTTAAGCCGTTGCACCGATACCAAACTCAGTGAGGAAGAGCTGCTGTTTCAGTTGCTCTGCGTCAGGGAGGTATTGCAGGAGGAGGACGAAATGTCCCGGAAGGATGCCCTGGAGAGCTGGAGGAAAAATCCGCTGACCGCGAATCTGAGTCCGGCCGACCGGCAGGTCGTGTATGCGCTTGCCGTCTTATCCGCGGGCTGTTCCAGTCTGGAAGAATATCCGGATGAGAAGAGGCTGAGAGCCGAAGCGGAGAAAATTGATCTGAAATAGGAAGCAAAAAACAGAAGGTCAGGCTGCGGATGGGAAGAACCCCATTCGTGGTCTGACCTTTTGTCATGATAGGTGATTATGTATACGACAGGGACTGCCTGCGGCAGCCCCTGTCAATGAGTATCCGTTGGATTTATTTGTCGTGGATCTCGCGATGCAGCTCCTGCAGAGAGTGTACCTCTCCGCGTCCGTTTTCCTTCACATAGCGGATTCCGCTGGCAGTCGCCCTGGCGGCAGCCATGGTTGTCATATAGGGGATCTTGCCCTTAATCGCGGCCTTGCGCAGATAGCTGTCATCATGAGCGCTCTCCTTGCCGGAGGGGGAGTTGACGATCAGCTGGATCTCGCCGTTTGTGATCATGTCCAGAATATTGGGACGTCCCTCATAGAGCTTCTTCACCCTTTTGGCCGGAATTCCGGCTTCGGTGATGAGGCGATAGGTTTCCCCGGTGGCCAGAATCTGGAATCCGTCTTCATAGAAGCTTCGGGCAACCTCTACGACCTCCGGCTTGTCCTTGCTGTTGACGGAGATCAGCGCGGCGCCTTCGAGCGGAAGCTTGGATTGAGCGGCCTCCTGTGCTTTATAGAAGGCCTCGCCGTAGGAGCGGGAGAGTCCCAGAACCTCGCCGGTAGAGCGCATCTCCGGGCCAAGGATCGGATCCACCTCCTGGAACATATTGAACGGGAAGACGGCCTCCTTGACGCCGTAATTCGGAATCTCCTGTTCCTTAAGCGCCGGGACAGGAGATGGCCGTCCGGTTAACTCCGAGGTAATAATCTCAGTGGCGAGCGGAACCATGCGAATGTTGCAGACCTTGGATACCAGCGGCACGGTCCGCGAAGCACGGGGATTGGCCTCCAGGACATAAACCCTTCCATTTTCGATGGCATACTGCATATTCATCAGACCGCGGACATGCATTTCCTCCGCGATTCGCCGGGTATATTCCTTGATGGTCGCCACATTTTCCGGAGAGATGTGGACGGAAGGGATGATGCAGGCAGAGTCGCCGGAATGGATGCCGGCTAACTCGATATGCTCCATCACAGCCGGGACGAATGCATGGGCTCCGTCGCTGATGGCGTCGGCCTCACACTCCGTCGCGTGATTCAGGAAACGGTCGATCAGAATCGGGCGATCCGGGGTCACACCGACGGCAGCGTTCATATATCCGGCCATACTCTCATCATCATAGACGACCTCCATGCCGCGTCCGCCCAGAACATAAGAGGGACGCACCATAACCGGGTAGCCGATGCGCGCCGCAATCCCGGTGGCTTCCTCTACGGTCGTCGCCATACCGGATTCCGGCATCGGGATATCGAGCTTCTCCATCATGGCCCGGAACAGATCCCGATCCTCCGCCAGGTCAATGACAGAGGGCGAGGTGCCAAGGATTTTTACGCCATTTTTCTCAAGATCCGCAGCCAGATTGAGCGGCGTCTGTCCGCCAAACTGCGCGATCACGCCGACCGGCTGTTCCTTCTTATAAATACTCAGGACATCCTCCAGCGTCAGCGGCTCAAAATACAGCTTATCTGAGGTATCATAATCGGTGGAAACCGTCTCCGGGTTGCAGTTGACAATAATGGTTTCAAAACCGAGCTTCTTAAGCGCCATCGACGCATGGACGCAGCAGTAGTCAAATTCGATGCCCTGTCCGATCCGGTTTGGTCCCCCTCCCAGGATCATGACCTTCGGCTTGTCCGTGCGAACCGGATTTTTGTCCGGTGCGTTGTAGGTCGAGAAATAATAGGCGCTGTCCTGTGTCCCGCTGACATGGACGCCTTCCCATGCCTCCTCTACGCCAAGGGCGATCCGGCGGCTGCGGATTTCATCCTCCGGCACATCCAGAATCTGGCTTAAATACAGATCCGAGAATCCGTCCTTCTTGGCAGCGATCAGCAGCTCATCAGAGGGCAGACTGCCGCGGCAGGCCGCAAGCGCTTCTTCCTCCTCCACAAGCTCCTTCATCTGTTCGATGAACCAGGTTTTCACCCGGGTAATCTGATAAATTTCCTCTACGCTGGCGCCCTTGCGGAGCGCCTCATACATGATAAAATGCCGCTCGCTTGACGGCGTGATTAACATCTGCAAAAGCTCTTTTTTCGATTTCTGTCCGAAATCCTTCACATGTCCAAGGCCGTAACGTCCGGTTTCCAGGCTGCGGATCGCCTTCTGGAAGGCCTCCTTGTAGGTCTTTCCGATGCTCATCACTTCGCCGACCGCACGCATCTGTGTGCCGAGCTTATCCTCGACACCTTTGAATTTTTCAAATGCCCAGCGGGCAAATTTAATCACGACATAGTCACCGTCCGGTACATAGCGGTCGAGTGTGCCGTATTTCCCGCACGGGATTTCCTTAAGCGTCAGGCCCGTTGCCAGCATGGCAGATACCATGGCGATGGGGAAGCCGGTCGCCTTGGAAGCCAGAGCCGAGGAGCGGGAGGTGCGCGGATTGATCTCAATCACGACGATCCGATCGGAGACCGGGTCGTGGGCAAACTGGACGTTTGTGCCTCCGACCACCTGAACGGAATCCACGATTCGGTAGGCCTGCTCCTGCAGACGTTTCTGACACTCCTCGGAGATCGTCAGCATGGGGGCAGAGCAGAAGGAATCGCCGGTGTGAACGCCCATGGGATCAATATTCTCAATAAAGCAGACGGTGATCATATTGCCTTCCGAGTCGCGGACGACCTCCAGCTCGAGCTCCTCCCAGCCGAGAACCGATTCCTCGACGAGAACCTGTCCGACCAGGCTGGCCTGCAGCCCTCTGGCGCAGACGGTCTTTAATTCCTCACGGTTGTAAACCAGTCCGCCTCCGGCGCCGCCCATGGTGTAGGCCGGACGCAGCACGACCGGGTAGCCCAGCCGGTCGGCAATTTCAAGCGCCTCCTCTACGGAATAGGAAACCTCGCTGCGCGCCATCTCAATGCCGAGCGCATTCATGGTATTCTTGAAGGCGATCCGGTCCTCGCCGCGCTCGATCGCGTCCGCCTGGACGCCGATGACCTTGACGCCGTATCGGTCCAGAATGCCCTTCTTGTACAGCTCTTCACACAAATTCAGCCCGGACTGCCCGCCCAGATTCGGAAGCAGGGCGTCAGGACGTTCCTTGGCAATGATCTGCTCCACACGTTCTGCGTTTAACGGCTCAATGTAGGTCACATCGGCCATCTCCGGGTCTGTCATAATCGTTGCGGGATTGGAATTTACCAGCACGATCTCATAGCCCAGCTTCCGCAGCGCCTTGCAGGCCTGTGTGCCGGAATAGTCGAATTCGCACGCCTGTCCGATGATGATCGGACCGGAGCCAATGATAAGTACCTTGTGGATATCAGTTCTCTGTGGCATGATATCTATCCTCCTGTTATTCACGATGACATGTAAGAATCTGCCGCAGGAAGCCTCTTTCCTATGCTGTGGCAGATTCTTAAATGGCGTTCTCTCGGATCCGCCGGACGGCAGGATGGAGCAGAACAGCCGCCATCTGCTTTATATTATAAAGGAAAATATAAATCATGCAAGGAGTTTTGAACGCTTTTGAGGTTCTTCCTAGAT
>JAJQCO010000119.1 GCA_021202655.1 Clostridiales bacterium | reverse complement strand
ATAAAGAACCGCGCGGATCCGGTCGATATCCGCATCTTTTTTTAATTCCAGGACAATGCGGATTCCCTCTTTGTTTGACTGGTTCGAGATGTCCGTCACCTCGGGAAGCTTTTTCGTCTCCACGAGCTCCGCCACATCCGTCAGAAATTTATTGATCCCGGCGCCGATCATCGTATAGGGAATTTCGCTGATCACCAGCTTATCCCTGTCCGTCCGGCGCTTGCCAAGCTCTACCTCGGTTTTCCCCCGAAGCCGGATCCGGCCCGTTCCGGTCTCATAGATTTCCTTTAAATCGCTCTGGTTGGCAATGATGCCCCCGGTCGGGAAATCCGGCCCCGGCATGATGGCAAGCATCTCCTCCGTCGTCATATCCGGGCGGTCGATATAGGCCTGAACAAGGTCGATGACCTCCCCCAGATTGTGTGTCGGGATGCTGGTGCTCATGCCGACGGCGATGCCCTCCGAACCGTTGATCAGAAGGTTGGGAATCCGCACCGGAAGCACCTCCGGCTCCTGCTCCTGCTCATCGTAATTGGGGACGAAGCGCACCGTCTTATCCAGATCCTTCAGATAGACCTCTTCCGCAAATTTCTGAAGCCGCGCCTCCGTATAACGCATGGCGGCGGCTCCGTCGCCCTCGATGGAACCGAAATTTCCATGCCCGTCGACGAGCGGCATTCCCTTCTTAAAATCCTGCGACATGACAACCAGCGTGTCATAGATGGAGGAATCTCCGTGCGGGTGATATTTACCCATGGTATCGCCCACGATACGCGCGGACTTTCGATGCGGCTTATCATGACCAAGCTTCAGCTCGCTCATGTCATAGAGGACGCGCCTCTGGACCGGCTTTAAGCCGTCCCTGGCGTCCGGGATCGCGCGGGCCGTGATCACGCTCATGGAGTAATTCAGATAGCTGCGCTGCATCTCCTCCGAATATTCTGTGGTAACAATCTTTTCCGCCATAATCTGTCTTTTCCTCTCTATGCGTCAATCTCTGCTTCGTCTGCGTGGTCATAGATAAACTGACGACGCGGGGGCACATCCGTGCCCATCAGCATCCCTGTTACCTCAGACGCAAGCCTGGCGTCCTCGATCTCCACACGCTTCAGCACGCGGCGCTCCGGGTCAAGCGTCGTCTCCCAGAGCTGCTCCGAATCCATCTCGCCCAGACCCTTGTACCGCTGTAAACGAAATTCTCCCTTATGTGTCCTGCGATACTTTTCCAGCTCCTTATCATCGTACAGATACCGCTCCTCTCCTCTCGTCGGAATCGCCTTGTAGAGAGGCGGCATGGCGATATACACATGTCCGTTGTAAATCAGGTCCGGCATAAAGCGGTATAAAAAGGTCAGAAGCAGCGTGTCTATATGACTTCCGTCCACATCCGCATCGGTCATCAGAATAATCTTGTGATAGCGCAGTCTGCTGATATCAAAATCGTTGCCGTAGCCCTCCGAAAAGCCGCAGCCGAAGGCATTGATCATCGTCTTGATCTCCGCGTTTGCCAGAACCTTGTCCATCGACGCCTTTTCCACATTCAGGATCTTGCCGCGGATCGGCAGGATCGCCTGATACTGGCGGTTGCGCGCCGTCTTCGCCGAGCCGCCCGCCGAGTCGCCCTCGACGATGAAGATCTCGCACTTTTCCGCATCCCGGCTCTCGCAGTTTGCAAGCTTGCCGTTGCTGTCAAAGGAAAACCGGGACTTCGCCAGCATGTTTGTCCTGGCCTTTTCCTCCGCCTTGCGGATCTTCGCCGATTTTTCCGCGCAGCCGATCACGCTCTTTAAGACCTCCAGATTGCGGTCAAAATAATGCTGCAGCATGTCTCCGGTCGCCGTAAAGACCGCCTTCGACGCGTCCGCACTGGCGAGCTTCGTCTTCGTCTGGCCCTCAAAAATCGGATCCGGATGCCGGACCGCGATGATCGCCGTCATACCGTTTCGCGTGTCCGCGCCGGTGAAATTGGAATCCTTTTCCTTCAGAATGCCCAGCTCCTTCGCATAGGAATTGATCAGCTGGGTAAAGCGGGTCTTAAAGCCGACCAGGTGGGCGCCGCCCTCCTGCGTAAAAATATTGTTGCAGAAGCCCAGGATATTCTCCTCAAAGGCGTCCGAAAACTGGATCGCCGCCTCCACCTCAATGCCGTCGATCAGGCGGCGAAAATAGATCGGATCATGGAGTACCGCCTTTCCGGCGTTCAGCTCCTTCACGTAGGCGACGATTCCCTCCGGCTCGTGGTAGGTAATCTCTTCCTCCTCCCCCTCCTGTCGGTTCGCAAACAGAATCGTAAGCTGCGGATTCAGATACGCGGTTTCATGCAGCCGACTCTTTAACCAGTCCGCGCGGAAATGCGTCTTTTCAAAAATCTCCCCGTCCGGCAGGAAGTTGATCTCCGTGCCGTTCTCCTTCGTCTTCCCCACCACCGGCAGAAGACCGTTTACCAGCTCGACCACCGGAATTCCCTTCTCAAACGCGTCATGGTGGATTTTTCCGTTCTTATAAACCTTCACATCCAGATGCGCCGAAAGCGCGTTCACCACGGACGAACCGACGCCATGCAGGCCTCCGCTCGTCTTATATGCCTCATTGTCAAATTTCCCGCCGGCATGCAGGGTCGAGAGGACGACACGTTCCGCCGAGACGCCCTTTTTGTGCATCTCCACCGGAATGCCCCGCCCGTTATCCCGAACCGTACAGGAGCCGTCCGCCTCCAGCGTCACGCGGATCTCGCTGCAAAACCCTGCCAGATGCTCGTCTACGGAATTATCCACAATCTCATAAATCAGATGGTTTAATCCCTTCGTCCCGACGCTGCCGATGTACATACCAGGCCGTCTGCGCACCGCCTCCAGGCCCTCCAGCACTGTGATGCTGTCCGCATTATATTGTGGTGTCTTCGCCATGCTACCAAAACTCCTTCATCTGTGATCTCTTATCATTTATGTCGTTCCCTGCAAAACTCATCGGTCTCCATTATAAACACAACCCGGCCAAAAAAGCAAGTCTCAGGGGTAAAAAGAGGGGAGCCGCCTCTCCTGCGACTCCCCCGCCTTGCGTTCTGTTTTGTTTCCTGATGACAAATAAAAAAAGCTCCCGGCCGGATTCGAACCGGCGACCCACGCATTACGAATGCGTTGCGCTACCAGCTGCGCTACGGAAGCTTACCTCTTCAGGAAAAGTGCCTTGGACAGATATCCAAAGCACCTATGACCTCGCCGGGAATCGAACCCGGGTTTACGCCGTGAGAGGGCGTCGTCTTAGC
>JAJQCO010000234.1:10343-14761 GCA_021202655.1 Clostridiales bacterium | reverse complement strand
TGACCGGGCGGCGCGGGCTGATCTGCCTTATTTTCTGCAGGAGAGGCCGAAAAGAGGCTGAATTTGGGAAAAAAGGGCTTTCCTTTATGGAGAAAAGTCATTATAATAGGAAAAGCCGCAGTTGGGAAACGGAAAGGAAGATATGTATGATTAAGGCAGGAATTATCGGGGCGACCGGCTATGCCGGGGCGGAGCTGGTCCGTCTGCTCCTTCAGAGAGAGGATACGGAGATTGTCTGGTATGGTTCGAGAAGCTATGTGGGACAGGATTTCGCGTCCATCTATAGAAATGTGACGCACGCGACACAGGAAGCGTGCCGGGATGACGATATGGCGGCTCTGGCCGGGATCGCGGATGTGATTTTCACGGCAACGCCGCAGGGCTATTGTGCCTCGAATATCACGGAGGAGATTTTATCGAAGGCGAAGGTCATTGACTTAAGCGCGGATTTTCGGATTAAGGACGTCGGGATTTACGAGCAGTGGTATCAGATCAAGCATGCGTCGCCTCAGTTTATTGAGGAAGCGGTCTACGGCCTGCCGGAGATCAACCGGCAGAAGATCCGGGACGCACGGCTGATTGCGAATCCGGGCTGCTATCCGACCTGCTCGTTTCTGACGGTTTATCCGTTGGTGAAGGAAGGGCTGGTGGATCCGAACACGCTGATCATTGACGCGAAATCCGGGACGTCCGGAGCCGGTCGCGGCGCGAAGACAAACAACCTGTTCTGTGAGGTGAATGAGAGCATGAAGGCATACGGCGTGGCGAGTCACCGTCACACGCCGGAGATCGAGGAACAGCTGTCCTATGCGGCCGGAAAGCCGGTGACGATCAGCTTCACTCCGCATCTGGTACCCATGAACCGGGGCATTCTGGTAACGGCATACGCGACGCTGACCCGATCGGTGACGACAGAGGAAGTGAAGGCTCTGTACGACCGGTATTATCAGAACGAGTATTTTGTCCGCGTACTGGATCCGGGCGTGCCGCCGGAAACCCGCTGGGTGGAGGGGAGCAACTTTGCGGATGTCAGCTTCCGGATCGATCCGCGGACAAACCGGATCGTGATGATGGGCGCGATCGACAATATGGTGAAGGGAGCGGCCGGACAGGCGATGCAGAACATGAATCTGATGTTCGGTCTGCCGGAGAATACCGGGCTCAAGCAGATTCCGGTGTTCCCGTAAGAAAAGAAGCCTGCAATGGATGAAAGGTGAGGAGAGAGCATGGCGGGAACCATGGGTATCCATATCCGGGAGATGGTTCTCGCGGATTATGACAAGGTATATCAGCTCTGGAGCGGGATCGAGGGGTTTGGGATCCGTTCCATTGACGACTCGCGGGAAGGGGTGGAGCGCTTCCTTAAGCGCAATCCCACGACGAGCGTGGTGGCGGAGCAGAATGGCCGTATTGTCGGAACGATCCTCTGCGGGCATGACGGGCGAACCGGATTCTTTTACCATGTGTGCGTGGCGAAAAGCTACCGGAACCGCGGCGTCGGCCACCGGATGGCGCATTTTGCCATGCTGGCGCTTCAGGAGGAGGGCATCAACAAGGTCAGCCTGGTCGCCTTTAAGCGCAACACGGTGGGCAATGAATTCTGGCACAATGTGGGCTGGACCGAGCGCAGCGATATGAATTATTATGACTTTGTGCTTAATGAGGAAAATATCACACGGTTTAATGAAGGGTGACAGATACAAAGGAGGATGGGAATGAAGATCACAGACGGCGGCGTGACCGCGGCGAAGGGATTTCTGGCAGCATCCGCGGCAGCCGGGATCAAATATAAGGACAGGACGGATATGGCGTTAATCCTCAGCGAGACGCCCTGCCGGGTAGCCGGTACCTTTACGACAAATATAGTAAAGGCGGCTCCGGTCAAATGGGATCAGATGATTGTGAGGGAATCGGACGACGTCCGGGCGATTGTGGTGAATTCCGGGATCGCGAATGCCTGTACCGGGGCGGAAGGGTATGGCTATTGCCGGGCGACGGCAGCCGCGGCAGCAGAGATTCTGCATATTCCGGAGGACTCGGTGCTTGTGGCGTCGACGGGCGTCATTGGAATGCAGCTTCCGATGGATCGTCTGACGGAGGGAATCCGGGCGATGGCGCCGACTCTGGACGGCAGTGTGGAGAGCGGAACCGCGGCGGCAAAGGCGATCATGACCACGGACACGAAGAAGAAGGAAGGGGCCGTAACCTTCGAGGCAGGCGGCAGGACGGTGACGGTCGGCGGCATGTGTAAGGGCTCGGGCATGATCCATCCGAATATGTGTACGATGCTGGCCTTTGTGACGACGGATCTGGCGATTTCCAGGGAGCTTTTGCAGGAGGCGCTCAGTGAGGACGTAAAGGATACCTACAATATGATTTCCGTGGACGGCGACACCTCGACGAATGATACGGTTCTGCTGCTGGCGAACGGACAGGCGGGCAATCCGGAGATCAGAGAGAAGGATGCGGATTACGAGGCATTCTGCCAGGCGCTGCATGAGGTCAACGAAGCTCTGGCGAAGAAGATTGCGGGCGACGGCGAGGGCTGTACGGCGCTGTTTGAGGTGAAGGTAGTCGGCGCAAAGAGCAAGGTGCAGGCAATCACTCTTGCAAAGTCCGTCATCACGTCAAATCTGACTAAGGCGGCGATTTTCGGACATGACGCCAACTGGGGACGGATCCTGTGCGCGATGGGATATTCCGGCGCGCAGTTTGACCCGGAGAAGGTCGATCTGTTTTTTGAAAGCGCGGCAGGGAAACTGCAGATCATCCGGGACGGCGTGGCGCTCGATTACAGCGAGGAGGAGGCGACGAGAATTCTCTCCGAGCCGGAGGTCACGGCGATTGCGGACGTGAAGATGGGCGAAGCCACGGCGACCGCATGGGGATGCGACCTGACCTTCGATTATGTAAAAATTAATGCGGATTATCGCTCCTGAAGGAAGGAATAGAAGAAGATGAATACGGATTTTGATGTGATGCATAAGGCAGAGGTCCTGATTGAGGCGCTGCCCTATATACAGAGATTCAACCGCAAGATCATTGTGGTGAAATATGGCGGCAGCGCGATGGTGGATGAGCATCTGAAGTATCAGGTGATTCAGGATGTCGTCCTGTTAAAGCTGGTCGGCTTCAAACCGATCATCGTCCACGGCGGCGGCAAGGAGATCAGCCGCTGGCTGAACCGGGTCGGCATGGAGTCTAAGTTTATCAACGGTCTTCGCGTGACGGATGAGCCGACGATGGAAATCGTTGAAATGGTACTTAACAAGGTAAACAAGAGTCTGGTTCAGCTGGTGAACGGACTCGGCTCGAAGGCGGTCGGCATCAGCGGCAAGGACGGCATGCTGCTCCAGTGCAAGAAGCGCCTCTCAAAGGGCGAGGATATCGGCTTTGTGGGCGAGATCACGCAGGTGAATCCTAAGATCATTTATGATCTTCTGGAGAAGGATTTTCTGCCGATCATCTGTCCGATCGGTTTTGATGAGAGCTTTCAGAGCTACAACATCAATGCCGACGACGCGGCCTGTGCGATCGCCCAGGCGGTGAAGGCGGAAAAGCTGGCGTTTCTGACTGACGTGGAGGGCGTGTACCGGGATTTCAACGACAAGAACACGCTGATTTCCGAGATGACAGTCGATGAGGCGCAGGACTTTGTCGACAGCGGGAGCCTGGGAGGCGGGATGCTGCCGAAGCTGCAAAGCTGTATTGACGCCATCGCCAACGGCGTATCGCGGGTACATATCCTGGATGGGCGCATCGCTCACTGCCTGCTGCTGGAGATCTTTACAAACCGCGGGATCGGCACCGCAATCTTAAAAAGTGGGGCGGAACGTTACTATACTGAGAAAGCCCCGGACGGCGAATGAGCAGGAAGGAGAACCGGATGAAAAAGAAGAATGACATTGAGCGCGCGGAGCACGTCCTTTATAAAACCTATAACCGTTTTCCGGTGGTGTTCGACCACGGAGAGGGCGTCCGTCTGTATGACGTGGACGGAAAGGAATATCTTGATTTTGGCGCGGGAATCGCGGTTATGGGTCTCGGATATGGCGATAAGGAACTGAATGACGCGGTGAAGGAACAGATTGACAAGCTGTATCATATTTCCAATCTGTTTTACAGCGAGCCGATGATTGAGGCGGGAGAAAAGCTGCTTGCCGCTTCCCATATGGACAAGGTGTTTTTTACCAACAGCGGCACGGAGGCGATCGAGGGCGCGTTAAAGATTGCGAAGCGCTATGCCTACAACAAAAACATGGGCTCGGATTATGAGATCATCGCCATGAAAAAATCGTTCCACGGGCGCAGCCTGGGGGCGTTGTCCGTGACCGGAAACAGTCATTATCAGGAGCAGTTTGCCCCGCTGATTCCGAATATCAAATTTGCGGAGTTTAATAATCTGGTAAGCGTGAAGG
>JAJQCO010000234.1:0-10333 GCA_021202655.1 Clostridiales bacterium | reverse complement strand
TGTTGGCCTGGTTCAGTGAGATCACGTGTGCGGTGAGCATGGTGACGTTTCAGGGCGAGGCCGGCATTTACCCGGCGACGGAGGAATTTCTTCAGGGCGTCCGCGACCTGTGCGATGAGCATGACGCGCTGCTGATTCTGGATGAGATTCAGTGCGGAATGGGCCGCACAGGCGACATGTTTGCCTGGCAGGGATACGGCGTGAAGCCGGATGTCATGACGGCGGCCAAGGCGCTTGGCAACGGTGTGCCGATCGGCGCCTTCCTGGCCTGCGGCAAGGCGGCGACGGCCATGCAGCCGGGCGACCACGGCACGACCTATGGTGGCAATCCGCTTGTCTGTGCGACTGCGTCCAAGGTGCGTGATATTTTCAAAAGGCGGCTGATCACAGAGCACGTAGAGGCAGTTGGAGCCTATTTGTGGGATCAGCTGGAGGCTCTTGCGGACAAATATGACTGCATTGCGTTTCACCGCGGAAAGGGGCTGATCCAGGGACTGGAATTCAAGGCTCCGGTCGCTCCTCTTGTGAATCATGCGCTGCTGGAGGAAAAGCTGATCCTGATCAGCGCCGGAACAGATATCATTCGTTTCGTGCCGCCGCTCGTGATTGAGAAGGAGGACGTCGACGAGATGATCCTGCGTCTGGAGAAGGCGATCACGGAGACGATGGGAAAGAAAGCGTGACAGATTCGGTTCGGGGGTCTGTTGTGACAAAATAAAAGGAGCCGGTTCTCTCGTGTATGGGAGAATCGGCTCCTTTTGTTTACTATGAAAGTCCAAGAATCCAAGCCGCAGGCGCAGACTAAGCTTAGCATAGCTGTTTGCCATGTTTATTTCGCTTCTGCCAGAGCGGCCTTGGCTTCCGCGATCAGCTCTTCTGATAAGATGGAGGTGCAGTGCGGGCAGCGGGCCGCATCCAGGTCGATCGTCGTCTTGCAGAACGGGCAGACCTTCTCGTGCGGATCCGGGGCGGGCTCCTCCGGCTTTTTGTTCAGGCGGTTGATCTGCTTCACGGCAATGAAGATTACGAGCGCCATAATGATAAAGTTGATGATCTCCGTGATGAAAAGACCGTAGCTGATGGTCGAGGTGACGGCCTGCGCCTCCTCCAGGGTCGCGTAATGTCCGCCATCCAGAGCGATAAACATGTTGGTGAAATCGACCTTGCCGGTGATGATACTGATGACCGGCATGATGATGTCGGAGACAAGAGATGAAACCAGGCCGCTGAATGCGCCGCCGATGATGACGCCGATGGCCAGGTCGATCATATTGCCCTTCAAGGCAAATTCCTTGAATTCGCTTAAGAATTTCTTCATGTGGATTTCCCCCTTGGTATTTTCTTCCCTTTGAATTTGATGCCTGACTCCAGTATAATGATTTGCGGGAAAACTGTCAAGCAGGTTCCGGAGTTTGCCTAAGCTTCCGGAGTTGACAACCCCAAAACCGTGTGATATGGTAGGAGGAAACCAATTGTGACGGTAATCTGCAGAGAATGAGGAGAGACGTATGATTAAGAGACAGGAGATTGGAAACTGGACGGATACGCTGGCGTCCGGAGCGCCGGTACCGGGCGGCGGCGGGGCTTCGGCGCTTGGCGGCTCGCTTGCGGCGGCGCTGGGGCAGATGGTGGCGAATCTGACTGTGGGTAAGAAGAAATATGCGGAGGTGGAGGAGGAGATGCAGGCGCATCTGCTCACCCTGCGCGGCTTCCAGGAAGACCTCATGAGACTGGCGGATCGGGACGCGGAGGTGTTCGCGCCGCTTGCGGAGTCCTACCGTCTTCCCTCCGGCACAGAGGAGGAGAAGACGAAGAAGGCACAGGTGATGGAGAAGAATCTGCTGGCAGCGAGCCTGGTTCCCCTGGAGATGATGGAAAAGTCCGTGCAGATCCTGCGGATTCTGGACGAGCTGGAGAGGAAGGGCAGCCGCATGGCGGTTTCCGACGTGGGGGTCGCGGCGCAGCTTGCCAGGGCGGCGCTTGCCGGAGCGGTGATGAATGTGTTTATCAATACGAAATCCATGAAGGATCGGGAGAAAGCGGAGGAGTTAAACGCGCGCTCGAAGGCTCTGACGGACGAGGGCCTGCCGTTGGCGGATGCGGTTTACAGCAGGGTTCTGGCAAAGCTTTTGTGAGAGCTGCCGTGAGAACGGGCGTTTGTGCCGGAGAAATGTAAAAGCCGAGAATGAGACGGGAATACGAACAGGAGAACGAGGAGCATGAAGGTATTAAAGGGAGCGGAGGTTTCCGCGAAGATAAAGGAAGAGATCCTGGGACAGATGGCCGGGATGGACGGACAGGCGCCGAAGCTTGCGATCGTCCGTGTGGGCGAGCGCCCGGATGATCTTTCCTATGAGCGGGGTGCGATCAAGAAGCTGACCGGCTTTGGGCTGCGGGTTCAGTCTTATGCATATCCGGCGGATATCAGCGACCGGGAATTTAAGGAAGCTTTCGATGCGGTGAACAGGGATCCGGATGTGTCCGGGATTCTGCTTCTTCGCCCGCTGCCGGAGCAGATCTGTGAGAAGGAGATTGAGGAACGGATTGATCCGGCGAAGGATCTGGATGGGATTTCCCCGGTCAATATTGCCAGGGTATTTGCCGGAGATGCGTCCGGCTTTGCGCCCTGCACCGCGGAGGCTGTGATTGAAATTCTGCGGGCGAACGAGATTCCGATCGAAGGGAAGCGTGTGACGATCATCGGGCGCAGTATGGTAGTGGGGCGTCCGCTTTCCATGCTTTTTGTCAGGGAAAACGCGACGGTCACGATCTGCCATACCCGGACAAGAGATCTGCCCGCGACATGTCGCCAGGCGGAGATTCTGGTTGTGGCGGCCGGGCGGGCGAAGCTGGTGAACGCGGATCATGTGGGACAGGGAGCGATTGTGGTCGACGTGGGAATCCATGTGGACGCCTCCGGGAAGCTCTGCGGCGATGTAGATTTTGACTCCATCGGCGAACGGGCGTCCATGGCGACTCCCGTGCCGGGCGGCGTAGGCGCTGTGACCACGGCCGTTCTTGCAAAGCATCTCGTCCGCGCGGCGATGAAAGGCCGCGTGTCAGCCGATTGATAAGCGGGCGGCGAGGGAAAATTTCTGTGGCGTTTCGCCTTTATTCGTGCTATACTGATAACCATCAAAGGAGGAGGACGTTATGAGTAAGGTGATTACCATCAGCCGCGAGTTTGGCAGCGGCGGGCGTGAGATCGGATTCCGGCTTTCTGAGAAGCTGGGGATCCCGTTTTATGATAAGGAGATCATTTCTCTGGCGGCGGAGGGAAACAATATTGCGGAGTCGGTGTTCCGGGCCAATGACGAAGTGATTGGGAAAAAGGAGCGGATCAACCATGACTATGTGTCCGTGAATCCCTTTTCTCCTCTGTATGAGATACCGGTGTCGGATCAGGTATTCCTGATGCAGTCTCAGATTATCCGTAAGCTGGAGCAGCAGGGACCCTGTATTATCATAGGGCGTTGCTCGGATATCATTGTGCAGGATGGCTTTCACGTCTTTATCTGCGCGGGGATGAAGGTTCGGCTTCAGCGCATGCAGAAGCTGCAGCCGGAGGAACCGGTAAAGAAGCTGGAGGCGAGGATGCGCTCCGTGGATAAGAAGCGTCGGGAATATTATCAGTATTACAGCGGGAATGAGTGGGGCAATCCGCGCAACTACCATTTAAGCTTAAACAGCGGAAAGCTGGGCGTCGAGCGGTGTGTGGAGATCATTGCGGACTGTGTGGAGCATGGATGAAGAACGGTCCGATGAGATGAGCTGTCGCAGGAGCAGCAAAGACAGGTTCTTCTGACCGATGTCACATGGATAGATGGAAGGAACGAGGAGTGCAGGGGCGCCGTCCGGCGTCCCTGCACTCCTCGTATGGGGATGCGCGGTGTGTTTTAAGGCACAAAAAAGGAGAGCAGGAAAATGAAGTTTGCAAAGCGTATGGATCGGTTTGGGGAGGGGATCTTTTCCCGGCTGGTAGAGAGAAGAAAACAGAGAGAAGCAGAAGGGAAGCCGGTCATTGATCTGAGTATCGGCGCGCCGAACATTCCGCCGGCAGATCACATTCTGGAGGCGATCTGCCGGGAGTCTGCGAAGAAGGAAAATTATGTCTATGCGATCAGTGACCGGAACGAGTTTGCGGAGGCGGTGGCCGTGTGGTATCAGAGACGCTATGGCGTGACTCTGGATCCGGCGACGCAGGTCAGCTCTCTTCTGGGATCACAGGACGGCCTGGCTCATATTTCGATGACGATTGTGGACGAGGGGGATCTGGTGCTGGTTCCGGATCCCTGCTATCCGGTTTTTGCGGATGGTCCGTCCTTAGCCGGGGCAGAATTGTACTATATGCCGCAGAAGAAGGAAAATGGTTATCTCATCCGCCTGGCTGATATCCCGGAGGAGACGGCCCGGCGGGCGAAATTTATGATTGTATCGTATCCAAACAATCCGACGACGGCGCTGGTTCCGGATTCCTTCTATGAAGAGCTGGTGGCATTTGCCAGGAAATATGATATCATCGTGCTTCATGACAACGCGTACAGTGAGCTGGTTTTTGACGGAAGGCGCTGCGGAAGCTTTCTTAAATATCCGGGCGCGATGGATGTGGGAGTCGAGTTCAATTCTCTTTCCAAGACCTACGGACTGGCCGGCGCGCGGATTGGGGTCTGCGTGGGCAATGCCGAGGTGGTAAAGCATCTGAAAATGCTGAAATCCAATATGGATTACGGCATGTTTCTTCCGCTGCAGAAGGCGGCTGCCGTGGCGCTCACGGGGGATCAGTCCTGCGTGGAGGCCACATGCCATGCTTATCAGGCGCGGAGGGATATCCTCTGCGACGGCCTGAACGCGATCGGATGGAGGATGGAGAAGCCGGCGGCGACCATGTTTGTCTGGGCGCCGGTTCCAGCCGGTTTTGCCAGTTCCGAGGAGTTTGCGATGGAGCTGGCAGAGAAAACCGGTGTGATTGTGACGCCGGGAAGCGCGTTTGGTCCCTCCGGGGAAGGACATGTCCGGATGGCGCTCGTGCAGGATGAGCCAGAGCTTCGGGAAGCGATCCGCGCGATTAAGGAGAGCGGGATCCTGCAAAGCCGCTGACATTCCCCGGCAGGGGAGCATCTTGCCTGCCACAGCAAACTAAAGAAGTTGTCCGTGACAGCTTCCGCAGACAGTGATGAGGACGGAATATGACAGAGCTGTTGATAACATTATTTGTAAAGGATTACCGGGAGACGGAGAACGAGCGGGTCCGCGCCTCCTATGGGGTGCTGGCCAGCATGGTGGGCGTCAGCTGTAATCTGCTTTTGTTCGCGTCAAAGCTTGCGATCGGCATTCTGGCAGGCAGTATCTCCGTGACGGCGGACGCCTTTAACAACCTCTCGGACGCCGCTTCTTCGGTGATCGGTCTGGTCGGGGTGAAGATGGCGCAGAAACCGGCGGACCGGGATCATCCGTTCGGACACGGGCGGATCGAGTATATTGCGGCGTTTATCGTTGCCTTTCTCGTCATTCAGGTAGGCTTTTCTCTGCTTCAGAGCTCGGTGCGCCGATTGCTTTCCCCGGAGGACTTAAGCTTTCGCCCGCTGTCGTTAGCGGTCCTGCTTTTGTCGGTGGGAGTGAAGCTGTGGCTTTCCTTCTTTAACCGAAGCCTGGGAAGGCGCATTCATTCCTCAGTGATGGCCGCGACGGCGGCAGATGCGCTGGGGGATGTTGCGGCGACGTCGGCGACCATTCTCTCCATGGCGGTATTTGGAATCTGGCAGGTGAACATAGACGGCCTGGTTGGCCTGGCAGTATCGGTGCTGGTGCTTGTGGCCGGTGTGAATATTGCAAGAGATACGCTGGAGCCGTTAATCGGCCAGTCGATTGACCCGAAGCTTTACGGGCAGATTACAGAATTTGTCGAGGGCTATGAAGGAATCCTGGGGACTCATGATCTGATTGTCCACAATTACGGGCCGGGCAGGAGCATGGCCTCCATCCATGCGGAGGTCTCTGCGGACAGACCGATCATGCTTTCTCATGAGATTGTAGACCAGATCGAGCAGGACGCGAAGCAGAAGCTGGGGATCTATCTGGTCATCCATATGGATCCGCTTGATCTGAATAATGAAAACATGCTGGAGTGGAGACAGAGGACGCAGGAGATTATCAACGACCTGGCGGCTGACGTCAGCATGCACGATTTCCGCATGCTTGAGGGGCCGACGAAAAGGAAGCTGATCTTTGATCTGGTGGTTCCGTGGGGATATTCCCGGAAACGGGAGGAGAATCTGAAGATTCAGATCTGTGAGCGGATTCTGGAATATGACAGCGATACGACGTGTGTGATTCAGGTGGAAAATGCTTTCGTATAGGAAGAATGTGCGGGATAATTTTGAAAAACAGTTGTGAATCGCGAGAAAATATGAGATAATGAATTGCGCTGGCAGAAAGAGGGGAGTGATATGTATTCATTTGACAGCCGTGTGCGCTACAGCGAGGTAGGCCCTGATCAGAGATTGTCGATTACCGGGATGATCAATTATTTTCAGGACTGTTCGACGTTCCAGTCGGAGGACATCGGTCTTGGTATCTCATATATGGCGGCCAGAAACCGGGCATGGTATCTGTCTTCGTGGCAGATTGTTCCCTTTCACTTCCCCGCGCTGGGAGAGAGAATCCTTGTCGGCACCTGGCCCTATGAATTCAGGGGCATCTATGCCTACCGGAATTTTACGATCCAGAGCCCGGAGGGAGAATATCTGGTGAAGGCCAATTCGATCTGGTTTTTCTTTGACACCGTTACGGGAAGGCCGGTGAAGCCGGAACCGGAGGATCTTGAGGGATATGAGGCAGGACGGGAGGAACGGCTCGAGATGGATTACGCGCCGAGACGGATTACGCTTCCGGCAGAATACATGGAGGGATCGCCTGTCACGGTGATGGGGCATCATATTGATACGAATCATCATGTGAATAACGCGCAGTATGTTGAGATCGCGCGGGAGGTACTGCCGGAGGATGTGAGGATCCGGGAACTTCGCGTAGAATATAAGAGAGCGGCCATGCTGGGGGATGTGATGGTCCCGCATATCAGCCGTCAGGACGGAATCTGCACGGTGGCGCTTTGCGATAGCGAAGGTCTGCCATACGCAGTGGTGTGGCTGCGAACGGATTGACGGTTTTCCATTTGACTTGAATATTTTGACAGAAAGGATGTAGGGATTGGCTGGGGAGGTTTCTCCTCATGCCGGTTAGTGAATCACATGATTGAGCTTGGGAAGATACAGACGCTGGTAGTGCTGAGAGAAAAAACATTTGGAGTTTACCTGGGACAGAGGGAGGATCCGGAGCATTCCGTGCTCCTGCCGAGGAAACAGGTTCCTGAGGGGACGAAAATCGGTGACGAGATCACCGTCTTTTTATACAAGGATTCGGAGGACAGACTGATTGCCACTACGGGGACGCCGAAGCTTCAGGTGGGAGAGACGGCGGTTCTCACAGTGAAGGATCTGACGAAGATGGGCGCGTTTCTGGATATGGGGCTGGAAAAGGATCTTCTTCTTCCGTTCAAAGAGCAGAATCACAAGGTGCAGCAGGGGGAAGCGTGCCTGGTGGCATTGTATATTGATAAGAGCGGCCGTCTGGCGGCGACCATGAATGTCTATCCGTACATGCATGCAGATTCGCCGTATCAGAAGGATGACCGCGTGTCCGGTACGATCTATGAGATCAATGAAAATCTGGGCGCGTTTGTGGCGGTGGACGGTCAGTATTATGGCCTGATTCCCAAAAAGGAGCTGTACGGAATCTTTCATCCCGGCGACGTGATCGAGGCCAGAGTGACCAAGGTGCGCGACGACGGCAAGCTGGATCTGAGCCCGCGCCAGAAGGCTTATGTGCAGATGGATACGGATGCGCAGCTGGTGTTAAAGACCATCGACGGATACGGCGGCGTGCTTCCGTTTAACGACAAGGCAAAGCCGGAGGTCATCCTGCGCGAGTTCCAGATGAGCAAGAACGCCTTCAAACGCGCGGTCGGGCGTCTGCTCAAGGAAGGAAAGGTGCGGATTACGGATCAGACCATAGAGAGGGTGCGCTGATCTGCGCAGGGATGCGCGAGGGCGGAGAGATTCGGGCGTGGCTTATGGGTCGAATTCTTGGACTTTCACAAAAAAACAGCCGCCGTCTTAGGCAGGATTCACAAGATTTTTAAAACCGGGTTCGCAAAAGCCCGGTTTTTCTTTTGCTTTTATTCATTTTTGACAGCAAAAACGGAGACATTTTTAACTGCTTTTGTAATTTACAGCATATTTTCAAAAGGTTGAGCAATTTTGACAAAAAGCCGAAAACCGATTTGGATAATTGACATATGGAGAAAGCTTTTTTTCTATTGTATGATAGGAGCGTGCAAGGCAGGGGGCTGCCAGTGACAGGCCCTGCAGGTTGCCTTAGCATACGGAGGGGGCTGCCAGTGACAGGCCCTGCAGTTTAGGAGGAAAAGAAATTGGCTGGTTTATCGCTGAGGAATATCACAAAATCTTATCCGGGTGCATCAGTGGCGGTAAAGGATTTTAATCTTGAAATTGAAGACGGGGAGTTTACGGTTTTCGTCGGCCCGTCCGGGTGTGGGACGTCTGTCGTCCTCCGCATGATTGCAGGTCTGGAGGATATCACATCGGGGGAGCTGTATATCGACGGCAAACCGGTTAACGACGTAGAGACGAGGGACAGAGGAATTGCCATGCTGTTTCACAGCTCTGCCCTGTATCCTCATATGACAGTATATGAAAATATGGCGTTCGGCCTGAAGCTTTGCCGGCTTCCGAATCATGAGATCGACCGGATGATCCGGGAGACGGCAGACATTCTTGAGCTGTCGGAACTGCTTGACTGTAAGCCGGAAGCCTTGTCGGCAATTCAGAGGCAGCGGGTGGCCATAGGCCGCGCGATCGTCCGTCGCCCCGGCGTTTTTCTGATGGACGAGCCGTTTTCCGGCCTGGATGCCGGGCTGAGGAGCCAGATGCGTGTCGAGATTGCCAGACTTCATCAGAAGCTTGGGATTACCATGATCTATGTGACGCATGATCCGGAGGAGGCGATGATTCTCGGCACGAGGCTTGTCGTCATGAAGGATGGCGCGATACAGCAGGCCGATACGCCGCAGAATCTGTATGACAGGCCGGAAAATAAATTTGTCGCCGGTTTTATCGGGGCGCCGCAGATGAATATGATCGACGCGACGGTTGGCAAGGAAGGATCCGGCGTGACGCTGGATTTTGACGGACACAGGATCGTTCTGCAGGAGGAGATGGGAAGGCCGTTGGAAGAGAACGGGTATCTGGGAAAGCTGGTTACCTTTGGGATCCGCCCGGAGGATATTCATGATGAGCCCGCGTTTCTGGAGGCGTCCTGTGAGACGGCATTTTCGGTGGAGGTACACGTATATGAGGTGATGGGCGCGGAGGTTTATCTGTATTTCGATATCAACGGTCAGAGCTGCACGGCCCGCGTCGAGCCGGGAACGACCGCGAGGCCGGGAGATACGATCCGGATTGCTCTTGATATCGCCAGTCTTCATGTGTTTGACCGGGACAGCGGACAGGCGCTCGCGCATGGATCGGCGTGCGGAAGTGACCCGGAATAAGGATTTTGCATGACAGGCGGAGATACCGGCGCTTCCATGACAAATTTAAAAGGCAAAAAAAGCAGGCGGGTTCATTACTCGCTTGCTTTTTTTGCCATCTTGCTATAAGATATATATCAGGGAATTTTTCATTCCGGACTGCTGACGGGTACATCTATTTATTTACGGTGCGAGGGACAAGGGGCCGGGGATCAGATGTCCGCATCTGTGTCTTTGACCCTGGTTTTTTGCAGGACATTATATGATACAAGGAGTGTGCAGATATGATTTCAAATCAGATTCTTCAGACAACCATCGATGGATTCAAGGGGATCACCAGAATTGACCTTTGTATCTGCGATATTGAGGGAAAGGTGCTCTCGTCTACATTTCCGGAGGCGGAGCAGTATGAAAATGCGATTCTTTCCTTTGTGGATTCTCCGGCGGACAGTCAGGTGATCCAGGGATGCCAGTTTTTCAAGGTATTTGATGAGCATCAGCTGGAATATATCCTGTTGGCGAAGGGCGGCAGCGAGGACGCTTATATGGTCGGCAAGCTGGCGGCGTTCCAGATCCAGAATCTGCTGGTGGCATACAAGGAGCGGTACGATAAGGACAACTTCATCAAGAACCTGCTGTTAGACAAGCTCCTGCTGGTTGATATCTATAACCGGGCGAAGAAGCTGCACATTGAGACGAATGTGAAGCGGGTCGTCTATCTCATTG
>JAJQCO010000118.1:42143-49665 GCA_021202655.1 Clostridiales bacterium | reverse complement strand
CTGCCACAAACCAGTTTTCTTTGAATTCAAACCATTCTCTCTCGGAATCATATTCTCGGAGTTCTTTTATAATATCCATCGCCATAGTATTACCCGCCCTTACAATTTAATACCCACTTTTATTACCCACCCATTATAACACAGGTGGGTAATAAAAGTGGGTATTAAATTTGATTTTCAGTTTTTTACGCTTTCACATCGCCACTTCCGTCTCCAGCATAATACTTCTTTACATTCTGGCCAGTTTCACACAGCATTCCACGTGCCCGCTCTGCGGAAACATATCGCACGCCCTGGCCTTCTCCACCCGATACCCGCGTTCGCCCAGATATTTGATATCTCTTGCCAGGGTGGCGGAATCGCAGCTGACATAGACGACGCGTTTCGGCGCCATCTCGACAATCGTATCGAGGCAGGCCGTATCGCAGCCCTTGCGCGGCGGATCGACGACGATGACGTCGGCATAAATATGATTTCTGTGATATTGTTCGGGCAGGACCTCCTCTGCTTTACCGACGAAGAATTCGACATTCTCCATGCCGTTTCGCTTTGCGTTTGCGCGGGCATCGTCAATGGCCTGGGGGACGATTTCCACGCCAAATACCTTCTTTGCGCGCTGTGCGAGGAAAAGGGAAATGGTTCCGATCCCGCAATACAGATCCCAGACGATTTCCGCGCCGGTCAGGCCGGCATATTCCAGAGCGGTCGAATAAAGCCGCTCGGTCTGCACCGGATTCACCTGATAAAATGACAGCGGGGAAATCCGATAACCGATCTTCCCGATATAATCTGTGATGTAGCCTGGTCCGTACAGATTGATGATCTCGCGTCCCATGATGACATTGGTCCGTTCTCTGTTGATGCTGCACGATATACTGGTCATGCGCGGCGTTGGCTCCAGATGTTCGTCCGAATCCGCAGCGGCCACATTCTGATGAGGAGGCGTATTCGTCTCTTTATGTTCCGCGTTACCTGGAAACATCTCCAGAAGTCTGTCTGCCAGCTTATCCGGCGCTTTCAGGTCCCGGACGTCGCCGTTTAATACCAGGCAGACCATCAGCTCTCCGGTCTGAAAGCCCTTGCGGATCAGGACATGGCGAACCAGGCCGGTATGCGTTTCTTCGTCATATGGCAGGATGCCATATTCTTCCATATGGGAGCGGATGCAATCCAGGATCGGCTGATTTTCTTTCACGCCAAGCAGGCAGTCCCCGCATTCGATGATCGAATGCGTGCGCCCGGCATAAAAGCCGGTGATGATCCGCCCGTCGCGGGATTTTCCGAAAGGAAACTGTGCTTTGTTGCGGTAACGCCACGGCTCTTCCATCCCCATGATCGGATACAGAGCCGGAGCGGGCTCCTCCGCCCGTTCGGCGGCGACCGTCTCACATCGCTGACCGCTTTCCTGATCTGCGCGCCGAAGCTCCGTCAGACCGCCGATTCGGCGCAGATTGTTTATCACCTTCGATTCCTTAAAGCGGAGCTGTTCTTCATAATCCATCGCCTGCAGCTGGCAGCCGCCGCACTGTCTCGCGACCGGGCAGCGAGGCGTGATTCGGTGCGGGGATGGCTCTAGGACACGCATCAGACGGGCAAAGCCGTAGGATTTCTTTACCTTTGTTGCCCTGGCCTCTATCAGATCGCCGATTACCGAGTCTTTGATAAACCACGTAAAGCCGTCAGTCTTGCCGATCCCCTCCCCGCTGTCGCTCATATCATCAATCCTTACCTGAAACAGGTCGTTTTTCTCCCAGCCCATATATTTCCTCCATCTCTTTCATAATTTCGTCATAATTTCTTTTCAAATTTATGAAATCGTTTAGAAACCGCTCAAATTTTAGACACATTTTTCCGCTATCATATAACCATGATGTGAGACGGAAAGGAAAGACAGTTCAAGACACATCATTTTTAACGAAAGAGACATCCATTCGTTAAGTTACTATGAAAGTCCCGGACGGCGGCGGTATGGGCTACGTGCTTGCACGCGAGGACATACCGACATCGGACGGGCTAGGGAGTATGAGCAAGTAGCACGATAGTGCGGATTGCGAATACTCACGGCGATTGCGGGAGCGCGTAAGCGCGAAGCAATCGACTTTCATATATGCATGCGACGCTTAACGAGAGCAAGTCGTAAGACGATGCTCGAGTTTAGCATAGTCGCTTACTTTTATAATCGAGCCTGGTGGCACAAAGCGCGCAACCGTCGCCGGGTTCGTCTAATAACTCGTCGCCAATCCTGCGGACAGAGCCCGCAGAGCGGGCGCTTCATACATAGATAGACACACCATACAACTACCTCCTTTTAAAAGGGGCTGTGGCAGTGACCGGAGCTATTCCGATCCCTGCCACAGCCCCTTCTCTTTCAGCCGGACAGCAAAATCACCCTCGCCGTGGTCGCAAAAATACCGGCGAATCCCATCCATATCAGATATCCGGCTCCCTCTTCATTTAATACTCCGTCGTCTTTCGTATGTTGGTCTCCAGGAACTTGTTGTATCCCAACCAGCCCGGATTTGCATTTCCGCCCTTTAATGCCTCGATCATCGTCTCCATCTTCGCGTCGGTATTGTCAGCGAAATTCAGCGCCAGCGCCTCCAGGAGCGCCGGTTTCTTCGGCGAGCCGTACTCAAGCTCCCCGTGATGGGCGAGGATGCAGTGTTTCAGCTCTGCCGCCAGCCGATCCGGAAAATCCGGAATCGTCCGGATCCGCTCGCTGACCATCTCCGTCCCGATCACAATGTGTCCCAGAAGCTGCCCGTCGTCCGTGTATTCATTGGCCGGAAAGTCCGACAGCTCCTTCGTCTTGCCGATGTCATGAAACATGGCTGCCGTCAGCAGCAGATCCCGGTCGAGCAGCGGATAAGCGGTCGCAAAATACTCACACATCTTCGTGACGCTCAGCGTATGCTCGAGCAGTCCGCCCACAAACCCATGGTGAACGCTTTTCGCGGCGCTGTGACGCTGAAACGCTTTGGCAAAATGCGGATCGCCCACAAAAAAGCTTTCCGCCAGCTTCTTCAGATACGGATTCTTCAGACTGGCAATGACAGCGAGAAGCTCCCGATACATCGTCCAGATATCCTTGCTGGTCACCGGCAGATAATCCGCCGGGACATATTCCTTCTCATCCGCCCTGCGAATCCTCTTCACGTTCAGCTGATTCGAGTTCATAAATAACGTGACGTCCGCATCGACACGCACGTAATCCAGCGTCTCAAATTCGCCGACTCCCGGGGAATTCAGATCCCAGATTTTCGCGTCAATGGTTCCCGTCTTATCCTGAAGAACCAGATTGCCATATTCCTTCCCTGCCTTTGTCAGGGAAATCTGTTTTGATTTGCACAGATAGACCTCCGAAATCCGCATTCCTTCTCGTAAACTGTCAATATACTTCATGTCTCTGTCCTGCCCTCTTCTTTCTATCCTGATTCTTTCCCGCCATCCGGTATCTATCTCGATGTACTCCCGATATACATACCGGGCCTTTTATGATTCTTTCCCGCCGTCCGGCGTCTATCGCACCCCGATCGTCACCTGAAACTGCAGCTCGGTATATTCCTCCCGTCCGTTTCGCTCTACCGTGACGTCGACAATCTGTCCGACCTCCAGATCTCCCACAAAATTCTGGAATTCGCGGATGGTCGCCATCTCGCTGCCGTCCACGCTGGTAATAATGTCTCCGTTCTGGATGCCCGCATTATAGGCAGGGCCGTCTGCCACCGCACGAAGCACATAAATCCCGTCCGGCAACCCGGAATCTGCCATGGACTGCGTCACCTCCTGTCCGATGATTCCAAACAGAGGAACGCTTAAGCCATTGCTCATCCGCTCCAGGGCGCCCTTGTAATCAGAGATTCCCACGACCTCCTTCACCCGGTCGTCCGTCTCAGACACATTTCCCTGAACCCATCCGATCAATTCCCCGGATGTGTTTAACAAAAAGGTACCTTTCTCCTCATCTGACATAATATCCGTATAAAAAATTCTTGCCGTGCCATCCACGACATCGGTCGTTCTCGTCGCATAGGCGATAAATCCGTAATCCACGGAATGAACCACCCCCGCCGGACTTCCGACCGCCGCAACCAGATCTCCCTCCCGGACCGAATAAGAATTGCCTAATGCGATCACCCCGATCTTCTCGCGCACGCTCTCATCCAGCGCCGAAATGTCCGCGCTGACAACCGCCATGCCGGAGGTGGCGTCCTTCTGCTTCATCTGACCATCCAGATCCATATCGTCAAGAGTTACCTTGATCGAATCCGCCTGCTCCACCGCGTCGTCCGGAGTCAGGATCAGAATCTCCTGATCGGTCTTTGCGATGATCACCCCCGCGTACAGCCCCGCCGTCTCCACCGGATTGTCAAACCAGTCCAGCGTCTGCTGCACAGAATGGATCGTCACAACCCCTTTCTCCGCCGTCTGTATCTGCGTGCGCAGATCCGCAAACATGGAATTCAGGTCATCTACCGTATAACGATAGTTTTCCAACGCGCTCTGCACCTGCTCCTCAATCGGTTCGCCTTCCGTCTCCGGTTCTGCCTGTGTCGGCGCAGGCGTCGGTGCAGGCGTCGGATCCGTCGGCTCATCCTTTGGGATCGAAATCGTCTCGCCCGGCGTCTCTTCTTCTCCCAGATAGCGCTCCACAAGCGGTCTTGCCACCGTAAAAGAAATCCCCGCGGCCACGCCAAATACAACCGCCGCAAAAAAAATCATGACCAGCCGAAGACAAATCTGCCTCTTTGACATCGGCTGTCTCACTACCTTTTCATTGATAAAACGGCGTCTCCCCTTATCCGGCTCTTTTTCCGAATTGCGTACATCAGGCATGCTGGCCTCCTTCCCCTGTCAGCTCCTCCCCATGGACCCGGCTCATAAGCTTCATGAACCCGGCTCATTATATCCATTATAAAAGCCTTCCTTTATTTCTGCAAGGAAAAGTTAGGGACTTTCGCAGTTATGGTTTTCGTGGTATACTTATAAAAGTAAGCAAACACCCTGAAATGAGGATATATATGAACGATAAGGTTTTAAAAACTTTAGAATATGATAAAATCATTGCTTCCCTGACCGAATATGCCGCCTCGGAACCCGGCAGGACGCTCTGCCGTTCTCTGAAGCCCTCGTCCGATCTGGCCTGGATCACACAGGCACAGACCGAGACCTCGGATGCGGTAACCCGCGTGCGCATGAAGGGCAGTCTCTCCTTAAGCGGCATCCGCGATATCCGCGATTCTCTGAAACGCCTGGAAATCGGCAGCTCCTTAAGCACGACAGAGCTTTTATCCATAAGCGGCCTTCTGACTGTGGCGGCGCGGGCAAAGGCCTATGGTCGGCATGAGGAATCCGAAGAGATCCCGGACGACTCTCTGGACGCCATGTTCCGCGATCTGGAGCCGCTCACCCCTGTGAACAATGAAATCCGCCGCTGCATTCTGTCAGAGGACGAGATCGCCGACGACGCGAGCCCCGGCCTGCACCGTGTCCGACGCCAGATGGCAGGCATTGACGGGCGCATTCACGACCAGCTCGCCAGGATCCTGAACGCAAACCGATCCTGTCTGCAGGATGCCGTCGTCACCATGCGCGATGGCCGTTATTGCCTCCCGGTAAAGTCCGAGTACAAGAATCAGATAAACGGCATGGTCCACGACCAGTCCTCCACCGGCGCCACCCTCTTCATCGAGCCGATGGCCGTCATCCAGCTGAACAACGAGCTGCGCACCCTGGAGATTCAGGAGCAGAAGGAGATTGAAGCCGTCCTCACAGACCTGAGCGCAAGGCTGGCTCCCTACACGGAGCTTCTATCCATCAACCAGGAGCTTCTGACAAGGCTGGATTTTATCTTTGCAAAGGCGGCTCTTGCCCGCCATTTTAACGCCAGCGAACCGAAATTCAACACCGAGGGCCGCATCCACATCAAGGATGGCCGCCACCCTCTGCTCGATCCGGCCAGATGCGTTCCCGTCACGGTCTGGCTGGGGAACGATTTTGATCTGCTTATCGTCACGGGGCCCAACACCGGCGGCAAGACCGTATCGTTAAAAACCGTCGGCCTTTTTACCCTGATGGGGCAGGCCGGTCTTCACATCCCGGCGTTTGAAGGATCGGAGCTTTCTGTCTTTGACGAGGTGTTTGCCGACATCGGCGATGAGCAGAGCATCGAGCAGAGCCTGAGCACCTTTTCCGCGCATATGACAAACATTGTCGATATCCTGGGCAGAGCGGACAGCCGCTCCCTGTGCCTGTTCGACGAGCTGTGCGCGGGTACTGACCCGACTGAGGGAGCGGCGCTCGCCATCTCGATCCTCAATTTCCTTCACAATATGCAGTGCCGCACAGTGGCGACCACCCATTACAGCGAGCTGAAAGTGTTTGCGCTCAGCACAGAGCGGGTCGAAAACGCCAGCTGTGAATTCGACGTCCAGACTCTCTCGCCGACCTACCGGCTGCTGATCGGCGTTCCGGGCAAGAGCAATGCCTTCGCCATCTCGAAAAAGCTTGGCCTGCCCGACTATATCATCGACGACGCCCGGAATCGCCTCGAAGCCGAGGATGAGACGTTTGAGGATGTGATCAGCCATCTCGAGGAGAGCCGCATCACCGTCGAAAAGGAGCGCGCCGAAATCGAACGCTACCGGCAGGAAATCTCCCGCCTGAAGGCCCGCCTGGAACAGAAGGAGGAACGCTTCGACGAGCGAAAGGACAAGATGATCCGCTCCGCGAACGAGGAAGCCCAGCGGATCCTGCGCCAGGCAAAGGAGACTGCCGACCAGACGATCAAAAACATCAATAAGCTTGCCGCCTCCTCCGGCGTGGACACCAAAGCGCTGGAAGCAGAGCGCGCGAAGCTGCGGGAAAATTTAAAGAAGGTCGACAGCAATCTGAGCCTGAAAAAGGACGAGAAGCCGCGCAAGGCCGTCAACCCGAAGACGCTTAAGCTGGGCGACGGCGTGCGCGTCCTCTCCATGAACCTGAAGGGAACCGTGTCCAGCCTCCCCGACGCTCAGGGCAATCTCTTCGTGCAGATGGGCATCCTCCGCTCTAAGGTCAGCTTAAATGACCTCGAGCTGATCGAGGAAAATTCCGTCAGCGCCCCCGGTCTCGAAAGCCGCCGACGAGGCAGCGGCAGCAGCAACATCAAAATGTCAAAGTCCGCCACCGTCTCCCCGGAGATCAACCTGCTCGGCATGACCGTGGACGAGGCTAATGCCCGGATCGACAAATACCTGGACGACGCCTATATCGCCCACCTGCCGCAGGTGCGCATTGTCCACGGAAAAGGGACGGGAGCGCTGCGCGCCGGTATCCACAAGCATTTAAAAAAGCTGAAATATGTAAAAGAATTTCATCTTGCCGATATCGGCGAGGGAGACGCCGGTGTGACGATCGTCGTATTTAAATAAGCGACCGCACGCCGCACATAAAATGAAAGCAAAGGAAGGAAGAGCATCAAATGGCTGAAAGACAACGAATTCTGATTGTTGACGATGATGAGAACATCGCGGAGCTGATT
>JAJQCO010000118.1:33667-42133 GCA_021202655.1 Clostridiales bacterium | reverse complement strand
TGATTTCTCTCTATCTGACGAAGGAATGTTATGAAACAAGGATTGCCGCAGACGGAGAGGAAGCGCTCAGGATATTCCCGGAATTCAAGCCGAACCTGATCCTCCTTGACCTGATGCTGCCCGGCATGGACGGCTATCAGGTCTGCAGGGAGCTGCGGACTTCCTCCCAGGTTCCCATTATTATGCTCTCCGCCAAGGGCGAGGTCTTTGACAAGGTTCTGGGGCTGGAGCTGGGCGCAGACGATTATATCATCAAGCCCTTCGATTCCAAGGAGATGGTCGCGCGCGTCAAGGCCGTCCTTCGCCGCTACCAGTTCTCCGCCGTTTCCGTCAACATTCCGGAGCAGCAGGGCGAGTATGTCGAATATCCGGATCTCGTGGTAAACCTGACCAATTACTCCGTCACCTATTGCGGGAAGGTGGTTGACATGCCGCCAAAGGAGCTGGAGCTGCTCTATTTTCTGGCCTCCTCGCCGAATCAGGTGTTCACCAGAGAACAGCTGCTGGATCACATCTGGGGATATGAATACATCGGAGATACCCGGACCGTTGACGTACACATCAAGCGCCTGCGGGAAAAGATCAAGGACCACGCCAACTGGTCCATCGCCACCGTCTGGGGCATCGGCTACAAATTTGAAGTAAGACGCTGACGCAAAGCGGGCGGGGGAGCAAAAGCTCCTCCGCCCGCGCGGCTTTCCTGCCGGATCCATATTCCGGCGTCACTGAATCCATGCCCCGTCGCCGCCGACATAGTAGCCGTCCGGCGTGCGGGCGTTGATGTACAGGGCGCCGCTGGAATCGCAGTAATACCAGTTGCCATTCACCTCAAACCATCCCGTCGTGATATAGCCGCTGTCATTAAAATAATACCATACCCCGTCGATCTGCTGAAAGCTCGAGACCGGATGGCCGCCGTCGGCATACTGATACCACCATCCGCCCGCGTCCAGGCACCAGTGGTTCCCGTTCGCTGTCGTCGCGCCCTCTCCATATAACCCGGAGCTTCCCGAGCTGCCCCCTGTCGCTCCCGGTCCGGTCGGCACATATCCGCCGGTTACGCCGGGCCCGCCCGAATAGCCCCCCGGACCATACGAATATCCTCCGGGGCCATACGAGTATCCTCCCGGACCCGCGTCATAATACCAGTCGGAATCTCCCGGACTGTCCGAAGAAAGGGATCTCATATAGCTGGCCTCATAGGCGTCCACATACCAGACGTCCGAGCTCACCCAGTCGCCCTTCTCCGAGCTGCTTCCTACCGCCCGCACCTCAAAATAATAATCTCCGCTCTTGCTGATGCTGCCGGAAAAATCATATTCATTGTCTGAGGTCTGCTTGCTGGTCGTGAGCTGAGAATCGTTCCGGTAAAGCCGCACCTGATAATACCTGGCGCTGGTATTCTCGTCCCAGTGAGCGACGCCGCTGTTTTCATTCCAGTACGGCCCTGTCACCGTCAGATCTCCGTTGTCCAGCTTGGGAAGCTTAAGCTTCAGCGCAATCGTCGTCTTGTCATCCTGACGGCTGACCGATTCCACCGTCACATCCTCCCCGGAAAAAGAAAAAATATTCTTGCTTGAGCTGGAAAAATAATATCCGTTATCCGCGTAGATGTTTACCGAAACCCGCGGCGTCATCCCGCCGATCCAGTCGTCGCTGCTGTTCAGAATCTCCACGCTCCCCACGCGATAATTGCCGTCATCCGCCTTGGTGATATATACGTTGCCGCTGCTGCTTCCGGATACGATCGTGGAGGTGACCTCCAGACTGATAGAGGTAATCTCCTGCCGGGTCTCCGCCGCCAGAACGCCTCCTGCCCCCGCGACAAGCATCACCCCCGCCATAAAAATGACGGCAAACATCCGCATCCATCGTTTCATCCCTGGCGCCTCCTTGTCTTCCGTATGTTATACTGTCTGCTCCCCTGCGCTTCCTTCTGCCGGACTCCTTTTCCCGGCAGCGTTTCCTGAAACTGACCGTCAGGACACGGCCGCTCTCGGCAGCGAAAAGATAAATTCCGAGCCGACGCCTTCTGTGCTGATGACGTCGATATTTTCCCCGTGATCCTGGATAATTTCCTTTACAATTGAAAGTCCCAGCCCGGTTCCCTTCTTATCCCTTCCGCGCGACTGGTCCGTCTTGTAAAACCGCTCCCAGATCTTCTTCACACTGTCCTTCGGAATCCCGATTCCCGTATCCTTGACCGACACAAAAATCTTCTCATTCCGGTGATAGGCCTGGATAAAAATCGTCGAGCCGTCGCTGCTGAATTTGATCGCGTTGTCAATCAGATTGTAAAGCACCTGCTGAATCCTTCCCATGTCCGCGTATACCATCTGGATATTGTCCGCAAAGGTCAGATCAAAATTGATGTCGCGGCCCAGACACGTTCCCTCGAAGGACGCCGCCGTGTCCTTGATCACGCGGTTGATATCAAAATTCGACCGGTTGAGACATGCCTTTCCATCCAGCGAATTCAGGGTCAAAAGCCCCTGTGTCAGCTTCGTCAGCCGCTCCGTCTCCGAGATCACCCGTTTTAAATATTTCTCATACATTTCCGGCGGAATCGTCCCGTCGATAATCGCTTCCAGATATCCCTTGATCGAGGTCAGCGGAGAACGGAAATCGTGAGAGACATTGGCAATAAAGGTCCTCTGATATTCCTCCATACGGTCGAGCTCCGTTGACATATAATTCAATGTCGCCGCCAGATATCCCATCTCGTCGTTTTGGTCCAGGTCGATCTGATATTCCAGATTTCCGGCCGCATACTGCTTCGCTCCCTCTGTGATCTTCTTGAGCGGAACATAAACCGTCATCGTGAACACCAGCAGGATAATCAGAGAGAGGACAAAAATCACCGCCGCCGAAATATAAATCACATCCAGCCCCTGATCGCTGTCCGCCCGGATCTGCGAAAGCGGCATATGCACAACAACATACCCATAGGTGTTGTAATTTCCGATAATCGGCGCCGACACGCTCACCACATCGTAGGAAAACTGCCCGAAGTAGTCGCCGACCGCATAGGATTTATTTCCGGTCACCGTCGGATCAAAGCCCTCGATCGTATTCCCGGTTCTCTGGGAAGCGTTGCTGTCCACGACGATCACGCCCTGACGGTTCACCACCCAGATCTCCGCCCGCAAAAACACCGCCACCGCCTGCAGCTGCTCATATACGGAATCCAGGCTCTGCCTCTCCCCCTGATAAATATTGCTGTAGGCAGAGGCAATCAGATTCGCCTCGTCATACATCGCCTCGGCGCGTCCGCGCGTCATATATCGGTTCATCATCGTAGAGGAAACCGTCGAAACCGCGATAAATCCCAGGACTCCGAAGACCAGGTAGCCCGCAATAAATTTCAAATACAGAGAAAGTTTCATGTCATCGCTCCACACTCATCGCCTTACATCCGATGTCCTGGCAGGTCCCGAGGTCATGAATGCAAACGCTGACATTCGATGTATGACCTTTTGACCCTGCTGTTATCAGTATACACGATTTGAACAAAGCTGGCAATGACAGCTTTCTTACGACTTTCATGCATAAGGGAATGACGCGGCAGCGGCGCATGGCCAGTTCCTCCACCCCCATTTATTCCCAGAAAATTCCGGTGCTCCATTCCCACAATCTCTGCAGCACGCTCCTTCTCCGCGCCAGGGGACCGGACTCCTGCTCCGCCGCCTCTGCATCCAGAAGCTCCTCCCCCTCGTCCACACGGATCTCCGCGGTGCGCAGGATGATCTGCAGGGATTTTGGCTCTCCGTTTTGCTCCGAAGTAAAGGAGACCTTCCTGGCATTTGGATCCATGTAGAGGAAGCGGGTCTCCTGTTCAAGATCGTCCCACTCCGAGTCCAGGACATCCTTCATCGTCCTTCCGGATTCCCGCATGGAAGCGGTGGCGTCCAGGACGCAAAGAGACTGATCCAGAAGCTCCATCGCAGCCAGGATGCTCTCACGCGCCGCCGCGTCCAGACTCCCGGAGGAATCGCGCAGGGCTTCCTGGACGAGAGCCGCAGTCCCGACGCTCTGATCCAGGGCGTCCGTCGTCAGCCGGACCAGTTCCTCGCTGTCATCCAGCGCCCGCTGCAAATCCGGATAATAAATTTTAAGCGACTCCTGCGTGATCTCAACATCGGCGATCAGACAGTCCAGCATTTCCGCCAGATCCGCCGTATACCGCGCGGCATCTGCCGTGTCCGCAAGGAGCTTCTGCATTTCTTTCGAAAGAGTGTTGCTCGCGTCGGCAAAATCCTTCAGAACTTCCGATTTCTGGGTTAATGTTGACAAAAGGGAGGCCGCGTCGAGCGTCACCCCGCTCACACCGACGCCAACCAGCGGCGTCTCGTGCCGGGACAAACCAGCCATCGCCGCATGACCGGTCATCGTCGTCCCTCGCCGGGACAAACCAACCGCCGTCGCGTCCCCGTCGGTTGCGACCGGCGTCACATCGTCAATCAGCTCCTCTTCTGCTTCCTCATCCTCCTCCGCGTCTGACAGACTGGACGAAACAAGCGCCAATTGCGTGACATAGACCTGCGTGCTGGCGTCCAGACGCGCGTTGAGCGCCACCAGCTCCTGCATCAGCGAGGTCACGCGGGGAAGCGCCGCAGCCACATCGTCTGAATTACTCTGGATGCCATAAAGCTCGCGGCTTAAATCGCGCAGCGGATCCTGCATTTCCCCCATGGTCCGGACAATGTCATCCAGACTGTCATCCAGCGTCTCTGCCGCCTCCTTCGCCGTCTGAATGTGCGGAATCATCGCCGAAAGCTGCCCGGAAACTGCTGACAGCGAAGCCAGTGTCCGCTCATTTTCATCCAGAATCGGATCCTTCGCGGCGCTCCACACCTCCCGCGCCTCCTCCGCCGAGGCCAGGCCATCCTGCATCCGGAGGACGCCGTCCCGCATGCTTTCTATCGACCGCGCCATTCCCTCCATACTGTCATAAAGCTCATCGCCCGCATCCTTCCAAGTATCCTTCGCCTCTTTTAAGTCCGTGATATGCTCCAACTCCTCTGTCGTCCCCGGGATCATCGCCATATAGATTCCGTCGGTCTCAAAGCAGTCCGTGCCGATGCGTACCGTGTAATCTCCATCCTCCCCGGGAAGCGCGGTAAACACCACGCCCGTCTGGCTGCCGAGGTTCTGCACCTGCGCGCCGTCCGCATCCACGCTGTAGCACTCATCCAGGTCAATCAGTACCGCAACTGCCAGAATCATATTATTGCGATAATACTCCAGTGCGTCTTCATTCGCCGTCGCCTTAATCTGAATCTCAACGAGTCCCGACGCCCCTGCCAGCTCCTCTCCATTTTTCGGCACGCCGTTTAACCGGTAGGACACGTCAAAATTCCACGGAAGCGTGACCGCCTCCGGCGCCAGCTCACATCGGTAATAAAAACGCGGCTGCGCGTCATCCGGCAGATTCCAGGTCACAAACCCGTCGCCACGCACCGGCTCCGTGTCATCCGTCATGTTCGCGACGTCCGTATAATCTCCATAATCCGTAAAGCTGCGGACGCCGTTCCGGTCACAGCTTTTGACCACATTGACCTTATCCATCCGCCCGTACAGATCCAGGTTTACATACATGGCCTCATCCACATCCACCGAAGCCTCCGCGCCGTATACCGGACCCGCGGCGCCGACGCCGGACAGCGTCATCAGTACGGCCAGAACGCCGGCCGTCATCCGTCTCAGCCGCCCTCTGCGAAACCGTTTCCATATTTTCATCCTCCGATTCTTCCACCTCCGTCCCATTTCGCGCAGCGCCCGACGCTGCTTTTTCTCCACAATCCACGCATCGAAAATCACCAGCAGCGCCGGAAGCAGAGTCAGCACCAGAATCAGGCTGAACATGCCGCCGCGCCCGATCAGGTGCCCCAGATCGCCGATGGCCGCCGTCGTCGAAATATGGTACACAATATAACCGGCGACAGTAATGATCGTCCCCGATGTAAACACCGACGGGCATGACAGCGCGATCGCCTCGATGCAGGCCTGCTTTTTCGGGAGAAGACGGCGTTTCGCCATGTAATGGTTGGTCAACAGAATCGCATAATCCACCGTCGCTCCCAGCTGGATGCTGCTGACAATGATATAGCCCATATAATCCATATCCAGACCCTGGATATAAGGCAGCGCCATGTTGATAAAAATCGCTGCCTCAATCGGAATCATGACCACAAAGGGAATCAACACGGAGCGGAAGCTTGCCAGAATCACCAGAAAGACGCCGAGCAGCGAGAGACGGTTCACGCGGGTATTATCCTCGGTGATGATCTCCCGGATATCCTCGGTCGCCGCCGTCTCCCCGACCACATACGAATCCTCCGGATAATATTTCTTCATGATCTCCCGGATCTCATCCACACACGCAAACGCCGTCTCGCTCTCGCTTTTGGTTCTTATGTAAAGCAGCGTCCGGCACCAGCCTCCGCTGTGAAGCTGTTCCACCGTCGATTCCGGCAAAAATTCCTTGGGGACGCCGTCCGGCAGCGCGTTTGCCAGGGAAGTCACACTCTTCACATAATCCAGAGACGTAAGCTCCTCGCTCATCCTCTTTTCCGTCACATCGCCGGTATCGGGATAAATTAACAGGAGCATATTGCTCCGCCCGAACCTTGCCGTGATTTCCCTGTCATCCTCATAAACCTGCGTTCCCACCGAAGCGCCTACCGCGTCATTTCCGTACAGAAAATGATTCATTCCCTGGGCGATATAAGCGGGCGGCGTAATGAGAATTACCGCGGCAAGCACCACATAGCGAATCCGGTATACGAACCCTGCAAACGGCATGAAATCCGGAAAAAAGGAGCGGTGCTTCGTCCGGTCGTTCCATGCGGTAAAAACCAGGATCATCGCCGGCATGAAAAACACCTCCGAGAGCAGGCTGAAGAAGATCCCCTTGGCCAGCACCAGCCCCATATCAAAGCCGATATGAAACTTCATGGTCACTAACGCCAGGAAACCGACCACCGTCGTCAGACTGCTTGCAAAAATGGAGTTGATGGCGTCGTCCACCGCACGCACGATGGCCTCCTCGTCCGGCAGCCCACTATCCCGCCACCGCATGAAGGCGTCCAGCAGAAAAATGGAATAATCCATCGACGTCGCCAGCTGCAAAATAATCGCCACATTGTTCGTGAGAAAGGAAATGGTTCCGACAAAGACATTCGTCCCCCGGTTCAGAAGGACGGCCACGCCCATGACCACCATAAAAAGAAGCGGCTCCGTCCATGCCGTGGTCATAAATGTCAGCACCACATAAAGCATGATCACCGCCACCACCAGAATCCGCCCCATCTCGCTGGCGGAGGTTTCGATCAGCGACTTGTTCTGAACCGCCATCCCGACGAAGGACCCCTTCTCTCCGGCGATGGCCTGCAGCTCGCTGATGGCCTGCTTTGTCCGCTCCGAATCCGACTCCTCGTCAAAGGTAATGTCCATGACCGCGCAGCCGTCCTTATAATAATCCGCGATGTCATCCATGCGGATAAAGTCCTCCCCTGCATAGAGATTGACCAGGCTGTCGCACCAGGTAATGGAATCCACCCCGTCCACCGCTTCCATCCGATCCTTATACTGCTTTGCCTCATACAGCGTCACGTCCTCCAACATGACGCGACCGGTTCCCGGATAGCCAAATTCCGATTCCATCACGGCAAGCCCGACAGAAAACGGCGCATCTGCCGGGATATAATTCGTCAGGTCGTAATTGACGCGAACCAGGTTCATCGCAACCAGCGAAAATAGGCAGCCCGCCAAAAACAGCTTTTCGATTCGCGCGCGCTTCTCAATGATAAAACGCGCCAGCTTTAAGGATAATCCTTCCTTCATATCCACCACACTCCGATGTCTTCCTCTCTGCTTGCAATTATCCATATTTATGTTAAAATACACAAGAATCAGATTTTTGAGACCGTTTCAAATGCGACAGATTTTGCCAGTCTGTCCGATTTGAGACAAAGAAAGGAGAATGATGCCATGAAGCACACGCCGTCTCATAAGGATAATCTTACCGCCCGCCGCACCTATGCCCTGCTGCGGAACGGTTTTTTCCGGCAGCTCGCCGATCATCCCTTTGAGCAGATTTCCCTGACCGATATCTGCAGCTCCTCCATGGTCTCCCGCTCGACGTTCTATCGCTATTTTGAGGATAAATATGATCTCCTGCGCTACTGTCTCTCCTTCCTCTTAGAGGAGCTCGGCCTCTCCGACGACGTCATGTATTTCACGGACAAGGACTCCATCCGTGAGTTTCTGACCATTCTCTTTCGCCACATCCGGGAAAACCAGGCCCTGTATCAGAACATCTACGAGGCCAACCGGGACAGCGGGCTGATCGCTATCATCCGCGACGGCATCATCGAAATCCTGACAAACAAAATCCACATCGCGGAGCAAAACGGTCGTCGGCTCCGGATCGCGGTGCCGATCTTTACCACACTTCTGACCGAT
>JAJQCO010000118.1:13636-33657 GCA_021202655.1 Clostridiales bacterium | reverse complement strand
ATATTGATATTGTCAAATGCTTTTTTGAGCTGGGCAATGATTTTGACCTGCAGGCCTTCATTGACCACACCTGCCTTTTCATCGACCGGGATTTTTTTGAGGATACAGAAGAATAACAGCTGTCGCATGCGATGGCGCATCAAAAAACCGCCGCACCAAATGGTACGGCGGTTCTCCGGCAGACGCCGGTCTCTGTTTTTATTTTATTCACATTCCCATATCATTGTTCTACTCTACTCCACATCCTGCAAAGCCGCGAAGCCTTCCTCTCCGGTACGAACCTTCACCACATTGCACAGATTGTATACAAAAATCTTGCCGTCGCCGATGTGTCCGGTGTACAGGGCCTTCTTGGCGCTCTCGATGACGCGCGCCACCGGAATCTTGCTGACAACCACCTCCACCTTGATTTTGGGAAGCAGGGTCGCATCCAGCTCGACGCCGCGGTATTTTTCTCCCGCGCCCTTCTGAATTCCGCAGCCCATGACATTCGTAACCGTCATACCGGTCACGCCCAGGTCATTCAGCGCCTTTCTCAGCGCATCGTAGCGGCTCATCTTCGCGATGATGACGACCTTGTGAAGGCCGGTATCTGCGATTTCAGGCGCTTCCACAACCGGAACCGCGGCATTTTTCTTTGCCTCGGAAGCCGCCGCGTAATCGCTCACACCGAGATCCGTATTTTCATTGACGTCCATGACGCCGCCGGTCACATCCACGATGGCAAAACCGCCATAAGCGCTGGGAAGGCCATGCTCGGACGCATCCAGGCCGCGAAGCTCTTCCTCCTCCGACACACGAAGCCCGATCGTCTTATCAATGATAAAGAAGGTCAGCGTGATCGTCACTACCGTCCAGGCGATCGTAATAAACATACCGACAAGCTGCAGCCCCAGCTGCGTAACGCCGCCGCCGTAAAACAGTCCCTCGTGAATGCCCGCCAGCGCGAAGCCCGGAGCGCTGGCTGTCGCAAACAGCCCGACCGCGATGGTTCCCCAGATTCCGTTCATCATATGCACCGCGACCGCGCCCACCGGGTCATCCACATGAAGCACATTATCCACAAACCAGACGCCAAACACCACCAGGACGCCGGAAACCGCACCGATGATCGCCGCGCCCGCGCAGTCCGTCACATCACACGGAGCCGTGATGGCAACCAGACCTGCCAGCGACGCGTTCAGACACATCGAGACATCCGGCTTGCCATATTTCACCCAGGTAAAAATCATACATACGACCGTCGCCACCGCAGGCGATACCGTCGTCGTCAGGAAAACCGAACCCAGCGTATCCACATCGGTCGCCGCCGCGCCGTTGAAGCCATACCAGCCCAGCCACAGGATAAACACACCCAGGGCGCCAATGACCAGGTTACAGCCCGGAAAGGCGTTGACCTTTACAATCTTCCCTTCCTTATCCTTCACAAACTTTCCGATTCTCGGTCCAAGCATCGCCGCGCCGATCAACGCACAGATTCCTCCGACCATATGGATGCAGTTGGAACCGGCGTAATCGTGAAAGCCCATATTCACCAGGAAACCGTTGCCCCAGGTCCAGTGCGCCTCGATCGGGTAAATGATACCGGAAATCACCGCCGAATAGACACAGTAGGCGGAAAACTTCGTCCGTTCTGCCATGGAACCGGAAACGATGGTCGCCGTCGTTGCACAGAACACCAGGTTAAAAACGAAACCGGAGTAGCTGAAATCAGCGTAATCCGTAAACACGCCAAAGCCCGGCGTCCCGATGATACCAAGGATATCGCTGCTCCCTTCGGCCGCAGGAAGCATAAAGGACGCGCCGATCAGAAACCACATCACCGTACCGATACAGAAGTCCATCAGATTCTTCATAATGATATTGCCGGAGTTTTTCGCCCTCGTAAATCCGGCCTCCACCATCGCGAAGCCTGCCTGCATCCAGAACACCAGCGCGGCGCCGATCAGAAACCATACGCCATACACCTCACTTGTGACAAATTCCAGAATTTCACCTGTCATAACATTCCCTCCTCAAAAAAAATGATGCGCCGGAACATGTCTTCCAGACATGCTTCTTCGCATCATACGGTTGAGACAGCCGACAAGAATGCCGCCGTTCTCTGATCAGATTTTTCATCCTCCGCGGAAAAAAGCGAAGACGCTATGTCATCTTCACAGCGTCTTCGCTTCATGCCAAATAATATAGCATTTTTTATTTCGGATGTCAATAAACAGGAAAAACACATATTTCACGAAAAACAAAGGCAATTTTTTCTGTTTACATGCATTTTTACCAGTTTTCCTGCGATTCTCCGCTCCGGATTCGCGCTTTTCAGTGATAAAAGGTATGTCGTTCCATGGCCTTTTGTCCTTTAAATTATGAAATGCAAAAGAACCTCCGCTTGCGGGACAGAGGTTCTTTCCATAGGAGTTGAGTCGTTGCCTCCACGGGTCAGATGGGGCAATGTCGAAATGTATAGAATATTCACATGCAGTTAGTATTTGCTAACCACGATTATATTAGCACACGCTAACCCTTTTGTCAACACCAAATTTCAAAAATTTTTTCCAAATTTTCTCAGCTCCACTTCAGGCGGTGCAGATCTCCCTGTAGCGTCATTTTTTCAAATCCGTTCTGTCGCAGCGCCTCATAGAGCACAATGGCCACGGAATTCGCCAGATTCAGAGAACGAATCTCGCCCCACATGGGAATCCGGACGCATGCCTGCGGATCCTTTACCAGAATCTCCTCCGGAATCCCGGCGCTCTCCTTTCCGAACATGATGTAGCAATCCGGCTCATAGGTCACATCCGTATAGACCTGCTTCGCCTTCGTCGTCGCCATATAGATCTTCGCGCCCGGATTCCTGGCGAGAAAATCCTCCCAGTCCTCATAACGGGTCACGTCCAGCTTGTCCCAGTAATCCAGGCCGGCCCGGCGGACGGCCCGGTCGCTCAGATGAAAACCCAGTGGCTCAATCAGATGAAGCCGCGTATTTGTCGCCACACACGTCCGGCCAATATTGCCGGTATTTAACGGCATTTCCGGTTCATACAGTACGATATTCATCGCGTATTTTTCTCCTTCCCCGGTTCCCTTTCGCCCGGTCTCCACAGAAAAAGGCGCTTCCGCTTTTCCTGCAAAAACGCCCCGTTTCTTCTATCGCTCTTATTTTTTCGCGTCCAGACGCTCCACAAATCTCTGAATCCGCCCCAGCGCCTCCTTCAGGCTCTTCAGCGAATAGGCATAGGAGATTCGCAGATATCCCTCTCCGCTGTCTCCGAACGCTGTGCCCGGCACAACCGCCACCTTCTCCTCATACAAAAGCTGCATGGCGAATTCATCCGAGGTCATGCCAAAGCGCTTAATGCTCGGGAAGGTATAGAAGGCTCCCAGCGGCTCGAAGCAGTCCATGCCCATCTCTTCATACGCATGAAGCAGATAGCGCCGTCTCTGGTCATAGGATTCCCTCATGTGGCGCACATCCTCATCGCTGTTCCTCAGCGCGTCAATCGCCGCATACTGACTGGTCGTCGGCGCACACATGATCGCAAACTGATGAATCTTCAGCATCTGCCTGATAATGACCGCCGGCCCGCAGGCATAGCCGAGACGCCAGCCGGTCATCGCGAATGCCTTGGAAAATCCATTGATCAGAATCGTCCGCTCCCGCATACCTGGCAGAGACGCAATCGTCACATGCGGATTCTGCGCATATGTAAGCTCTGCGTAAATCTCATCGGAAAGGACAAACAGATCATATTCCTCGACGATCGCCGCGATCTCTTCCAGATCCTCCCGCTCCATGATCGCCCCGGTCGGGTTGTTCGGGAAGGGCAGGATCAGAACCTTTGTCTTCGGCGTGATCTTCTCGCGCAGCTTCTCCGCCGTCAGCCGGAACTGATCCTTCGCCTCCAGCTCAATCGTCACCGGGACGCCGTCCGCCAGGATGGTACACGGCACATAAGAGACATAGCTTGGCTGCGGGATCAGCACCTCGTCCCCCGGGTTGAGCATCGCCCGCAGGGCAATGTCAATCGCCTCGCTGCCGCCGACCGTCACCATAACCTCCGTATCGGCATCATAGGTCACGTCATATTTTCTTCTTGTGTAATTCCGGATCTCTGTCCGCAGCTCCTTTAACCCGGCATTCGCGGTATAGAAGGTGCGGCCTTTTTCCAGGGAATAGATTCCCTCCTCGCGGATGTGCCACGGCGTATCAAAGTCCGGCTCGCCCACGCCCAGGGAGATGACGTCCTTCATCTCGCTCGCAATATCAAAAAATTTACGGATACCGGAGGGCGGGATCGTCACAATCCTGTCAGATAATGGATTTCTCACGGTGTAATCAGCATCCTTTCATCCTGGATCTCATCCACCAGCACGGTACCGTGATCCTTATATTTTTTCAGCACAAAATGAGTCGCCGTGCTCTGGATGGTATCAAGCGGCGCCAGCTTATCCGACACAAACTGAGCCACCTGGCGCATCGTCTTGCCCTCGATGATAACCATAAAATCAAAGGCTCCGGCCATCAGATAGAGGGAATTCACCTCCGGATACTGATAGATCCGCTCCGCCAGCTTGTCAAATCCCATGCCACGCTGCGGCGTCGCCTTGACCTCAATCATCGCATTGACCTTTTCCTCGCTGGTATTGTCCCAGTTAATCAGCGTATGATATCCGCAAATGATATGTTCCTTCTCCATCTCCGCGATCTCATTGGCCACTGCCACCTCGCTCTCTCCGAGCAGGATCGCCAGGTCATGGACGTCAATCCGGCTGTTTTTTTCAATCACCGCTAATATTTTTTCCCGCATATTTCTACACTCCTCTGTTCTTCCACCGCCGGAAATGAAAAATCCGGCAGCAAATTCAAAATTTCATCTGGCCTTGGCCGTTCCAAAAAGCTCGATCCGCGCTCCACCGTCATCCGCCGGACCAGATCCGCCGTCACGGTTCCGATCACCCCGGCCGGAATCCCCGCCTCTGTCAGCCGGTCAGCAAATCTCCCGCCGTTTTCTGCCGTCGCGAGGATACATCCCTTGCTGTACAGGCGGTAAGGGTTCAGACCATACCGCTCACAGATTTCTACGGTTTCCTGCCGGATGGGAATCCTGCGAAGCGCAAAGCTCATCCCCACCCCCAGATAACCTGAAAAATCCCAGATTGCCTTCAGGATACCGCCCTCCGATATCGGCCAGACCTCTGGCTTCTGTTTTTCGTCCTCTCCAACCACGCCCGGAACAGACTCACCCTGTCCCGGGCATGCCGCGCCTCGCGAAATCTCCCCGCAGCATGCGGAAAGCCTGACGACGTCATCCAGCCAGGACGGCGAAAACCAGCGCAGAAGCTCTTCCCTCTTCCGGCCTGCTATGCAGATCGTTCCCGCCAGGCCGACATAGCCCGCCGCAACCAGATCCCTGCCTGCCAGCCGGGCGTCACGCTGCGGCTGTTTTCTGTCTTCCCTCATCGCTACTCTCATTCTTTACTGACAACTAAGCTTAGTAGTCGTTTATTATCAATCAGGGCGGCATGCGCCGCCCTGATATTTTTCTCTCTCATGACAGGCCAGACCGCCGCGATCCACCGTCTCCGGTCAAATTCCGGCTCGCCGCCTGTCCATCCAGTCCGGATGTCTAAAGCACACTCGACAGTGCGCTCAGCACGGTCGGCAATATCATCGCCAGAACCAGGACGATGATAATCACAGAAGAAATCATCTTTCTCTTCTGCTGCGCCGTTGTGCGCTTATTCTGTTTATTATCAGCTGATTTCGCCATCGCTCTTCTCACCTCTTTACTCTACGGGTATCTCTACCTTTTGACCCTGATGATACCTGAGAATTCCTTCGTGCTTCGCACTCCCGGAATTCTCACAAACACTCAGAATCCGCTCATTTTGACCAAAAACAGGTCAAAATGGCTTCTTCTTCGTGTTTGGGACGGGTCCCAAAGTCATGAATACGAATGCCAGCATTCGATTCATGACCTTTTGACCCTGGTATCATCATTCTATGTCATTTTCCCGGATATCGCAAGCCCCTTTTGAATTTCTATAACTGAACCTCTATCTTCCGCCCGGTCCGGTCATACTGATGATAGCTGACCCCCGCCGCGTGAAACATCCGCTTCGACGCGCGCACGGACGGAGAATCCGGATACTTGTTCTCGCGATAGATCACAGTCTTGATCCCTGCCTGGATGATCGCCTTTGCACACTCGTTGCAGGGAAACATCGTCACATAAAGCTTGCTGCCATCCAGACTCCCTCCCCGGTAATTCAGGATCGCATTCAGCTCGCTGTGAGCCACATACATATATTTCGCGCTGTACGGATCATCCCCTTCTTCCCGGCTCCACGGGAATTCATCATCCGAACAGCCCCTCGGAAATCCATTGTATCCCATCGAGAGGATCTTGTTGTCATCACTGACAATGCAGGCGCCCACCTGCGTATTCGGATCCTTCGAGCGACGCCCGGACAGGTCCGCCACTCCCATAAAATACTCATCCCAGGAAATATAATCCGCTCGTTTCTTCGTCTGATCCATAACCCGCTCCCTTCTCCCCCCTTCTTCCTAAAAGTATATACAAAAGGCTGAAAGTTTTCAACCAGTTCTTTTACACCCGGATCACATGATACCCCGCCGCCTTAGTCAGCCGGTTCATGATCGCCTGTCCCAGATGATCCTCCGGGAAGCTTTCGGAATAAATCACATCCGCCTGTAGCTCATCAAACTCGCGCAGAACAGCAAACAGATTATGTGCAATCGTCTCCTCCTTCTCGCGGAGTCCGACGCTCCGCACCAGAGCGCCGTGATAGCGCGACTTCGTCTCGTCGGTGCAGATCACTCCCACCCGGCATTTCTGCGCGTTCTTTTCCTCCACCAGAAGATTGATCCGCGCGACCACGGAATCAATCTCTCCTTCAACCAGCGTAAGCTCTGCCTTCGGCGCATAATGCCGGTACTTCATCCCCGGCGCCTTCGGATGAAAATCCTCCCCGGAAGGTCCCTGGATCGCCGGATCAATCTCGATATGTCCGACCGTAGCCTCCAGCATCTCCACGGTCACCGCGCCCGGCCGCAAAAGCGTCGGAATCGTTCCGGAGACGTCCACAATCGTCGATTCCACGCCGATTCCTACCGGACCGCCGTCCACAATCATCTCAATCTTCCCGTTCATATCTTCCCAGACATGCTGCGCCGTCGTCGGGCTCGGCCTCCCGGACGTGTTGGCGCTCGGCGCCGCTATCGGCACACCCGAAAGCCGGATCAGCCGGTTGGCCACCGGATCGCTGGGCATCCGCACCGCCACGGTGTCAAGCCCGCCCGTCGTTCCATACGGGACAATCGCGCTCTTTCGGAAAACCATCGTCAGCGGCCCCGGCCAGTACGCCTCCGCGAGCCTGCGGCCTGCCTCCGGAATCTCTGATACCAGCGGCGCAAGCTCCTCCATACAGGAAATATGGGCAATCAGCGGGTTGTCGGAAGGGCGTCCCTTCGCCGCATAAATCTTCCTGGCCGCCGTCTCATCCAGCGCATTCGCGCCCAGCCCGTAAACAGTCTCCGTCGGAAATGCCACCAGCCCGCCGTTCCGCAAAATCTGTGCCGCCCCGGCCAGCTCCTCGTCCCGGATCGCAGCAGTATCTTCTACCTTTATCAGCCTGGTATCCATCTTTTCCCAATCCTTCTTTCCCGTCCCTGTCATCCTTCGAATTACCGATCACACGCTGGTCTTTCTGCGCCTGGCTCCGTCATTGCCGATATTGTGAATCACAATACTGATTCTCTTATAGACCAGCGCCGTCACGAAGGACACACAGATTCCCTTGACCACATTAAAGGGACCCACGCAGATCAACGCGAACGTCCACACATTGCTGATCGCCGGATTGATCGCCGCCCCCATGGCAATAATCGTATCGAGCGGCATAAAATTGGAATAAAAAGGAATCATAACCAGCGCATTCATCACAATGCTGGCGCCGGCCATGATGATCGTCCCGACTGCCAGGCTGATCATCGCCACCTTCTTTGTCTTCTTTCTGTGATAAATCAATCCGGCAGGAACGACCATCGCACAGGACATGACAAAATTGGCAAACTCACCGACAAACCCGGTGCTCGTCGGCTTCAGTACCAGCTTTACCAGAATCTTGACTGCTTCCATAATCACGCCCGCCATCGGCCCCATGATAAAGGTTCCCACCAGTACCGGTACCTCGCTGAAATCCAGCCCGTAGAAGCTGGGCGCGAGAAAAGGCAGCGGGATCTCAAACAGCATCAGAACCGCACCCAGCGCGCCAAACATTCCCATCAGGACAACATGCTTCGTCGTCAAAAATCTCTCTTCCATCTTCTCCTACCTCTCTCATCCAGACCTTATCTTGCGTTAGTATACTATTCTCCGTCGGGTCTTGTCAACTCCAGAACCTGCCACTGGCAGCTTCTTCCGTATGCTATGGCAAACTCCAGAAGCAGTCACAGGCTGCTTCTTCCGTATGCTGTGGCAAACTCCAGAAGCGGTCACAGGCTGCTTCCTCCTACCGCACTTCCACATGACTCCCAATCCCATCCTGGCCGCATCTCTTGGTGACAATGATCTTGTGCTCGATGCGCTCCTTCAGCTCGCCGACATGGGAAATAATGCCGATCAGACGATTTCCGTCGGCGAGCGTACTCAGTGCGCGAAGCGCCTGATTCAGCGCGTCCTCATCCAGAGAGCCAAAGCCCTCGTCGACAAACATGGCGTCAAGGCGGATTCCTCCGGCGGCAGACTGGATCTCATCTGAGAGCCCGAGTGCCAGAGAAAGGGCGGCCTCGAAGGATTCCCCGCCGGATAGGGTCTTCACACTCCGCTCCGTGCCATTATAATGGTCAATGACATTGAGATCGAGTCCTGCCTTCTCTCTTCGGTTCGCACCGTTCTCCTGGCGTTTCAGCTCATACTGGCCGCTGCTCATCGTCATCAGGCGCAGATTTGCGCGGCGCAGGATCCGGTCAAAATATGCCATCTGAACATACGTCTCCAGCTCAATCTTCTGCTTTCCGGCAATGGCTCCGTTCGCCGTATCCGAAAGCGCCTTCATCCAGACATATTCCTGTTCCGCCGCTTCCAGCTCCGTCTGCTTCCCGCGGACCGATTCGCGGATCGCCCGATTACTCTGCAACGCGGCATACCGTTCCTGACGTCGCTCACTGAAACCGGCTTTCTTCTGCTCCCACTGGTCTCTGCGCGCAAGGCTTTCCGTCTCCGCCCCCTGCGGCTCGTCTTTCAGCTGCGCCTTGAGCGCCGTCACGGACGCATTTAATTTTCCGATCTACTGACTCAGCGCATCCCGGACATTCATTGTCTGCTCCAATTCCTTTTCCAGCCCCTCTTTTCGCGACTGACAATCCGCCACACTTCGAGCCCATTCCTCCTCATCGTTTCCGCCAGTCTGCTCACGCAGTCTCTCTATTTGTCGTTCCTCTCCCTGCTTTCCTGTCAGCAGACCGGCACAGGCAATATCTGATTCGGACATCTGCGTCTCCAGGCCTCGGATCGCTTTCTCACGGGATGTCACCGCCTCCTCCAGCTGTCTCTTCTGATTCTGCTTCTCCACATTCCGGGCCAGCTCTGCGGCCAGACGTGTCTGAATATCACTCAGGCACGCGGCGATTTCCTCCACCGTGTGACGGTTCGCCCCGGTTTCCTGCGTCTCCACGGCCTCCCCATCCTGCTTTCTGAGCCTGACAAAAAATTCTTCGAGCTGTCTCCCAGCCTCGTCCTCCCGCGCGACCGCCCCTGCCAGATCCCGTTCCGCCTGCTGCAGCTTTGCCGTATGGGATTGCAGCGCGGCTTCTTCGGCTTCTATCACCCCGGTCAGTTCCCGGAAGCGATTCTCATCCCTTCCGGCCTGCGTCAGCTTCCTTCTTCGCTCCGACTCCTGCTCCTCCAGTTCCCGGTTCGCCTGCTCCTGCCGCCTGCGAACAGATACGGGCGTTTCCAGTTCCGTTCCGTCTTCCCACAGCTCCGCCGCATCCCGGCGAATCTCCTCCCAGACCTGACTCAGCAGCGTCTGTTCCTTCCCCGCCGCCAGGCTTCGCTTCTGCACCTCTCGTTCCGCCTGTTCCTTTCGCTTCCGGCTCTCATCCAGCTCGGCCTTCTCCGGCGCTCTCTCCGGGAATGCAGCCGGTTCCGGGTGATGCAACGATCCGCAGACCGGACATTTCTTCCCGGCTTCCAGCGTCCGGGCCAGAAGCCCTGCCTGTGCGTCCCAGAACAGATGCTCCATCCGCTGGTATTCCTCCCGCCGTTCGTCCAGCTTTTCTACCGCACGAACATAGGCATCTGTCGTCTCCCGGCACAGTCGTGTCTGCTTCTCATGAGAATGAAGACGCCCGCTCAGCTTGTCCAGCTTTCTCTTTCTCTCTTCATTGAGTTTTCCCTGCTGGGTCAGTGCATCCAGGCGTCCGATCCGCGTTCCCAGCTCCGCCTGCTCCTTCTGATATGCCTCAACGCGTTTCCGCTGTTCCTCCTCCTTCGATGCCCATGTGATCCGGCATTCTGTCCGGGTCCGAACCGTCTCCCGGCAATCGGAACGGTTCCTTAAAAGTGCCGCCAACTGCTCTGCCTGCTCCTTCCGGCGCATAAGCCGATGCTCCTCTTCTGCCACATCCTGCAAAGCGGCGAGACTCTCACGGGCGGACACATTCTCCTCTCTCATCCGCTCCGCTTCCCGTTCCTTACCGGCCCGATCCGCACGGTTGGCCGCAAGATCACGCTCCATCTGCCGGACGGTTTTCTCCCGCTGATGAATCTCCTTCCACCGCTCTAACGCCGTCCTGCCGACCCGAATCCTCTCTTCCAGCTCCGGACAGTCAAGCGCCGCGACCCTGGCAGTCTCAAAACGCGGCTCCGCCGCAGCAAGCTGCCGCGCAAGCTCCTCCCGCTTCTGCTCCTGCCTCACGACCTCCGCCCGAATCTCCTGATTCTGTCGAATCTTTCCCAGGCGTTCATTCTCCTCCTGAATCTGCCTCTCTGCCTCCGCGATCGCCCGATCGGCTTCGCGCACCGCCGCCTCGTCCTCGTCGATGACACACGACAAAATTTCCAGCGCCCTGGCGGCACGCCCCTCAAACTTCACCTTCTTAAGCTCCAGAAATTCTGCCTGAAGCACAGAACTCCCCTCACACCGAATTCCGCCCAGATACTGTGCAATGCTGTTCTTTAACTCCCCATATTCCTTCTGTTTCTGATTCACCTCTCTGCCAAGCCTTGCCTGCCATTGCCCAAACAGGCCGGTACGAAAAATCTGCCGGAAGATCTCGCTTCTTTCCGCCGTCCCGGCGATGAGCAGCTTCTGGAAGTCTCCCTGGGCGATCATGGCAACCTGGGTAAATTGCTGATAATTCATCCCCAGGATTTCCGTCACCGCCGCCGTCACCTCTTTCACCTTCGAAACCGACCGGCGCTCCTCCACATATTCTAACGTCGCGTCCGCTCTCTGCACGGTAAGCCCGGTCCCCCGCCCCTTCGGCCGCGGATATTCCGGATTGCGCGTGACGCGATAAGTCCTTCCGCCGGAAGAAAACGTGAAGGTAACAAACGTCGGCACGCCGTCCGCGGCATACTTGCTGCGAAACATTCCGGAATCCCGCACGGTTCCGCTCGCCTCCCCGTAGAGTGCAAACGTGATCGCGTCAAAGATCGTCGTCTTCCCGGCTCCGGTGTCCCCGGTAATCAGATACAGACCGTTCCCGCCAAGCTTCGTAAAATCAATCGTCGTCTCCCCCGCATAGGGACCGAATGCGCAGATCACAAGCTTCTCCGGCTTCATGACTCCCCCTCCTCCTTCAGTTCTGCAAGCACCTTCTGCGCAAATATTTTTTGTTTCTCATTCATCGGCTGATTGTTCTGCAATTCGTAAAACTCCTCAAACAATTCCATTTCCGTCCTGCGCAGCGTCTCCGCCGCCTCCACGGTCTGATTCTCCCTGGTTCGCCGGTTGTCATATTCCAGACGCATCAGATTCGGATAAATCGCCCGGAGCTTCTGCATGCCATCCGGCACGTCCTCCTCGTCGGTCAGAGTCACATGGATATAATCCTCCGTGTTCGTCCCCTCATAATTTGCCCGCAGCGTCAGCTCCGCGTATGTTCCGCGAATCCGGCGCATATCACGAAGCGGAACAAGCGGAATCGTGCGAATTCGCACATCCCCCTTCGCAAGCAGCTCCACAACGGTCACCGATTTTTTGTGATCCGACTCGGAAAAAGAATATTTGAGCGGCGTTCCACAATAGCGGACGGTCTCCCGGCCAACCGACTGAGGGCCATGAATATGCCCCAGCGCCACATAATCAAAACGATCAAATACGGTCACATCGACATTGTCCATCCCGCCGACCGAAACCTCCTCCGAATCGCACCGCTCCGCGCCTGTGACAAACTGATGCGCCACAAGAACATTTCTCACAGAAGCGTCCATCGGAATATGGCGGACCGCGACCTGCACGGCCTCCTGGTAACTCGCCGGATCCTCCTCCTCGAACGCGTGACGCACCTGAACAGGCCGGATAAACGGAAGCAGGCTGACACAGACCTCCCCATACGCATCCTCCAGCTTCACCGTCTGCACCTTCCCGCCGTACACCGGCGACAGATACACGCCTTGTCCCTGCATCAGCCGGGCCCCGAACGCAATCCGTTCCGCCGAATCATGGTTCCCGCTCACTGCAAACACGAGAATCCTTTTCTCGGCCAGCGCAGTCAGAAATCCGTCAAACATCTGCACGGCCTCAGCCGATGGCGCCGGTTTGTCATAAATATCACCCGCAAGAAGCAGCCCGTCCGGCTGTTCCTCTTCTGCGATCCTGAGAATCTGTTCCAATATGTATCTCTGATCTTCCAGCATGGAAAATTCATTCACCCGTTTCCCCAGATGAAGATCCGACAAATGCAAAAATTTCAAAAGCCTCTCCCTTCTTATCGTAACAGCTGTCCAACGGCAAAGAACAGTCTTCCCATTAAACCGTCTCCTCTCACCGCGTATTCAGATAGGCCGCCACGCCAACCGCTATCGTCCAGGCGACACGATCCTGATACTCATCCGTGCCAAGCCGCGCGGCCTCCGCCCAATTGGAAAGGAACCCACATTCCACGATCACGATGGGTTCCTTCACATGCAACAGCAGATAATATTCTCCGTTTGGCTTCGCCTGCCGCGTATTCCTCTCCCCCAGCACGTAATCAAAGCGCTTCTGCAGGATCTCAGCCAGCCGCTTCCCATTCTCCGAATTCTTGTAGTAAAAAACCTGTCCGCCGGATATTTCCTCCTCATGGTAGCTGTTCTGATGGATGCTGACTACCACATCCGGCTTCGCCTCCTCGATCTTCGCACAGCGGTTCCTCATATCCGCCATCTTCTTATGCGTGTCGTCCGCCTCATAAAGCCCGTTGTCATCCTCCCGGGTCATGACGACCTCGATGTCAGACGCTTCCAGATATCGCTTCACCTTCTGTGCAATCGCCAGATTAATCTCCTTCTCCAGGCTACCGTCTACGCCGATCTTGCCCGGATCGTTTCCGCCGTGTCCCGCGTCCAGGCAAACCACCGGCGCCCTGCTCCCGGAAACGACCGCCCGTCCCGAAACCATCATTCCCGCCCGCCGGGAAATCAGATACACAAAGAGCAGCAGCGCCGCCGCCATCCATACCTCTGCCTTCCGATGATCCACTGTCCGGTTCCTTCCAAAATTCTGTCACTCCATCATATGCCCCCGGCGACAGCGGATATGATATGTCTTAATCATCGGACAGCGAATTATAATCCTTCGTGGCGTCCTCTATGATCGCCTGGACATATTCCGCCAGGATCGTCTGTGTCCCGTCCTCTGTCCACAGCTCATAATCCGGATTGGCAAGAATCTCATCCCTGATCTGGTATGCGGTTCCCTGATAATAGGCATAATTCAGCTCCGCGTACAGATCCGACATCCGGATCCTTTCCTCCTGTGTCAGGTCAGGAATCTCTGACAGTTCCGTGTAGGACTGGTTATAAAAGACCTGTTTCAGGAAAGGCTCCTGAAAGGTCTGAAATTCCAGCAGATCCTTCTTGCCCTGCCCGGTGCGCTCTGCCCAGCTCTCCATATCCACCGATTTTGTATGATAGGAGAAATCTCCATTGTGACAGAAATCCATGATTCCGTATTTACAGGTCGGCGTCGCTAACGAGCTCGTCACAATCTCCCAGATTCCCCGATTATCGTCCGAACGGCTGTAATGCTGCACATGCAGATGGCCGCTCAGGAAAAACGACACATCCCAGTTGTCAAACAGATCCGCCAGCTGATCTCCGTGCTCAATGGTGCAGTCATCCACATAGACCTGGCTTTCCTCCAGAAGATTATGATGAGCCACCGGAACCACAATCGCATTCGCGTCCCAGGCTGCCTCCAGCTGCCGCTCGATCCAGTAATAGGTCTCGTTGCCGACGGAGCCGCCTACTCTGGCCAGCGGACGATATTTGCACGAGTCAATCATCAGAAACCAGGTTTCTTCATTCAGCCGATAGACATAGCTCAGACTGTTCGGATCCTCGGCCCATGCCTCGTTATAGCCAAAATCTGCGTAAATTTCCTTAAACTCCTCCGGCGTGGTGTACTCTGCCGGCATCCGCTGTGTCCCGCGGTATTTCCCGGCCTTGCGGTTGTTGATGTCGTGATTGCCCGGAATCACCAGCACCGGGATTCCCGCATCCTCCACCGCATAGAGCTGCTCTGCCAGCTCCTCATGACTCTTTTTCTCTCCCTCCAGGGTCAGATCGCCGCTCAAAATCAATACGCTCGGCTTTTCCTCGATGACCTCGCACAGGAAAGCGTCCGTGATTTCTTCCACATAGGTCACAATCTTCCCGTCTCCGTAATCCTCCATCTCCTGAAAGGCGGAGCCGTGATCCGTCAGATCCTCCGCCAGATAATGGATATCCGTCGCCAGGATAATCCGGTTGTCAAACTGATCCTGCCAGTTATCCTGTCGGCCATCCTCCTCCGCCTCATCGTCTGACTCTTCCGCCTCTTCTTCGCTCTCCTTCACATCCGCCGTCTCATCGTCTGCGTCATCGGTCTCTTCCTCATCCGTCGACCCGCTCTCAACCTCGTCAGCCTTTTCCGGTTCGCTTTCCTCCCCGGAAGGCTTCTCCGTCACAGAGCTCTCCTCATCCTGATTCTCGCCCGGCGCCTCCGGCTCTTCTAGAATCAGTTCCTCTGGCATCTCCCCGATCGTCGTCTCCTCTGTCTGCGCCGGTTCCGCATCCGTCCTGGCTGAACACGCGGCCAGAGAAAGTGCCAGAACAACCGACAACAGCACCGTAACCTTCTCTCTCTTTCCCATGTTTTCTCCTCTCTATGGCAGCTTTACCACTTCCCAGATATCCGCAGGCTCGAATCCCAACTTCCAGCAGGCCACGCCCGCCAGGTCATATTCCCGGATCAGATCCATCTTCAGCCCAAGCGAACGCTCCTCCTCCATCCAGATCCTGCAGAATGTGCCGTCCAGAGTCTTTTCCCCGTAATACTGTCCCGACTCCTCCTGCCACACCAGCTCTACCTCGTTTTTCTCCACCCATTCCTTCGCCGCCCGGATACCAAGGGCGACAGAGCTTTGCTCCGTCCCGTCCTCCTTCCAGACTCTGGTATAAAACGGGATCGCGCTGATGATGCGGTCATGCGCCACCTCCGTCAGCGTATTCTCAATTCCCTGGCGTTCATAGCCAAGCGACGCCACCGAACCTGCCTCTCCGCCGGCATAGTGCTCGTCATATCCCATGATCACCACATAATCCGCCACGCGCCCCTGCTCGGCGCGGTTATAAAACATCGTATAAGCCGTCGGGACATAGGTGTCGACCGACAGGAAGATCCCGTTTTTGCGGCAGTCTGCCGCAAGCTCCCGGATAAACTGCACATAATGAGGGCCGGCTTCCGGCCGGATGCTCTCAATATCCAGATTCAGGCCGTCGATCCCATATGTCTCCACGTCCTCCATCAGTCCGGCGATCAGTCGTTTTCTCGCCTCCGTACTGGCAAACAGAATCTCCGACTGCACCATGGAGCCCTGGTTGAAATTGTCCAGAACGGCCCAGACCTGCAGTCCCATCTCATGCGCTCTGTCCACATAAGACGAATCCGCGAAGGAGGCGTAGGTGCCCTCATTATCCGTCAGCATAAACCAGGTCGGCGCGATCACATTCACCCCGCTGGTATTCTCCATCAGCTTCTCCATGCCGGAATTCGCCTCGGCGGTCGTCACCTGATGCCACACCATACAGATCGGCTCGTCCATGGAAAGCTTCGTATAAACCGGCTCGATGAAACGGCTGATCTGCGTGTACTCCTGCTCATCTCCCAGCAGGCGGCTGTAAACATACCCCACATAGCCGTCCCGGGTGCGCACTCTCGACCAGGACTTTAACGTCTCCAGGACAGTAACCTCATCCCCCTTCTCCGCTTCCGCGAGAATCGGACTCTTAAAACCGCCCCGGATACGAATCTTTCCCTTCCATTTCAGCTTTGCCACACGCTCACTGCCCCAGCCGTCGTCTACATAGATGCGTTTGACGTCACCGTCCGCAAAGGCTTCGATCCGGACATCCGTATAGGTTTCCACCAGCCCGATGGAATACCATACTTCTCCGTCCTCCACAAGCAGAAGAGGACTGCCGTCGCTTCCCGTCATGGAAGTGTCCACGTAAACAATTGACTCCGGCAGGGCGTAAATCATCTGGCATCCCGCCTCATCCCAGTAAAACTTTTCATTCAGGCTGTCGCTGACCCAGGAGGCCGGCAGGTATGCCTGGCCGTCCGCAAACCGCCCCTGCACATCCTCCAGCAGCTCATCATTCCAGAACAGAGCCGCCACATCCCCGCCTGCGCCATACCAGGCTTCCCGGTCCGCCCACTCGCCGGACGGCGCATATTTCAGATATCCGTATACTCCGCCCGCCACAATGCCCGCCAGCACGACAAGCAATATGACCGTCCGAAGGGTTCGGAAAAACCGTCTCATATCAAATGTCTCTCCTTCTCATTGGTCCGTTCCTTTGATTCATTCTCTGTACAGTATAGCATAACCCGCCGGTCATTTCTTTAATATTTTCCTAAATCTTTTCAATTCCCTCCCCATGCCGGAAAATCCCAGGCTGAATTGGAATTCTCACAAAAGCCCCGCCCCTGACCGTACCCCGAAGGTACGACGCCGAATCCTGTCCGCACACGCTTCCCGCCTGGCTCCTCTATCGCCTCCTGGCTCTGCGCCTGTCGTGATATACCACCTCAAAACGGATTTCCTTCAGGTACTTTCCGCCTGCCGCCACATCCGGGGCCGCATCCGCTCCACTCCCGTACGGCGTGCGATCCTCCCGAATCTGATTTCCTTCCTCCCCTGTAATGTCTTCCATATCTTCCATAATATAATCACCCATATAAAAGCCGCCGTCCGCGCGATTCTCAAACAGCCGCCCCCACAGGGAATCGTCTGCCTCCAGGCCGTCGATCAGCACACGCACGCCCTTCGCCTGCATCCGCCTCAGCCCATCCACATAAGCCCGGCAGCTCTCCTCACTCAGTCTCCTCTTCCGATTCATAAATTCCCCTCCAGCCGGGAACCGGACGCGGCATCCCGCGAAGGTATAAGCCGTGACACAAACATCTTCCGTCCGCATCCGATTCCTTTTCACAAGGCAGTTTCGAAGATGATATCCATGTTCTTAAAGCCCGTCCCGGATTCGCTCCAGCGCCTCGCACAGTCGGACAACCGATGGAAAACGCTTCCTGCGATCCCTTCTCAGGCACGAAAAAATAATACGGCAAAGCTGCCATCCCGCGATCCCCTTCGGAATCGACGCACACTCCCCGGGACATCCTCCCGTCCACATGTAATAAAGAACAGCGCCAATGGCATAAACGTCTGTCCTCTCATCCGGGGGATCTCCCGCATACTGCTCCGGCGCGGCAAATCCCGCTGTCCCGTAGCGAAAAGGAATCTTTCCCGTCTCTCCCAAAAAGGTCGCCCGGTCAAAATCAATCAGCTTCACGGTATCCCTGTAAATAATAAGATTTTTCGGCTGTATATCCAGATGCAGCACGGCTCTCGGTCGCGCTGTATGCAGAATGTTTATCAGACGGCAGACGCCGATCCCATACTGGATCGCCGTCGCCAGTGGAACATGTCCCATGTCAGAGACAAGATCGTAAAGGGAGTCTCCCTCCAAATACTCCTCAATCAGATATGCATACTGCCAGTCCTCCTCCACCCCGTATACTCTCGGTATCCCCGGAGCCCGGACGGCCTCCAGTATGTGTGCCTCCCTCCGGAAATTCAGATATGACCCACAGATCCTCGGCGCCTGCTTGATCGCTCTGTATTCCCCAAGTTCCGCATGCCTGGCCAGATAGACGGCAGCGCTTCTCCCGCGCCCGAGCATCCGGCAGACTTCGTATTTACCCAAAATTGCAATATTCCCAACATCACCTCCTCATTGACAAATATCATCTTCGTAACACTTATTCTAATACCATCCATCAAATTTAGCAAGCGCGAAACCTTAATTTTTCATAAATCTTTCATACGGGAATTGCCTTTTTGGCTTGACATATACTATAATCAAGTTATAATGAACTCTGAACTTCATGAGCATGACAGGATACAAACCCGAGAGGAGTGATGGTATGAAGATAGAACGAATCAGCGAGAATCAGATTCGATGCACGCTCACCAGCCTTGACTTAAGCCTCCGCAATCTGAATCTGGCCGAGCTCGCGTACGGCGACGAGAAAGCACGCGGCCTGTTTCGTGAAATGATTCAAAAAGCCTCCCATGAGGTCGGATTTGACGCAGAAGATATTCCGCTGATGGTCGAAGCCATCCCGCTCTCCAATGAGAGTGTGATGCTGGTCATCACGAAGATAGAAGACCCGGAAGAGCTGGATACCCGCTTTTCCAAGTTTACTCCCCAGAGCGAAGAGGATGAGCTTTCCGGCTCATTTGTCGGCGAACTTCTGGAGGGCGCGGACGTTCTCCCCGAATACTGGGAAAAGAGCATCGCCGGACTGACCGGCCACGGAGCGCTAGCCGGAGCCGTGCCAGCGACCGAGGCAGCAGACCCGGAGCATCCCGATGCGGCAGCCGACACACCAAAGCCGTATGTCATACAGACCCGCATCTTCCGCTTTGACAGTCTGGATCAGGCGAGCGCCGCCGCTCATGTGGCCAGCCCGTTCTGCCACGGTTCCAACAGCCTGTACAAAAAACCCGGCACATCCCAGTACTATCTGGTTTTACGAAGCGAGGCCTCCGATCCGCTGTCATTCAGCCGCGCCTGCAACATCCTCTCCGAATACGGCGACAGGGTGAAGCAGGAGACTGCCAGCGAGGCCCATTACCGCGAACACTATGAAGTGATCATCCGGGAAGACGCGCTCGCAAAGCTTTCTCTGCTGTAAGCGCCACGACAGCTTTTCTGTTTCCTGATGACAGGGCAAGGGCCGCCGCATATGCGACGGCCCTGTTCATCATATGGCCCTTGATCATGCGATCCTCACATGGCATGATCTGCCCGCTTTATCCCGATTTAGTCCGAAATGGTAGAAAGCACCTCATTGATCCCGGAAACCAGATCGTCACAATCAATCCCGTGAACCATGCATGCCTCCTCCAGACTCTCCATCTGAGAAGCCGGGCAGCCCAGGCAGTGCATCCCCGCATGCATCAGCATGGGAGCAATCATATCGTTCATCGTAATCAGCTCGCCAATCAGCATATCCTTACTAATCTGCACCCGTAAAATCCTCCTTCCTGCAAAATACTGAACAGTTAAACTATAACGCAAATCCCGCAAAATGACAAGCCGTAATATACGCAAAAACTTTCGGCACAATTAGCCCAAGCTAACTGAATATTGTTTTTGATTTTGAGCAATTGTACAACATTTTCCTCTTGCTAAATTCCGGACTTTGATGTAGAATGATACCAACATCGAAATGTTATAGAA
>JAJQCO010000118.1:0-13626 GCA_021202655.1 Clostridiales bacterium | reverse complement strand
TTTAAGGAGGAACACGATTATGGCATATGTGATTACAGATTCATGTGTGAGCTGCGGCACCTGTGAAGGTGAGTGCCCGGTAGGCGCGATCTCCCAGGGCGACGGCAAGTATGTGATTGATGCGGATTCCTGCGTATCCTGCGGAACCTGTGCAGGCGCATGCCCGACCGGTGCGATCGAAGAGGGTTGAGGATAACCCCCGACATTCAGAACATAGGAGTGACCCCTTCCGTGTTTCACATGCGCGGAAGGGGTATTTTTATTTTATGAAAAATTTTCTTATTGAGAATTTATATCTAATTATCTAGATTCTTCTTGATTTTCCATCCATACTGATATAAAATAAGGTATCCAATAGATTCGACCTCATAATGCAGTAAAATTGCGAAATTCAAACGCAACAGCTGAGAAAATCTGCGCTCTGTTCGGTAAGCCGATTAGTCATTGCTAACCAAGGAAGCTTTCGCTGCTTTCCGAAGAAAGAACCTGTGACATTTTCGAGGCGGCAGCAAAAAGGTGATTTACGAAAGGAGGGAATGTTGTTTGAGGCGAACGCGTAAAGTCACACCGGAAGGAATGCTCATCAAGCTACTAATGTCAACAAACGGTCTCACGTCGAAGGAGCTTGCCGGACGGATTGGAAAGACAGAAGCGACCATCTGCGATGTGATTTCAGGTAAAAACAGAAGCAGGAAGACGCTGAATCGGATTCTGGACGTGTTGCAAGAGGAACAGGAATCGGAAAAAATGAAGGGATTTCTGCAACTATTTAAGGAACAGTTTGGCGAGGCAAACACTTTGGATGCTTTTGAAGAAACGGATGCTTCCATGTAGCCGGTTGCCCAATAGAGAGAAAACTGTCTGGAATCGTTCCGGGTGGCCGCATATATGGCACTTGGAAAGGAAATGAGGGAAAGGAAGGAAAACAAAATGAAACAGAAACAAAGAAAATGGCCAAAAAGTCTAACCGCATTACTGATGGTTGCTGTGATGGCTCTGCCGAGCGGAATCACGACTTTGGCGGGCACAATAACGACCACAGATACGGGTGCCTCTGGAACCTTTGACACAGAAGCAGAGGCAAATGCATGGAAGGCAGAGATTGAGGCAGAATATGCCGCGAAAAACGATGGGTATACTTACACGTTCACCTGGACCGGCCCTACGCAAACAACGAGCACTACAGAAACAGAAGCGGATGGCGAAGCCACTACCACAACCTACGGACCGTATGACACGAAAGCGGAGGCGGAAACCGCGCTTGAAAACGAAAAAGCAAACGATCCGTCTACAATTTTACATAATGTTACCTTTTCGGATATCATGGAAGCAACGACCACAGTAACAGCAGAAAGCTCCGGTTCTGTCTCGTCAGATACAACCTACTCCATTGAGTCAGATTGCACTTCCGCAATGGACGAGAAAATAACCAGCCTTCAAAACAATGGATATACTAATATATCCGGCACTGTCTCGTCAACTGGAGGAACCGTAACAGGGGTGACGGTCAACAGTTTTTCCAAAAACGATTACGCTTCAACTGCCTACACTATAACGGCAACCGACAACACCTATATCGTCGTGAAGCAAGGTGGCTGGTATTTCATCTGGACGGCTACCGATATGTCCGCTTATGCAAGCACTTTCCAGAGTTATGTGGAAAGTAACGATGGGGGATGTAATGGGAAAACCTTTAAGGGTATGGTGTATGGTTTTAATACGACATACTCGTACAGTGACAATAATAGCGGCACCTATTATGTGACCGATAATGGAGACGGTACCTACACATTATACGTGAATAATTCCAGTAAAATTTCCCATATGGATTATGGTACCTACACCATCAACACCTCGGGATCCACTTATTCCTACACCATCACCTACACGATACCGGCGACTACCCAAACAACGTATTCCTTCACTAAGACAGTACAAAAATATAAATACAAGACAGTTTATGTGATCAGCTATACTGTGACAAAAACGGAGATCGGCAGCCTGACGATCAACAAGACGACAACCGGTGCTACCACACCCGACGACGCCACCTTTACGGTTAAGAATTCCGACAACGAAACCGTGGCAACCATAAAGTACAGTGACTTTACCGGCGGCAGCTACACCATCAGCGACCTTCCGGCCGGCACCTATACGGTGACGGAGGATGCGGACAGCGCGGCGGTAAGCGGCTACACCCTTGAAGTGGATGGTAATAACACGAGCGTGACGATAAGCGAAACCGTTTCGGCGGACACAACCTTCACAATTAAAAATACCGACGATGGAACGGAGACAACGGTGGAATACAGTAGCTTCACGAATGGAAGCTATACCATTTCCGGTTTATCCGCCGGTTCTTATGAAGTAACTGTGGATCCGACGGGAGTGACGTATACTCTGGTGATTGACGGAGATAACTTAACGATAAATGTAAGCTCCGGTACAGAGGCCGCCGTAACCATTACAAATACATACACAAGTGACGGTTCCGAGAGCGAAGATCCCGATGATCCGACCGAGTCATCCGAGCCGACCGAGTCAACCGATCCGACCGAGTCAACCGATCCGACCGAGTCAACCGAATCAAGCAGTACGACCAGTTCCGATGGCTCCGGAGGTTCAAGCACTTCGAGTAGTTCGAGCTCCAGCAGCTCCAGTTCCAGCAGCTCCAGTTCCAACTCGAGTAGTTCCAGCAGCTCCAGCTCCGGCAGCTCCAGTTCCGGCTCGAGCGGCTCAGGCTCAGGCAGCACAACCACTTCGACCAGTTCTGGCAGCCCGGACGATTCCGGCAGTTCCGATCCGGATCCTTCTGACCCTGGCGAAGCTAGCCCCATTTTGACAGGATCGCTTCCCAAGACCGGCGAGAACAGCAGCCTACTGATCTGGATGGCACTGATGATCGTTGGATTCGCAGGTTTGTGCTTCCTCCATGTGCATCGCAGAAATAAGTAACGCACATAAAAAGGATGAAATTACGAAATAAAAATGACATGGGAGGAACGAAAATGAAACAATTTATGAATCGACAACTGGTATTGCTTTTGACAGGGTTTATTTCTGTAAGCGGGACATTATCGCTTGGAATGCTGTCCTACGCAAAAACCGAAAAGGAAATCGTAAGATTTGAAGAATTGCCGGACGAAACGTTGTCTCAGGAGGTGGTCTGCGGAACGAAAAAGAAAGAGCTGGATTTGCCGAAATATCTTTATGCCCAGGTCGAGGATATGACAGAAAGCGAAGATGACGACAGTGAAATCTGGATCGCTTCTTCATCCGACGCATCCAGCGTCTCCACTGTGAGCGCGACCTCTTCCAACGCGCAATCACGTGCCGCCTCAAAGGCAACCCCCGCCAACGCAACCCCGTCGGACGCGGACTGGACAGACGACTGGAAACGAGTCCGGGTCAACTGGGTATTGGATGAAAGCTTCAGCGAGGGAGACGAGTATGATGAGACCGTTCCCGGCGTCTATGTTTTCGAGGCGGAGCTTGCCAGGGAAAAGTATGTTCTGGGAGACGCAGAGCTGCCGCGGATTGAAGTGGTGGTGACAGCGCCGGATTGCACGGAAATTTATACGGTTGAGGATTTAAAGGGAATTTCTGATGACCTCTCCGGAACCTATAAACTGATGAATGATCTGGATCTGTCTGACGAAGACTGGACGCCGATTGAGGACTTCCACGGTGTTTTTGACGGCGGTAATCACAGAATAAATAACCTCACCATGTATTGTGATGATGAGGGGCCTGTTTACCTGGGTTTGTTCTCTCATGATTCCCATGCGGAATTTAAAAATCTGGTGATCCATAATGTGACATGTCATGTGGCAGGAGAGGTTTACATCGGATGTATTTCCTCAGGCCCGGATGAATCGGATTCTGATGGCAGCAGCGTATTTGATCACTGCCGCCTGACAGGCGACTGTATCATTCATGCCGAGGGGCAGGTTTCCTTCGGCGGAATCGCGTCGGGCGACGGGAAGGATATTTCAGATTGCAGATCAACCGCAAATGTCGAAATAACATCTCTGGGAACCGAGCAGGCAGGAACATCCGGCGTGGTTGCTTTTGACATCTTCAAGTGAATCGGTATCATATAATAATATGAAACCACTCGCAAGGCCACGCATCCATGAAGCCTCTGATTGCCCTGACTCCTTACTTCCGCACGGAGCAGAACGAACCCTATATGCGGCCCGCCTGCCTGGAAGCCGTCCGCCGTGGAGGCGGAATTCCCGTGATTCTCTCCACCGGTCCGGCGCCCGGCGAGCTTACACAGCTCGCCGCCGCCTTTGACGGCTTTCTCTTCCCGGGCGGCCCGGATGTTCACCCCTTTTGTTTCGGCGAGGAAGCCCATCCCTGCTGCGGCGCAGTCAGCCCGCAGCGGGACGCCCTGGAGCTTTCTCTCCTAAAGCTCGCGATGGCAGCCGGAAAACCGATCCTTGGCATCTGCCGCGGCATACAGCTCTTGAATATCGGCCTGGGCGGAACCATCTATCAGGACATTGCCCGCGAATACCGGCCCGAAGCTTCGGGCGAAGCCGCTTTGCTGGCTCACTCTCAGCCATTCGCCCCTGATCTCTGCTCCCACTATGTAACCGTCGCTCCGGGAAGCCTTCTGGCACGTCTTTCACAATGCAAAAAGCTGCCGCCGACAGCTTCTTCCTCATGCGACGGCAAATTACAGAAGCTGCCTGTCAACAGCATGCACCACCAGGCAGTCAAAAAGCCCGGCAGAGGACTCGTCGTAACAGGCCGTTCCTCTGACGGACTCATCGAAGCGCTTGAACTCCCCGACTATCCTGTTTTCTTTCTCGGTGTGCAGTGGCACCCGGAATATCTGCTGAAACAGGACCAGACGTCGGTCCGCATATTCGAGGCGTTCGTCGAAGCGGCGCGAAGGACTTAGGTCTGCCCGAGCTTTTTTCCGCTTCGTCCAAATTTCTTTTTCCGGAAGAAGGGCAGTCTGGCGGCTGCCGCCTCCGCTCTGCTCTTTCCATCCTTCTGATAGGCGCGAAGCGTCTCATCCAGCATCTTAAAGCGCTCCTCCTCCCGCTCATCATTAATCCGCATCATATACTCCAGTTCCTGAACCATCCGGTCATTGACCTGACGGCTGATCTCCTCGCTCAGGGCAAGATTGTTCTCCCGGATCGCCTGTCCTACCGCGTTGCCGATCACCAGATTCATCAGCTGCTGAAACTGTTCGAGTCTCTCCCCAGACACGGTCGCCGGTTCCTGCCGGGTTCCCACATCCGGTCTCGTTTCCTCTGCGATCTCCTCCTTCGCACTCCCCTCTTTTAAAATATTCACCGCATTCTGCTTCAACAGCTTTTCCGGATCCACAGTCTCGTCCCCCTTCATCATTTTTTTCATGACCTGCTCGATCGCCTTCAGCTGATATCCCTTTTCCTTCAGCTCCTTCACCCGGATCAGCAGCCGGATATGTAATTCCGTATAATATCGGTGATCCTTGCCATTGCGCGGTATCGCAAGCTCCAGCTCGTCTTCCCAATAACGGAGGACATGAGATTCCACACCGACGAGCCTCGCGGCCTCCGATATGGAATAACGTGTCTCGCCCATCTCTTTTCCCTCCAGCGTCTATACTTGTCCCGGTCTTTCCCATGACTTACTTTAAACATATGACAGGCCAGTCTAATTTATGCGTGGCAAGACACAAAAAGCAGCGGAAGATTTCTTTTTCTCCCGCTGCTTTCCCATGCATAGCTATTTATTTTGCAAGGTTCACAAACCTCGTATACTCCGGCTGCCAGAGCAGATTGACCGTACCGATCGGGCCGTTTCTCTGCTTGGCGATGATCACCTCCGCCAGATTCGGAGTTTCCGTGTCCTTATTATAATAATCATCCCGGTACAAAAACATCACCACATCCGCGTCCTGCTCGATCGCCCCCGACTCTCTCAGATCTGAAAGCATCGGCCGATGATCCGTCCGCGTCTCGCAGGCCCGGCTCAGCTGGGACAGAGCAATTACCGGAGCGTCCATCTCCCTCGCCAGCGCCTTCAGCGAACGAGAAATCTCTGAGATCTCCTGCTGTCGGCTGTCATTGCTTCGCCGCCCGCTGCCGCTCATCAGCTGCAGATAGTCGATGATGATCATCTTCAGGCCATACTCCAGCTTCATCTTCCGGCACTTGGAACGAAGCTCCGTGATGGTAATTCCGGGCGTGTCGTCGATAATCAGCTTGGAATTGCCGATGACTCCGATGCCCTCCACAACCGCGTCCCAGTCGGAATCCGTCAGATTACCCGTGCGGAGCTTCTGGGAATCCACGTTGGATTCCATGGAGAGCATACGGTTGACCAGCTGCTCCTTGGACATCTCCAAGCTGAATATCATGCAGGGCAGACCCTTGCGCACCGCCACATGATCCACCACATTCAGCACAAAAGCCGTCTTTCCCATGGAAGGACGGGCGGCGATCAGCACCAGATCGGAGGGCTGCATGCCGGACGTCTTATAATCCAGATCAATGAAACCGGTCGGAATACCGGTGACCGTCCCCTGGCTTCTCGACGCGATCTCAATCTTTTCCAGGACATTCAGCGCCACCTGTCGGATCGGCACAAAATCTCTGGTGCTGCGGCTCTGGAGCAGGTCAAAAATCTGTTTTTCCGTATCCTGAAGGATCTGATCCAGCGGTTCCCTGCCCGCATAGCAGGTGTTGGCGATCTCTTCATTGATCCGGATCAATCTCCGCAGAACAGCCTTCTCCCGCACAATTTCCGCATAGGAACGGATATAGGCCGACGTCAGCGGCATGGTCAGGATATCCTGCACAAACTCCAGGCTGCTGACCTCCGGCGGGACATCCTTCTCCTTCAGCCGGTTCTGCACCGTGATCAGATCCACCGGCCGTCCTTCATTGAACAGCTCCAGCATCACTTCAAACATCATGCCGTACTGTCTCTGATAAAAATCCTCCGGTGTAATAATCTCTGACGCGGCAATGATCGCTTCCCTGTCCATCAGCATGGAACCGATCACAGACTGCTCCGCCTCTATGCTGTGAGGAAGCACCCGTTTCATCAGCGCCTCGTCCATCGTTTAAGCCTCCGTCACCTTCACCGCCAGCTTCGCCGTCACCTCTCTGTGCAGCTTTATCGGAACCTCATGCGTACCAAAGGTACGGATCGGCTCCGGCAGCACAAGCTTCTTCTTGTCGATCTCCAGCCCCAGCTGCTTTGACACTGCCTCCGCAATCTCTTTGCCGGAAATGGAACCAAACGCCCGGCCGCCTTCTCCGGCCTTCATCGTCAGGCTCACCGATTTCGCCTCAATCTCGGCTGCCAGCGCCTTTGCCGCCGCCAGCTGCTCCGCCGCGACCTTCTCCGCGTTTGCCTTCTGCAGCTTCAGATCGTTCAGATTCTTCGCGGTCGCTTCCACGCCGAGCTTCTTCGGCAGGATAAAATTCCTCGCATATCCGTCGTTTACCTTCACAACCTGTCCCTTCTTACCCAGGGACTTAACATCCTGTAATAATACAATCTCCATTATGCGATATCTCCCTTCTCATACATCAGGTCGATGACCTCTCTAATCCTGTGTTTTGCTTCCTCAACCGTCACGCCCTTTAGCTGCGCCCCGGCCATGCCGCGGTGTCCTCCTCCGCCCAACTGCTCCATCATGACCTGGACATTGACCTCATCGATGGAGCGGGCGCTGACATAAATAACGCCATTATAATCCGTCAGCACCACCGAAGCCTTGATGCCCTTGATCTCCAAAAGCTCATTGGCCGCCTGGGAGCCCACCACGGTCGGGCTTTCCAGCCCGGCTGACGGACAAACCGCAATCGTGAACGCGTTCCGATAGACCTCCGCCGATGCGACCGCCGCCGCCCTGGCCTTATATTCCGTCATGTTATCCCGGAACATCTTGCGGACACGGGTGACATCCGCGCCGCTCCGACGCAGATAGGCCGCCGCCTCAAATGTGCGCACGCCGGTCTGATTCGTGAAATTGTTCGTGTCGATCACGATGCCGCCATACAGCGCATCCGCCTCCAGCGGCTTGATCTTGATCCCGTCGGCAATGTACTGGAGGATCTCCGCGACCATCTCACATGCGGAAGACGCGTAGGGCTCTACATAGGAAAGCTCCGCGTTGGAAATAATCTCGCTGCCCTGCCGGTGATGATCGAGCACCACAAAGGTTTTCACCAGCCTCAGAAGCTCCGGCGCGTCTGTGATGCTCGGCCGGTTCACATCCACCACGACGAGCATGGTATTCGCGTCCACGAGATCAGCCGCCTCCGCCCCGGTGAGGAACATATCGTCCGGATATTCCGGATTTTCCAGGAAACGGTCCATCATCGGTTTGACCGAATTTGTAATGTCATTGATGACAATGTGCGCCTTCTTGTTCAGCGCCATCGCGATCCGATACATGCCGACCGAGGAGCCGAAGCAGTCAATATCTCCCAGCCGATGCCCCATAATCAGCACCCGGTCCCTGGTATCCATCAGCTCGCGCATCGCATGCGCCTTTACCCGGGCCTTCACGCGCGTGGCCTTCTCAAGCTGGAGCGATTTGCCGCCAAAATACTGGATCCGCTCTGCGTCCTTCACCACCGCCTGATCGCCGCCGCGCCCCAGCGCCATGTCAATCGCCACCCGCGCGTAATCATAGTTGCGGATATAGCTGTCGCCGTTCATGCCGATACCAATACTTAAGGTCACCGACATTTCATTGCCGATATTGACGCTCTTGACGTCCTCCAGAATCGGGAATTTCTCTTCCTGCAGCTGGTTTGCGTATTTCTGCTTGATCACAAAGAAATACTTGTCCTTCTCTATGACCTTGACAATCCCTTCCATCGAGCTGACATACTTGTTGATCTTCCGGTCAATCAGCGCGGTGAGCAGGGATCGCCGGACCTCCTCCACGCTCTCCAGCGCCTCTTCATAATTGTCCAGATAGATAATTCCCACCACCAGCTTCTCATCCGTGATCTGCTGACGGCACTGAAGCACCTCCGTCTCATCAAACAGATAGACCACCAGAAGCTTCTCTCTGCCGACAATCGCCAGGTTCTCCTCCTGCTCCGTCCCGCTGATATAGATCGGCTGGATATCCACGCGGTACTGGTTTCCCCCGTAAGAGGAATGTACCGTCGAAACACCGTCGTCTCCCGCCAGATCCGACCGGGTCACATCCGGAAACATCGACGTCAGGCTCTTCCTCGCGCCCTTCTCCGTCGCCATCACCTCTTCAAACGCATGGTTCATCCACAGCAGAACGCCCTCTTCATCCGCCAGCGCATAGGGAAGCGCCATATCAGCCAGCAGCTGCTTCTGGATCCACGCATACTCGGAAGAAAAACTCACAAGGCTGGCGAGGAGCCGTCTGCGGCTGTACATATAAATCCAGAACGCCACGCCAACGTAGCACAGGGTAAACGGACACATGACAAGTCCGCTCAGACGGTTGATAAAGAACAGCGCGGCATTCCCGCAGACCACAAACGCCGAAAGCGCAAACGGCCACAGGAAATAACCCTTCAGCTGTCCCTTGTCCTTTCCATCATCCTTCATAGGTTCCCTCCTGCGGCGCGCCACAGACGCGCCGGAACTTTCACAAAATAAACGTGATTTTTCACAAGATTAGTAGCTATTATACCATAACCGTGCGATTCCGTCTAGGTTTAACAATGGAAGTCCGGACAGACGCAACTACAGGACCTGCCACCGGCAGCTCCTTTCGTATGCTATGGCAAAAATAGCCGTCCACTAAGTGAACGGCTATTTTGCCAGGCAACCAGACGGCGTTTTGCCACACATATCACTCCGCCTGTTCCTTGACCTCGTTGATTTTCTTTTCTATCGCGTTGACGACGGTCTCAAGGACCTTCACCCGCGCGTAGTGCTTATCATTGCCCTCGACGATGATCCAGGGCGCATAGGTAGTGGAGGTGCGGATCAGCATCTCATTGACCGCTTCCTCATAGACATCCCACTTGGCACGGTTGCGCCAGTCCTCGTCGGTGATCTTCCACTGCTTGGCCGGATTGGCCTGACGTTCCTTGAAGCGACGCTCCTGCTCGTCCTTGTCAATGTGGAGCCAGAATTTCAGCACCACCGCGCCGGAGTTTGCCATATGAGCTTCCATTTCATTGATCTCCTGGTATGCGCGTTTCCACTCGGCTTCGGTGCAGAAGCCCTCGATGCGCTCTACCATGACGCGGCCGTACCAGGTTCGGTCAAAAATGGCAACGTGACCGCCCTTGGGCACATTGTTCCAGAAACGCCACAGATAATGATGAACCTTCTCAATATCATTGGCGGCAGAGGTCGGGCATACCTGATAGCCCCTCGGATCCAGATGGCTGGTCAGACGCTTGATCGCGCCGCCCTTTCCGCCGGCGTCCCATCCCTCAAAGCCGAGAACGACCGGGATGCGGAGGCGATAAAGCTCGCTGTGCAGCTGCTCCACGCGTTTCTGGAGCTTCTTAAGCTTCTGCTTGTATTCGGCGTCTGTCAGAGTTTTTGACAAATCCACGCCGGAGAGAACGCCATTCTTGAAGCGGCTCCCGGAGGGGCTGTAATTGCCCTGGCTCTTCGGCGTTTCCATCGCGGATTTGCGGGCTTTCAGCTCCCACTCCAGACGATCCGCCACCGCGCTGACGATCTTCATGGCGGCATACTCGCGGTTCACTGCCTCCACGATTGTCCAGTGGCAATACTCCGTGTCCGTATTCTCAAGCATCTCCTCCGTGATCTGCTGATAGCGGGTAAAATGCTTGTTGCGCTCCCAGTCCTCCGGAGTCACCCGCCACGCGGTTTCCTTGGATTCCTCCAGCTTGTTGAAGCGCTTCTTCTGCTCCTTCTTGTCAATATAAAGGAAAAATTTGATGATAACCGTCCCGTCGTCGGTCAGCTGGCGCTCGAAGCAGAGGATATCCTGATAGGCGTTTGCCATCTGATTTTCCGGAACCAGGCCGTCAAAACGGTCAACTAGGACGCTGCGATACCAGCTGCGGTCAAAGACCGCGATCCGGCCCTTGGCCGGCGTCTTTGTCCAGTAACGCCAGAGGAAGGGACGCAGCTGCTCATCCTCCGTAGAACGATTGCAGGCATAGACGTCAAAGCCTCGCGGATCCAGATACTGGATCAGACTGTTGATCTGGGTGCCTTTTCCTGCGGCCCCCATCCCCTCAAAGACGATCATAACCGGAATCCCGGCCGCCTTGCATTCCCGCTGCAGCACGCTCAGGCGTGCTCCGGCCTCCTCCATGGCCGCCTTGCATTCCTTCTTGTCCATCTTTACATTCAAATCGATTTTTTCTAACATGATATGTTCTCCCCCAAAATGATAACCAATGATTTTATTTTGCGTTCCGGCTGTCCTCGCTGCGCCAGCCGGATACGCGTCTGTGTCCCTCTCCTGCCTGTTTACTGCCCAATCTCTTCCTTCAGCTTCGCCAGTGCCTCGTCGACGTCCGGCATGCCGGAGGAATACTTCTTCTCCAGGCTGCGCTCCTCAGCATCGCCGCTGTTCTGGTTCAGGCTTTCCATGGCCTCAGCCTCGGCAAGCTGCTGTTTCGCGCGGGTTTCCATGCGGTCGAAGGCCTCAAATGCGCCGCGGTTGATCCCCTTCTCGGAGACGCGGTTTGCGGCGTTAGTCGCCTTCGCGGTGACAGCCATCGCCTTGATCTGCGCGGAGCGCTTCTCCATCTCAGAGATCTCGCTTTCCATCTCCTTAAGCTTTTCACGAAGCTTGTCGGCTGCTGCCTTGGCGGCTTCACAGGTGATGGCCTGCGTGGCGGCCTGGTCGCGCAGGCTGTTTTCCTTTGCCAGGGCCGTGCGGGCGTCCGCTTCATTTCCAGCCTTCAGAGCGCTGGCCGCGATGCCGTGCCATTTATCTGCCTCGGCATTCAGGCGATCCAGATCCTTTTTCGTCGTCGTCTCATTGGCGAGGACGGGAAGAGATTCCTTCTTTACCTTTGCATACTCCGTCTTGGCGTCCAGAATCGCCTGGTCAACCATCTTTTCCGGATCCTCGAATCGATTGATCAGATCGTTGACGTTGGATCTGGCAATCATGGCCATCCGTTCAAAAATTCCTGCCATAGTTTACAGTTCCCCTTTCTTTGTAAATGTGGTGGTACCCGATCCGTCCGAAGCGGTATACTTCCGCTCCAGCTCCTCCTCTTCGGGGGATTTGGGAATCGGCGTGTCAATGATGTCGCGAAGCTCCCGCGCCTCTTCGACCTTCTTCTCCTGGATTTTGAATGCGATCAGGCCGACTGTCATGATCACCAGGATGGCGACAGCAGCCAGCGCATAAATCATGGCGGAGCGGCTCTTCGCGCCCGGATCTGCCATGATGGTGTCCGCTGCCTCGGTAAAGATCTTCGCGAAATATTCTTCATCGGACAGCGACTGATCGGTATAATAGCGATCCGCGATATTCAGGAAGGTATCTCTCGCCGTCTCGTCCATGACCGTATCTGCGGCGGTTCCCGTATAAACATAGGTCAGGTAGCGGGACGTCTGATATTCCATGAAGGCAAAAATCATATGGCCCTCGTCGCCGTAGAGAGAATCATACAGATCGGACAGATAAGTCTCTGCCTGACTGTCGGTGATCTGTCCGCCCGCCCCGTCCATATTGTCGCAGATCAGCAGGTAAGGCTGGACGCCGGTCTCGTCATAAAAATACTGCATCGCGTCTGTCACCGTCCGCGTATCGCGGAACCCGTCCAGCTCGTCGCCAATCCACTGACCGGATAAGGTACATGCGGAAGAATCCAGCTTTTCCCGGGCGACGCCTGCATTCTTTGAGGCGCTCGACGCCCTGGCCGCGTTCCACAACAGAAGCACCGCGACAATCAGCATGATGACGCTTAAGAACTTGTACCAGCCGGGGATGCCGCCCCGCTTCTCTCCATAGGTAGGTTCCCCATAGGGCGGCGGCGTGTAAGTGCCGTCACCGCCTGCCTGAGTGGTATTCCCCGCTGTGGAAGCAGCATCACTGCCGGAACGATATGTCTGATAAGCGCCGCCGTAGTACGTCCTCCCAAACGGGAAAAAGACAGGCCAAATCGTCCGCCGCCTCGGTCTGGGCGGTGGTGGCGGCGGCACAGGACCGCGACCATATCCGGGCGTTCTCCCCATCCCGGCGCCGCCCCGGGCTCCACCGCTCCGGCTCATACCGTTCATGCCGCCGCCCCGTCCAGAGCTGCTCCTCCCCGAAGAACCGCCAAAGGATCCCCCGGATGACCGGCTGGAGAATCCCCGACCGCCACCGGAGCTGAACCCGCCGGAACGTCCGCCGCCGCTGCCTCCTCCTCTGCCCATATGCATCCCTCCCATCGTAAATCTCTTCGGATCGAATCCTGGATGATTAAATTTGATTATAACATATTGAAAAATATCTTTCTATGTTTTCCGAAAATTTTATCTAAAATTTGTATGATATCGAAAGGCTACACAATTTAGAAAATGTTTTGGCAAGTGCAGCTTAGACTTTATGCTCTGGTCGGAAAGGAATGCTATACTTTTTATTCAATAGCTTTTGACGGCTTATTTTTTCAACAGGTAGAATATAATTGACGCAACCAACCTTCAAAAAGGTGGTTGCGCCTCGTTTTTTAT